>JBJXGR010000546.1:0-40915 GCA_046160045.1 Bryobacteraceae bacterium
GGTCAAGGGCGCCGCGGCGACGAAGTGAACCCTTGACGCGAGGCCGCCGGTGCCCCAAAGTCTCCCCAGCAGGACGAAGGATCAGCCGGCCGTTACCGCCGCCGGCTGTGCGGAGCGGGGCGTAAACGGCTTGCCGGATTTGTCCACGGCCAGTAGATACGCCACCAGTTTGCGCGCCACCACCAGCGTGGCTCGATTCGCATGCCCGCGCTCGACCTCGCGATCGTGCAGGGCCTTGAGTTCGGCATTGAGGCGCGGCGCCAGTTTCGCCGCCTCGATCAGTACCGTCTGCAAATACTTGTTGCGCTGCTTGGAGATCGGTCCGCGCTGCTCTTTGCCGCCCGAACTGACCAGCGCACTGGTCAGGCCGCAATAGCTGTAGGCCTTGCCGACCGAGCTGAACCGCTGCGGTTCGCCCACCTCCAGCGCCCACGTCAACCCCGTCACCGCGCCAATGCTCGGCACCGTTTTCAGCCGTTCCATCCGTTCTCGCAGATCTTCGTGCTGCTCCAGCCCCCGCAACAGCCCCTTCTGGGTCTGGTTGAACGTCTCCATCATCGAACGGCTGAGATGCAACAGATCGATCACCGATGCGGGCACCTCCTCCAGACTCTCCATCAGTTCGCAGAAATACTTCTTGCGATGCAGTTGTTTCTTGTTGTAGTCCACCGCCGTCTCCATCAGCAGCCCGGCGATGCGGTTCTTCATCCGCACCACCTGGCGCAACAGCAGATTGCGGTAGCGCAAAACCCGCCGCAACTCGCGGATCGGCCCCGGCGCCATGTAGCACTCCGGCAGGAAGCCGCAGCGTACCCCATCGGCCAGCTTGCGCGGATCGATCTGATCGCTCTTCTTCTTGGCGCAGGTGATCGCTTTCAACATCTGTGGGTGTGCCACCTTCAACTCCTGCGCCTGGGGTTTCAGTAGGTCGTACACCCAACCGGTGAAGATCGTGGCTTCCATCGCGCCCACCCACGGCGTGGTTTGCTCGGCGGCCCACTGCTTCAGAGCGATGGGTCGCGCCGGAAGGGTTCTCTCTTCGACGATCGTGCCGTCGGCCGTTTTCACACACAGCGAGATCGTCCGCTTGTGCAGATCGAATCCCACGTAATGGAGAGTAGAATTCATACAGGTCCTCCTGTGTTGGTTTCTGAGCCAAGTCTCGAACACCTGGTCTCAACTTCCATTTAGCCACCGGGAGGACCTCCTGTTTCCCGCTCCTAAGCATTAAAACAGGAGCATCTTGCGCAACGTCTTCCCGCCCGCGCACAGCCACCGAAGCCTATATAGCTGTGGGATTTAGCGAACACGGCGCGCCTACCTCCGCGAACCGGTTGCTCCAAAATGCTGCGGTCCGCGCACGCGTCCAGGACCTGGAAGCCGAGTCTTATGCGAAGCGCTCGCGGTTGACGTCACGTCGTTGAAAGCCGGCAGCCCGACGTTTCGCCGACAATGCACGTGGGCGCAGCCCGAAGACAATTCCTACCTGCCCTTGACTTCCTGCTTCCTCCGCTGCGCCCAGTACTGCCGCATCCTCTCTTGCCTGCGCCTCACGCTGGGCCTTCGTGCGCTTCGTTCCGGGAGAGGGGTCACAGGGGAGAGGGCGCTAGTCCTTTCCCTTTTGAATCGGGATGGGTGTGGGGCCCCCTGGGCCGAACTCCGATTCGTGTTCGGAAGGCTGCGGAGCGTTTTCCGAAGCCGGGGGGTGCCTACTACCTGTTCCTATATGGATTCTTACTACTTGTATGGTGTGGTGTTTCAGCGGGAATTGGGTGTGGTGTTTCAGCGGATGAGGATGAGAGGCGGTGTGGTGTTTCAGCGGACGCTAAGTACTGTGGAATCAAGGAAAGTGTGGTGTTTCAGCGGTCGATTCCAGGCCGGGTGTGGTGTTTCAGCGTGGAAAACCCGCGCTATCCACAGGGTTTTTGCACAGACCGGCCCGTGTTGTGGGCGTCAAGCCTTGAGCGCCTTGGGCGTGATGGAAGGCTGGCAGGCTCGGACTTCTAGCGCGCCGGTGGTTGTGCGTACGTCGAGCGTCGGCCAGCAAAGCTTGAGTTTGGCGATCTCGCGCAGCGCGTCCTTCCGGAAATTCTGCACCGTGGTCTTGTCGCCTGCCAGCGCCGGGTCTGATCCGAACTGCCGGTAGAGCTGGTCCCAGGCGAGGCGTTCGGGCTTGCGGTTCTGGCTGTAGAGGGTGAAGGTCTTGTAGGAAAGCCACATGTAAAGATCAAGCCCGAGCGAGGAGCGCCGGAGCGTTTTGAGGATGCCCATGTCGATGGGCATGGGGTGGGTGACGATCTTCTCGAAGAGCTCATCGCCCAACTCAATCCAGCTCCGCCAGAGCGTTTGTTGATCGGGCTGCTTGTAATCCCACCAGAGCATGGTCTTGGCGGCAAAGCGCCCGCCCGTGGAAGCCTTCCTCCCTTCCCTTGTTTCGTAGATCATGCCGATGTGGCAGTTAAAGAGCCGGTCGATCTGGTTGCGCAGGCGCGTGCGATCACCCCGGCTCCCGCCGGAATCGCTGTTGATGCCGAGCTGCTGCATGAAGGCGGAAAGAGACTGGCCGAGCACGAGCCTTTTGTCCTGCGTGCGCACGGCCTCGGTGCAAACCCAGGCGAGAAGCAGCCGGGGCAGATTGCCGGAGGGGAGCTTGTTGTCACCCCCGGCGGTCATGATGAGCCTGTAGGGGCCGTTCTGGCGCTTGTATTGCGCCCGGTCGCCCGGATCGGTTCGCGGGAGAGAGCATAGCGTGAGCATCCTCGCCATGAAGCCCATATCCTGGTTCTCGGCTTCGCCCAGCCGGGCCAGTTCCGTGACCTGCTTCATCCGCGTGTAATGGTGGCGGCTCTGAACGGTGAGCCCGCTGCCTGTGTCGGTGGGCCTGGGCTTCTTGGGCAAAAGCGCCTTTTGATCCTTGAGCGGACCGTCCGTAAAAGCCTCCAGGCCGGGCAGAATAGAGCTGACGGGCCTTAGTCCCCCGCCCTGCTCCGGACAGGTTGCGAGCCTGTCCCTGAAACTGTCCCTATCCTTCAGCAAGACTGTCGTCCTCCGGTATCCTCGACGCCCCCAAACCTTGATGGCTTTATTCACGACTCGTTTGTCCAGGCCGAGGTCTGCCGCAGCGTCTATCTGGCCGAGCGGTCCGTGCTCCTTGTCGCTGACAGCCCAGTCGCTGTAATTCCCCCCATGACTTTCGTTTGCACCCACGCCATCACCTGATCTGCGATCGTGGCCTCAGGGTCACGCATCAAGACATCCAGTGTCGAGTTGAAGACGGCAGTGAAGCGTTTCTTTCCATGGCGTTCATGGAACTCCACCCAACGCTGCTCTGCGTCGCTCGCGACCTTGGGCGATGTGCGGTTGCAAATCGAGTACTTCCATGCGCGCGTCGGTGCACCTTGCAACTCTGCAATCTCAGCCTTCGGAGGAAGCTCGTACTGGCGGACCGACGCATCAAGGTCTATGCAGACCTGGTCGATGTTCGCAAAGTCGGAATGGACGAGCCGGCGAAATCAGCCAGCGCGCTAGCCGCGTTCAAATGTGGGTGCAGGTTTACCTGCTGCACCTCGGCGGAACGGGGGAGCATCAGCGGCTCCCTTACGCTTGCGGAAGGAACTCCATGCAGCGTTTCGTCGATGGGCATGGCTCACAACGGCAATCGCGCCTGGTATCAGCACAACGGTTAGAATCCTGTACTGTTCACTGCGGGCCATGTCGGACGAGCGGGCCGCCGGCATGGGCAACAACAGACTGTCTCGTCAGATTTTCGGGCAGTACCGTATTGCGAGCTCTCGGGCAAAAAACGGCACGGAAGTCGGTCGTTGGGCACAGGTTAGACCCGGGGTCAAGTCGTCTGTGTTTGGAATGTCCCTGGAGTCCAATTGCATTCCGTTCCGGCCCGAGACTCAACGAGTTGGAGGAGAAACGGTGGCCGGGACCAATGGGGACCAATGAATCGCTGCGCTTACGGCGACTACTGCAACCCCTGCAATGTGAAATCTGTAACTTACTGATCCGAGTAGCACCGGAAGAGACCGAATCCCTCTCTCTCCGCCACACCTTACTCGGCATCGCCCATGGCCTCGGCTACTAATTCCGCGATGTCCTTGCCTTGCACTTGGGCCTTTTTCGCGCCCAGTCCGTCCTCCAGCATGGTCATACAGAACGGGCAGGCGGAGGCCACCACGGCGCGTCCCGCCGCGCCCCCCGCGCTTGCGATCGCTTCCTCGATCTGATCAACACGCCTCGCGTTCACCCGTTTCCCCGGCTCCTCCTCGATCCACATCAACCCTCCGCCGCTCCCGCAACACATGCCGTTTTCCCGGTTCTGCTTCATCTCGACCAGCTCGAGGCCGTGAATTTTCTTCAGTATTTCCCGCGGCGCTTCGAAGATCCCATTGTGGCGGCCCAAATAACAGGAGTCGTGGTAGGAGACCACTGCTTCAATCCGTTGTGACAACTTCAACATCCCCGACTCCAGAAGCTCATGCACCAGCTGAGTATGGTGCACAACCGTGTAGTTCCCTCCAAAGTCGGGGTACTCTTTGCCCAGGCAATTGAAGCAATGTGGACACAGCGTCAGAACCTTGCGAAACACGTAATTTTGCAGGGTCTCGACATTTTGGCGAGCCTGAATCTGGTAGAGGAACTCGTGGCCGATACGCCGCGCAGGATCGCCCGTGCAGCTTTCTTCTTCGCCCAGGACGGCGAAGGAGACCCCCGCTTTCTGGAGAATTCTGACAAGGCTGCGGGCGATGTTTTGATTGCGCGGATCGAACGCGGCGGAGCAGCCGATCCACAGGAGATAATCGACCGTCTCGCCAGCCTCTTTTACGGCCGCCATGGTTCGAATCGAAAGTCCTCTCGCCCATTCCAGGCGCGAGGAAGAGTGCTGGTTCCATGGGTTTCCTCGTTTTGTAAACCCGTTGAAGACATCGCCAAAGGTATCCGGGTAACGATCCTGGATCATGACTTCGTTGCGCCGGAGATCCAGGATTTTGGCAAGTGGATCGATGTAGACCGGACAGATCTCAACGCAGGCCATGCACGTGGTGCAGGCCCAGATCTCTTCCGGTGTTACCGTTGCGCCCATGATCTGCCGCTTCTCTTTGACCCTTCCGAAGAGCGGAGTCTCCTCGTCAACCTGGTCGCGCAACTTGATAATGATCTCCCGGGGGGAAAGAAGCTTTCCGGAGGAGTGAGCGGGACAACTCGCTTCGCATCTTCCACATTCGGTGCAACTCAGCAGGTCGAGCACGTCCTTGCGGGTAAGATCCTGGATCTGGCCCAGACCGAGTGGTTGCTCGTTCTCGAACGCTGACTCCACGTCGACAGCGGTCAGACGGCCTTTCAAGCGCAGGTCTCGCAGGAGGACGTTGATGGCCGCGCTCAACATGTGGACAACCTTCGGTGAATAGGGGAACGCCGCAATCCAGCCCAATGACAATGCTGCGTGGAAAAGCCATGTATAACCGTGCCAGAGGCGAACGGTTGCCGGGTCGGCGCCTTGCCATAGTTGCGAGAGAAACAGCCCGCCCGGCGACCAGTAAGGAGAGTATCCTAAGTGGGCCCCTGTAGCCGCCAGGCGCATTCCTTCGACCACGAATCCGGTGAAGCCGATGACGAACAGCCATACCGGCAGCACAAGGTCCAGTAGCTTCCAGGTCAGATGCGGTTGTTGAAACGCATATCGCCTTACCAGAGCCGCGGCGAGCCCCACAAGAAACAAGATGCCCATTGAATCCAAGGCAAGCTCGTACGCCAGGAAGAAGCGCCCGATCCAGAATCCATGCCTGCGTCCCAGGAGCGTCTGAAACAGGTCGTACTCGACGGCCACAATGAGGGTGCCTATGAACAGGGTGATAAAGCCCCACATGATCGACCGGTGCATCCATCCGGCAAGAGGATTCCGCCGGGCGATGGAGCTGTTCAGGAGGATTTCAAGTGCCCTCTGCCAGGCTCCGGCGCGGATCTGCGCCCAGGAGACGTCTGTTGGCTTCGCGCGGATCAGCTTTCCGGCATGGCGCAGAACGCCGTATCCGAAGGCGATCACCGTCACGAGCGCCAGCGCGTAGAAGACAAGGCGTCCCGTCGACGAGACGTTCCAAAAAATCTCGCGAGTGACTACATCGGAGGGCATCTTCTAGCTCCCCTTCTCTGCGGCATCCATCACTACAAAGCGGTTGTGGAGGATTTTCTCTTTCGAATCTCGGCGATCAACGCAGGAAGAATCTCATGCAGATCCCCGACCACACCGTAATCCGCGCGGCGGAAGAAGGGAGCATCCCGGTCCTTATTAATCACCAGAATGTGTTTGGCGCCCTTGCAGCCCACCTGGTGCTGAATCGCACCACTGATTCCGCAGGCAATATAAAGGTCGGGTGCGATGCGATTTCCCGTGAGGCCCACCTGGTCTGAATGGGGACGCCAGCCATTGTTGGTGGCCACGCGAGATCCTCCCACTGCGCCGCTCAACAGGCCTGCGAGTTCTTCCAGGACGCGAAACCCCTCAGCACTCCCCACGCCACGTCCGCCGCTCACGACCACGGGCGCAGTTTGCAGATTGACTCCGGCGGAAGCAGCCTCTTCCCGCGCCGTGACGCGAACCCGGAGGTCTTTTTCCTCGATGGCCGGCGAAACCGCTTCCACCGTGGCAGCCGGAGGGTTGTCGACTTCAGCCGCTTCGAAAACGTACGGGGCGATCGTGAGGATCTTGGGATCGCCATGCAGGATCGCCTCCTCGAGCAGGCTGCCTCCGAAACGATAGCGCGTGACCTGGAATCCCGCGCCTGGCCGGATCTCGAGGCAGTTGGCCGCCATGGGCGGTCCGGCGATCGCCGCTACCCATGCCATCACCTCGTTGCCCCGATCGGTCGAGGCGGCCATCACGACGCCAGGCCGGTGCGTGCCGATGAGTTGCGTGATACATCTCGCCCAGGCGGCGGGAGCATAGGGCTCCAGCGAAGGATGATCGAGCCGGTAGATGTGCGAGACACCATGCCGCCGAAGAGACTCCTGAAAGTCCACGGCGCCCGTCCCGATCACCACCGCGTGCAGCGGGGCCGCGGTCTCCCGCGATGCGTCCCTGGCACAGGCGAGCATTTGCAGTGTGCCCGGATGTAACGCTCCCCGATCGTATTCGATGAAGGCCAGTATCATGTCAGAGGAGTCTCAGTTCTTCCAAAAGGTCGACCACGCGGGGAACCGCTCCCTTCCCCTCGCCCAGGATTTCGGCGCCGGCTTTCTTCTCCGCTGGCACGGCCAATCGCAGCAGTTCCAACCCGGCGCTGCCGGGGTTGGGACGAATGCGCTCGATTGGTTTCTTCCGGGCGGTCATTGTCGCCCGCAAAGAAGGATGCCGGGGCAGGTTCAAGCCCTCCTTGACGGTCAGGACGGTGGGTAAACTCACCTCAAAAGTTTCAAACCCCGCGCCCATCTCCCGTTTTGCGGTCACTCTGGCCGCATCGACGGTCATCCGCTTCACGCCGGTCACGCACGGCAGGTCCAACGCGTGCGCCACGCGGATGCCTACCTGATAGCCGGCCGAGTCCGCCGATTCACTCCCGAACAGGATCAGGTCGAAACGTTTGCCCTGCCTTTCCTGCGCTCGAATGCATTCCGCAATGGCCGCCGCCGTCTGGCCCGGGTCGAGAGCATCGCCGGTTTCGATGAGAATCCCCCTGTCCATCCCTCTCGCCATCGAATCCCGCAACTGCTCCTCCGCGTCCGCGACTCCAAGGGTCAGCACGGTTCCACTGCCGCCCATCTTTTCGATGATCAGCACGGCCTCTTCGACGGCGCACTCTTCATGAGGGCTGATGGTGAATCCCAGGTGGCGGGTCTCGACATCTTTTCCTCCGGCCGCGACTTCCAACCGAGAGCCTATGTCCGGAACTCGCTTCACACACACCAGAATGTTCATTGCCGAGAGTTCTCCTGGTTACCCTTCATCCTCGCGTTGGTGGGATCGAACAGGGGTGTTGCGCCGGCCACGGCCACGGTGACCGGATAGTGCTCGCTGAAGTACTCGACTTTGAGTTTCGTCCCCACCACCGCGAATTCGGGAGGGAGGTACGTCATAAGCAGATGTTTGCCGAGAGATGGACCCGCACCGGCGCTGGTGACGAACGAACGTCTTCCCTTGCGGTCAACGATCGGTTTCCCGTCCGGGGTCAACACCGGCTCCCGGCCCAACATATACCTCGCCTCTCCGGATGATGAGATGTGATTCTCCACAGTCAGCGTGCACAACGTCGCCGCGGGCTTCTCGGCCGCCTCTTTCAAATAGGCCTGCTTCCCGATGAAATCCTGCGCCTTGACCGTCCGCCGCGCCAGCCCGCACTCCACCAGGCCATACTCCGTGTCCAACTCATTCCCGTAGAGCCGATAGCTCTTTTCCAACCGGCCCGTGGTGGCATACACGCCGATGCCGACCGGTGCGAGTTTATACTCCCGGCCGGCTTTCCACAGGATGTCCCAAAGCAACTGGCCTTGTTCCATCGGAGCATACAATTCCCAACCCAACTCGCCGACATAGGAGATGCGAAGCGCCCATACCGGAACCTGACCAATGGAGACCTCCCTGGCGGTGGAGAACGGGAGCCCTTTGTCCGACACGTCATCGCTCGTCACCGACTGCATCAGGGCGCGGGCGTTGGGGCCCCAAAGCCCTAACGTGCAAAGCGACGAGGTCATGTCCCGTAGCTCGACCGATCGATCGGCCGGCAAGTTGTCCCGAAACCACTTTCCGTCGATGCCCCCTTGACTGCCTCCGGTCACGATGCGAAACGAGTCTTCCCTCATCCGCGAGATCGTCAGGTCGGACTTCATGCGGCCCGCCTGGCTCAGCAGCGGAGTGTAAACGGCCCGGCCGGGAGCTACGTCCATTTGCGCAACGGCGAGTCTCTGCATGTAGTCGAGCGCTCCCGGACCTTCCACGTCGAACACGGCAAAGGCGCTCAGATCCACCATGCCGACGCGGTCCCGCATCGCGAGGTGCTCGGCGTTGATGATCGGCGACCACCAGCGCGCGTCCCATTCGTTCGGACGGCGCTGGATCCGGTCGCCATACTCCTCCAGCAAACCGGAGTTCGACTCATACCAGTGCGGACGCTCCCACCCGGCAGTCTCAAAGAACACCGCCCCGAGATCCCGTTCGCGGCTGTAGAACGGACTCACGCGGATGTTCCTGGAGGACGCCCACTGCTCACGGGGGTGAACGATTCCATACGTGCGGTTGTAGCCCTCGCTGGCACGGCTGGTCACATGGCTCTTGGTGCGGCCGTACGGATAGAAACGGGCGATGTCCACCTCGTTCAGGTCGTATTCGGGATCTCCGTGGGTCATCCATTCCGCCACCAGGCGGCCCACGGCCGGACCTTCCTTAATCCACACCGCCGCCGCCGCCCACAGCCCTTTGACCTCGGGCGTTTCTCCCAGCAACGGCGAACCGTCCGCGGTCAGAGAAAGCAACCCGTTGATGGCGTGCTGAATGCCCGCCCTCTCGTCGTCGAGCAACTGCGGGAACAACTCGAGCGCGTGCGCCATCTGCGGCTCGAAGTCCTCCTTGGTGAACGGGAGTTCGGTGGGGGAAAGCTTGGATTCCTCGATCGACGGGATGTCGTCCGGAGCGACCAGGATCGGACGATGGGCATAAGAGCCAACCTCCATGTCGCTTCCGTTCTGCCGCTCGTACATGAGGGTAGTCATGTCCCGAACAATCGGGTAGGCGATCTCTCCTCCTGTCTTGGCAAATGCCTCGATGGGCCCGACGCTAATCATCTGGTGAACCATCGGCGTCAGCGGAATGGCGGCGCCGGCCATCCGCGCCAGGCGCGGACTCCAAACTCCGCAGGCGATCACGACATTTTCCGCCTCAATCTCGCCACGAGTAGTTTTGACCGACCGGATCCGGCCGCCTCTCACAACCAGATCGAGAACTTCGGTGCTGGGGAAGACGGACAGTGCGCCCGTTTCCTGCGCCCTCTCGCGCATGATCGTCCCGGCCCGCAGGGAATCGACAACCCCGCACCTCGGCATCGAGAAACCGCCGGCGATCAACCTGGTATTCACAAAGGGCATCAATCGTTTCACCTCATCCGGGGTCAGGAGTTCTCCGTCGACATCCCAGGACTTTGCCGCCGATGCCCGGCGCTTCAACTCAGTCAGATTGTCTTGCGACCGCGCCAATTCAATGCCGCCGCTTTCTCGAAAAACGCCGAGTTCCTTGTATTGGCGCATGCTGTCGTGCGTCAGGTTAACCATCAACCGGGAGTAGTCGATCGGGAAGCAAAAATTCGAAGCGTGCCCGGTGGACCCGCCAGGATTGGGCAAAGGGCCCTTGTCGATCATCACCAGGTCTCTCCAGGACTGCTGGGCCAAATGGTAGGCGACGCTATTGCCCACAATCCCGGAACCAATGATCACCACCCTGGCGTGGCTCGGCACACTCGTCATGACTGAGGCTCTCCCAAAACTAATTACCTGTTCGCTACGAATAGCTTCGACAGGGGCACTTCGACAACATACGATACATGATGCTGTTCACGAGGGCAAACTGCGCCCATACTTCGTTCGCGGGTGCGCCACAGGCGTGGTTCCCGCCTTCTAGACAGACTCGGGAAGTCCGGCAGGTTGGGTTGTCCGGGCCGCCCGGCGAGCGGCCCTCCGTTCCCTGCGGGCCGCCTCGGCAGAGTCACCTGCCTCCGAACTCAATCGATGATTCGCCAACCACACCTGACAATTCCGGTCGTGATTCATCATGACGTTGGCGGCGAGAATGGACTCCCGGATCTTCTCCTCGAGGGGATTCGTAATCGCACACGTCATGCCAGCGCCGATGGCCATGGCAATAAAGACGCCGTTGAGAATGGGACGATCACCCAGACCAAAAGAAATGTTGGACGCTCCGCAGATGGTGTTCACGCCGAGTTCTTCGCGCAGACGCCTCACCAGTGCGAACAGAGTCACGCAAGCGGAAGGGACGGCGCCCACCGGCATGGCGAGAGGATCGATGATCACGTCTTCTCTCGGAATACCGAACCGTTCCGCGCGTTCGACAATCTTCTTCGCGATCGCGAAACGCCCGTCGACATCTTCCGGAATGCCCATCTCGTCATTGGCTACGCCGACAACGGCAGCGTGATAACGGGCGACCAGGGGGAGCACGGTCTCCAGGCGCTCCTCTTCGCCCGTGACCGAGTTCACAAGAGGTTTGCCTCGATACACAGCCAGTCCGCGCTCCAGGGCGGCAACGATGGAGGAGTCGATGCTGAGGGGGACATCCGTCACCGACTGCACGATCTCAATCGCCTCGGCCAGGATTGCCGGCTCATCGGCGAGCGGAATGCCGGCGTTCACGTCCAGCATGTGCGCTCCCGCGGCGACCTGCGCCAGTGCGTCGGAACGGACGCGGTCAAAATTGCCGGCCGCCATCTCCGCCGCCAACATCTTTCGGCCGGTCGGGTTGATCCGTTCTCCGATGACGACAAAAGGGTGGCCGGGTCCAATCAATACGCGTTTATGGGGGGAAGTAATCTCGGTTACCATTGCGTCACTCCTGTCAGGTTCCCCAACGTGAAAAGGTCAGTGTTCCTGATTTGCGGCTTCGTGGCCGCCTCTCGCCGTTAGCCCGGAAAGCCGTTCCGCCGTGTATTCGCCTTCAAGCCTGGCCACGATTTCGTCCAGAAGCGTCTCCGCGGCGCCTTCGTAAGACTGCCACTCCGACGTCCGCCACGCGGACAGGTACGCTTCTGTCCCCACATCGCCCGACACCATCGCGGCTGCGTCGATCGCCTGCTGAAATCGCGGGGAAAGTTCACGGGCGGTCCGCGCCGCTCCCGACCGTGCCTTCACCTGCGCGGGGATGTCCCGCCAATAAATGATTTGATATTTCGAGGTCACGTGTAATTCAGTTCGACAAGCCGCGATTTCAACGCTCCGTACCCGACCAACCGCACCTCGAGCGGCAGATCCAACCGTGCCGCCGCCTCCAGGGCCTTGGCTTGCAGCACGGGATCTTCCTGTTGAGCCAGATAAATGACCCGCTTGTAATGGGCAAAGTAGTCGTCTCGCAACTGGGGATAGCGATCCAGACCGAGTCCCCGGACGACCAGCGCATCGAATTCCCGCACCAGGAAATCCGTCAGAAAAAACGCGCTGTTCTCGACGCTGCTCAGCTCGTCAAAATCCAGATGGCCGTACATTTCATAGCAATGGGGGCCGGCAATCCGCGATACGCCCTCCGCTTCCAGGACGGCATCCAACTCGCCGCCCGTGCCGCAATCGCCGTAAACCACGACGACCCGCTCATAGTGCTCGCGAGCTTCCCGGATGCGGTTGCGAACGGCGCCTGGTATGTACTCGGGGCGATTGTGCAGAAGCGCCGGCAGGGCGAGGATATCCACTGCCCAACCGTGCGCCCCAATCAGCGCATGCAACTCGCGAGCCAGGGCGCCGCAGGCGACGAAGGCCGTTTTGTTCTTCCGAGTCTTCATCACGCGGGACAAACACTGGAAGCGGCCACCGCTTTTCGGCGTTCCTCGAGCAAGGCCTTCGCGGTCATGACAGCGACGGAAGCATCGCGGCAGTATGCGTCCGCGCCCACGGCTTCAGCGAAGGGAGCATTCACCGGAGCGCCTCCCACCAGCACAACAACCTGTTCTCGCAAACCCGCCTGTTTCAGGCTCTGAATGACGACTTTCATGTAGGGCATGGTCGTGGTCAGCAGTGCGCTCATTCCCAGTACCTCGGGTTTGTGCTCCCGAATGGCCGCGATGAACTTCTCGGAGTCATTGTTGATGCCGAGGTCGTGGACCTTGAAGCCGGCGCCTTCCATCATCATGGTCACCAGGTTCTTGCCGATGTCGTGAATGTCGCCCTTAACGGTTCCGATCACCATGGTTCCGATGCTGGGAGCCCCGGTCTCGGCCAGCAGGGGCCGCAAAATGGCCATGCCTGCCTTCATCGCCTTGGCGGCCATCAGAACTTCGGGCACGAATAGGATCCCGTCGCGAAAATCCACGCCGACGATGTCCATTCCGGCGACCAGCCCCTGGGTCAGCACGTCATAGGGTGTCATTTCACGCCGAAGCAGCTCGTTCACGCCGGCCACTACTACTTCCGCCAACCCGTCGTAAAGGTCTTCGTGGATGATCTCCAGGAGTTCGACGGTTTCGATCTGTGTCAGGTCACTCTGGTCGCTCATAGTTCTCCATCTCAGGAACGGGAATTGCCTGATAGGCGGCCTGCCGCCGCCGCTCCCGCCTCCTTTTCCTGGGCTCATTCGTACCGTAAGGCAGCCGCATGGCCGCTACGAACTCCTCCTGAAACGAGGGTTCGACGGCGATCGACACGTACTCCACCTCCTGGGCCAGGCGCACGGCTTCGACACGGACCTCCCTGTCCAGGAGAGCCATCCGCGCGCCGTCTCCGGCGGCATTACCGACCGCAATCACGCGCGCGGGATCGCAATCAGGGATCAACCCCAAGACCATGGCGTGACGGGGGCTGATGAAGCTGCCGAATGCCCCCGCCAGGCGGATTTCGTCGAGGGCCGTCACGCCCATCCGCCTCATCAACAACTTGATCCCGGCAAAGAGGGCACCCTTCGCGAGCTGAATTGCCCGGACATCATTCTGAGTGACTACGATTGCGCCCCCAATGCTCGTTTGATCTCTTTCCGCCAGTACGAATTCCGGTGTTCTCCCTTGAAACCGAACGCGTGGGCAGGACTGCGCCACCTGCTCATTGAATTGTCCGTCCTGATCGATAACTCCGGCCAGGAGGAGTTCCGCGACCGCCTCAATAATGCCGCTGCCGCAGATTCCGGTGGCAGGAGCGATGCCGGATTCGCCGCTCCACCCCTCGCCGCCGACAACTTTGAAGCTTACGTCAAAGGTTCCGGGCTGGATTCGGACTCGCTCAATCGCTCCGGGGGCGGCACGCTGCCCGTGCTTGATTTGAGCACCCTCAAACGCAGGTCCGGTGGGGCTCGAAGCGGCTAGTATCCGATTGCGATCTCCCAACAGGATCTCCGCGTTTGTGCCGATATCCACAACCAGCATCGTTCGATCCTGGCGGTGAGGCGCCTCCGCCAGCAGAACGGCCATGTTGTCTGCGCCATTCTGGCCGGCGATACACGGCAGCACGTGAACCCGCGCTGACAGGTTGGCGGCGGTGATTCCAAGGTCGCGAGCCTTCACGTCGAGCGGCCCGCTGATTGCCAGTGCAAAAGGAGCACCACCAAGCTCGACAGGATCGATCCCGAGCATCAGGTGGTGCATGACGCTGTTGCCGACGAGCACCACATCGACGATCTGAAGAGGATCGATGTTGGCCGCCCGGGCGCATTCGGCGACGAGATGATTCAGCGCGGCGACAATCGCCTCGTGCAGCCGAGTCGTTCCTTCCGCGTGCGTCATGGCGTAACTGACGCGGCTCATGAGATCTTCGCCGAACCGGACCTGCGGATTCATGATTGCGGCGGTTCCCAGCAGTGCTCCTGTGCGCAAATCGCACAAGTATCCGGCGACTGTCGTGGATCCGACGTCAATCGCAATGCCAAAAAGACCTTCACTGTATCCGGGCTGAACCCGCAGGACTTCGACGTTCTGCCAGATCGTCACGGAAAGCGCATTCTTCCCTTCGCGTAACGCCGCCTGAAGGGACCGCAAAGCCAGGGGATCGATGGTCAGGCCCCGGATCCCCCACTGCTCGGCCAGTGCCTGTTGCAGTCGCTCCCAGTCGCCGCGCCGGTCGTCCAGTTCAGGCGCCTCACACTCCACATAAACCTGCCGCACGGCCGGGCGAACATGGATGATGCGATCCGTCGCTGCTTTGGCGATCACCTGTTTGTGGGCCTGGCTCTCGTCCGGGACGAAAACCAACAAATCGCCGAAAACCTTAGCCGCGCACGCCAGGCGTCTGCCCTTGTTTTCCTGCCGATCCAGGCATGCCTGTTCCTTACTCTCGAGGGGAGTCAGATGACTCCCATGAGAGCGGATCGCATGTTTGGGAAAGTCTCCTTCCTCGATGGAGATCTGGCATTTGCCGCAGGTTTGCCTCCCGCCGCAAATCGATTCCAGGTCGACGCCCAAACTCCTGGCTGCGTCCAGCAGTAGAGCCCCCTCCGGCACATCTCCCTGCCGGCCCGAAGGCACAAGGATAACCCGATGAGTTGGCTGGTTCGCGGGTTCCATAGAGATCACCCAGCCTTCGCCGCCAGCTCCGGCTTCCGCCGGGCCATGAAGTCAATCAGCGCCTCATCCTTTGCCGGATCGAGCGGGGGCGCCTCATAGGTCGACAGGAGTTGTTTTACGCGCTTGTTCGCCCGCATGTACGCATCTGCCGATCCCGCCTCGGTCCAGACTTCTGAGGACGTGTAATCGAACAGTTCGGCGCGATAGAAAGCCGTACGAAAGTGGCGCATGGTGTGCGCGGTGCCAAGGTGATGCCCGCCGGGCGGAACCTCCGCGATGGATTCCATGGCGAAGGACTCATCCGAGAGATCCATTCCCTTGGCCCACGTGTGGAGCATTCCAAGGATTTCGCAGTCCAGCACGAACTTCTCGTAACCGGAGACGAGGCCATTTTCGAGCCATCCCGCCGCGTGCAGGACGAAGTTCGTACGCGCCATGATCGTCGGGATCATCACCATGACCGATTCGTACGCCGCCTGGGCGTCGGGAATCTTCGAGCTCGTAAACATGCCGCCGCCCCGGAACGGTAGCTTGTAGTAGCGCGCGAGTTGGGCGCTGGCATACAGCCCCATCTGGCTTTCGGGTGACCCGAAGACAGGCGCTCCGCTCTGCAGGTCGATGTTCGTCAGGAACGAGCCGTACACTACGGGTGTCCCCGGCTCGACCATCTGGGTGAAGGCGATCCCCGCCAAGGCCTCGGCGTTCTGCTGCGCGACCGTGCCGGCAATCGCCGTCGGACCCATCGCTCCCGCCAAAATGAAGGGAGTGATGATCAGCGCCTGCCGCGCCCGGGCATAGACTTTCATGGCGCCCAACATTCTGTCGTCGAACCGGCGCGGGCTGCTCACGTTGATCAGGGAAATCACGCCCGGATTCTCCCGCATCGCCTCGGCGCCGAACAGAATCTCTGTCATCGCTACCGAATCCGCGGCATTCTCCGCCGACGTCACCGAACCCATGAACGCCTTGTCGCTGTACCTGATGTGGCTGTACACCATATCCAGGTGACGTGTTTCGATGGGCTCGTCGGTGGGCTCGACGACGGTGCCCCCGGAGTGGTGCATATAAGGGCTGAGATAGGCGAGCTTGACGAAATTGATAAAGTCCTCGAGCTTGGCTTCGCGCCGTCCACGATCGGCATCAAGCACGTAGGGTGGCCCGTACACGGGCGCGAAGTTGACGGCATTGCCTCCGATGAGAAGATTGTTTTCCGGATTTCGCGCGAGCTGGGTAAACTCCGAAGGCGCCTTTGCGACGTATTCCCCGATCATCTCCGGGTCGAAGTACACCATGTCGCCATCCACTCTGGCGCCATGCGCTTTCAGTATCGATCGGGCCTCGTCATCATAAAAGGCGATCCCGAACTCCGAGAGAATGCGCATCGACGATTGGTGCAACCGCTGGACGGAATCGCCGCTCAACAGATCGTAAACCGGCAGGTCATACGAAATGCGTGGCCTCTGCGGCTGGCTGGCCGCCGCGCGACCGGCTCGGCGAGCCCGGCCTTCTGAAATGCGGCTCATATCGTTACCTGCCTTACCTCAATCCGGGATTGTGGGGCGGTCCCCCCGGACCGCGGCCGGCCCCCTGGCCGGCCAACCGGGCGCAGCCCGGCCCCGGAAATTGGCGCTTTGTCGCGGCCGTAACCCAGCCAGTGCCCGGCAGGCCGGCCAGGGGGCCGGCCGCGGTCCGGGGGGACCGCCCCACAATCGTAAGTCAACCGCATTGGATCCCGTTCACGCGGCCTCCATGCTAACGCTCCTTCAGTGATGGCCTGCCGAAGCCCAACCCGAAGCTGATCAGACGCGCCGCCTGCTTGCACAATTCCGCCACGTGCGGGAACCGGTTTGGAGAGATGCGATAGGAAGGACCGGACACGCTGAGGGCGGCCCGGCAACTTCGCGAAGCGTCGAAAACCGGCACGGCCACCGCATTCAGTCCCTCCTCCAGTTCTCCGGTATTTGATGCCCATCCAAGCTCACGGACCTGCTTGAGTTGCGATCGCAGGACCTCGACCGACGTGATCGTTCGCAGAGTGATGGCCGGAAGTGGCCTCTTGAGGAGATTCGATTCTCCGAAGGCAAGCAGTACCTTTCCGTTTGCCGCGCTATGCAGGTCGGTCCTTCGGCCTACCCAATTCCCGATCCCCACAATCGCTGGACCGTCGACCTGTGCAATGTTGAGGGCTTCCGCGCCGTCGAGGACGGCCAGATGGACGGTCTCGCCGGTCTTCGAGCACAGCCATTGCATCGCCTCATCCGCCATGATGGTCAGATCAACGTTCCCCAACGCCAGCAGACCCAGCCGACTGACTTCCGGGCCGAGTCGAAGCGTACGTTTTCTTCGCTCCAGGAACCCACGCTGGACCAGCGTGGTCGCCAGTCTCGACGCGGTGCTTTTGTGGACGCCCAAAGCGTCGGCAATCCGTGTAACGGACAGCTCGCGTGCCGTGCTATCGAAGGCCGCGAGGACCTGCAGCACCCGGTCGGCCGTCTGAAGTGCGTTGCTCATAGTGCAACAGACATACCCCTGGACAGAACAGTCGAAAGGTAGCAAAATCGCCCTACAAGTGTCAACTCATATGCTATGGAATGAGCGCGTCAGGCGACTCCCTGGGTTATTTGTTGCATCATATGCAACAGCCGGCAAATCGCTTTTGACAAACATCCGGCAGCGGGGTTATCTTCTGTCCACGGAGGGCGGCTAGAGTGATCTTCATGCGCGTGCTGCTGGCAATGGCGGCGATCTCCGCGGCGGGCGGATTTGCCCACGCGAGCTATGGCATCTACGTGGGTAAGAACCTGACGGCCGACGGAAGCGTGTTCCTGGCCGGTTACGGCGATGAGCCTTCGAGCCATTGGCTGGAGATCGTTCCCGCGCGAGACTGGCCGCCGGGTTCGGTGATCAAGGTGGGAGCGACCGCCGCCTCGCAGTACCCCGGCCAGTTGATCGAGATCCCCCAAGTCCGGCGCACGGCGAAATACATCACGATGAACTACTCGGCGTTCGCCGGGTTTCCCGCGCCGATCACCAATGGCGGCCTGAATGAACATCACGTCGCCGCCCGAGACATCTGGTCGCCGTCCCGCGAAGAACTCCGGAAGATGACTCCCAACCCGCAGCGCGGAGTCAACTACAGCGACCTGTCGCGGATCGTGATGGAACGGGCTCGCACCGCCCGCGAGGCCGTCGAGATCGTCGGTTCCCTGGTCAATGAATACGGCGAGGCGACCTACGGCGGCAACTCGCATCTGTTCGCCGATCGCGACGAAGGTTGGGTTCTGATCGAGTTCGCCGGAGGGAAGGGGTTGTGGGCGGCTCAGCGCCTCGGCCCCGATGACATCCGAGTCTCGCGGCCCGGCTATATCGGCGACATCCCGCCCAACTATGCGAATCATCCCGACTTTCGGGGTTCGGCGAATTTGATCTCGTTCGCCGTGGAGCAGGGCTGGTACGACCCCAAGTCCGGACAGCCGTTCAACGTGAACAAAGTGTATGGCGACGGGAAAATGCGGCACGACGCGGTCAAGATGATGGAAGACCGGCTGCGGAGCCTCGCCGGAAAGATCACGCTCGATCACGTGATCGCCGCCGTCCGGACGACCGAGGTCACCCGCGATTCGGCCGGCTACGGCCAGGTCGCGCACCTTCGAAAGACCGCCCACCCTGAGTTGGGCGTACTCTGGGTGGCGGCCACTACGTCGGTCGCCGCGCCCTTCATTCCGTATCACTTGGGCGTCACCGAGGTCCCTGCCGAATACCAGCGGCACCGGTACCTGACCGAGGGCGAAGCCAGCCGGTTCATGGACCGCCAATGGCAGGGCGTCGAATCCACCCGCTACGCCTTCAACGTGTACAAACGCCTGTTTTACCTGACCAGCGAGCACCGCGAGGAGTACCTGCCCGAAGTCACGGCGGCATTCGTCGCCTTTGAAACCAAGCTTGCTCAAGCCCAACCCGTAGTCGAGCGGACCGCGCTGAAACTCTTCCAAGCCGGCGAGCCTGATCTGGCGCGTGGGTACCTGACTTATCACGCCAACACGGAAGCGATGAACGGGCTTTCCTTGGGCGAAGCGCTTGCGGCCAGCATCGAGGCCCGTACCAAACTGACCTTCGGAATCCGAAAGCCGCGGCCCTGAACCCCTCGCGTGGGTGAGCCGGGTCGCCACCCGCGAGCCCGAATCGTCTCCTCCCGTCGACAGCCGCTCGCCGATGGGCAAAGACCAATCGTCAGGATCTTTTGTGCCGTTGGTTGCACGTTATGCAACCAACTTTTTTGAGGGGCTCGGCCGAGGACGGCTCGCGCAGGCTTTGCACTTGCTTAACTCCCGGTTGTTGAAGCGGTTAGCTTTTTGATTGACGCTTCAACGGTCCTGTGATAATCTCCCGCTACCAAGTTGTTGACGGGTGTCCCCGAGTGAACACGAAGAGCCCGCCCGGGGAGGCGTATGTGACCCGTTCGGTACAGGAGCACTACTTTTATCCGAACGAACAGGGGAGGTTCCGGACATGAACAGCAGATGGTTTCGTTTTGGGCACTTGGGGGGAGTTGCCGGGCGATGGAGAGTTCTGCTCACTTGCGTCGCAATTGGCGGGACCTGCTTCACGGCGTTCCCTCAAGCATTGACTTCGGTGTCGGGCAGCGTGACCGACGCGACGGGCGCACTTGTCCCTGCCGTTGCGATTACGATTGAAGACACCAGCAAGGGTCTCGCCAGGAGTTCGACCTCGGACGCCTCGGGCCGGTATAGCTTCGCCCAGATACCGCCGGGAAAGTACCGTCTGGTCGCGAAAGCGCCCGGATTCTCCGATGTGGTGGTGGACAACCTGGAGCTCCAGGTCAATACGCCGGCCACGGTCAACCTGGAACTGCGGAACGTCACCGGGGTGGCCGAAACAATCACTGTAAGTGCCCTGGCGACTCAACTGAACGCGACGGACGCATCGCTCGGCAATGCTATCGGGACCAAGGAAGTCCTACAACTCCCCATGTATCTGCGCAACGTTGTCGGGCTGCTGACCTTTCAGCCGGGAGTCACTTCGTTCAATGAGTCCAGCACGGACGACCGAAATGGGTCGGTGAACGGGGGACGAGCCGATCAGGCCAATGTCACCCTGGATGGCATCGACGTAAACGATCACCACCAGCGGCGAGCCTTTACTTCTGTGGTTCGCCTCAGTCTGGATTCAGTGAGCGAGTTCCGGACCACCACTGCCAATGCCGGTGCCGACCAGGGCCGCACTTCAGGTGCGGAGATTGCGCTGGTAACGAAGAGCGGCACCAACGAACTCCATGGTGCCGTTTACGACTTTCATCGCAACACCGCCACATCGGCGAATTCGTTTTTCAACAACAAGACCGGCGTTCGACGCCCGGCGCTTCTTGTGGACGTGTTCGGCGCCGCCGTCGGCGGCCCGATCCGAAAGAACCGGCTATTCTATTTTCTGAACTATGAGGGCCGCCGGGATCGAAGTGGTACGGGGCTCTTGCGAAGGGTACCCTCGGCCGAATTCCGCCAGGGAATTGTTCAGTACAGAACAACCGCGGGTACCGTCGGGCGTCTGACTCCCGAGGATCTCAAGACCAGAGTCGATCCGGCTGGGATTGGAGTGAACACCCCTTTTTTGCAGTATATGCAGTCCTATCCGTTGCCCAACGACTTCACCGTGGGCGACGGGCTGAACGTCCAGGGCTTCCGCTTCACGGCGCCGCAAAAGTCCAGGTACAACCTGTACACCTCACGCTTCGATTATGCCGTGAATTCCTCCGGTCGCCACAACCTGTTCTGGCGGGGAAATCTTCAGAATGAAAACACGAACGGCATACCCCAGTTTCCAGGTGACCCTCCCAATTCCGTGTCGCTGGACAACACCAAGGGCTTCGCAGCCGGCTGGAACGCCGTCTGGCTGCCCAACCTGATCACCACCACCCGCTTTGGCCTCACCCGCTCGGGTGTCGAGAACACTGGCGTACAGACTCGAAGTCTTGTCGTTCCCGAAGGCTGGGACAGCAGATTTGCGACCACGCTTGGTGTGTCCCGCATTATCCCTTCATACCACTGGAGCCAGGACTTGACTTGGAACCGAGGGCGGCATGAGTTGCGGTTTGGGGGCGCGGTGCGCCGGATTCGGAACCGCTCGCTGAGCTTCGCCAGTTCATTTCACAACGTGGACATGTGGCAGGGCTGGCTGCGAGGTTCTGCATCCGAGTTTGATGTGCCTGATCTGGACCGGACTTTCAATGATCCCTACCGCCGGGCGGTGGGCCACGCTCTGGGAGTGATCCCGCGGGGAACCGCCCGATATAACTATGAAGTGGACGGCAAAGTGATTCCGGCGGGAACGCCACTGGCCCGTTCTTTTGGCAATGAAGAATACGAGTTCTACGGTCAGGACACCTGGAAAATCGGCCGCTCGCTGACCGTATCGATGGGTCTTCGATACCTGCTCGCGCCACCGGTAAGAGAAACGAATGGTGTGCAGGTTTCGCTGAATCAGAATCTAGGTGAATGGGGCGGGTTGAGGTACTGGCTTGGCCAGCAGGGACGCCCTCAGTCCGAAGTCTCTCCCCTTGTCTATGTTGCGGCCAGCGATCCCAGCGGATCGCCGATCTATCCCTACCACAAGAAGAACCTGGCGCCGCGGTTTTCCGTTGCCTGGAGCCCATCCTCGGAGCGGAGCTGGGTGCGCCGGCTGACCGGAGGTCCAGGCAGAACCTCGGTCCGGGCGGGTTTTGGCGTGTTTTACGACCAGTTAGGCCACCCCATCATGTCCGTGCTAAGCAACGCCGCCTCGTTCGGGCTATCGTCGTCAATCACGAACTCCGCGGGAACTCTCAGCTCGTTGACCGCGCCGCGATTCACGAGCCCCTTCGATATTCCCGCGCAGTTGATCCGCCCGGCGCCACCGGGGGGCCTTCCTCAGGTAGCGCCGCGGATTCAAGCCCTCATTAGTAACGTCGACCAAGGGCTGCGCTACCCCTACAGCATGAACATGAATTTGAGTGTGGGGCGCGAGTTCGGAAATGGCCTGTTTGTTCAGGCAGCCTATGTGGGCAGGCTGGCACGCAGTTCGCTGCTCAACCGTGATCTGGCGCTTCATACCGACCTCAAAGATAACGCAAGCGACGTAACCTATCTCCAGGCCGCTCACGAGATGCTGGGACTCTGGCGCCGCAACGTGCCAGTCGCCCAGGTCGGCCCCATCCCTTATTGGGAAAATCTGTGGCCTGGCGCCGCTAGAGGCGGGTTGACGGCCACGCAGGGCATTTACAATGTGTTCCGGGCCTACAACGTCGACACCAGCGCCGTCACCTATGACATCGACATCAATTGTGCTCCTTCGTGCAGCCGGTTCGGTCCATTTGCTTTGTTCAACGAGCAGGTTGCCACCTACAACGCCTATACTTCTGATGGCCGCGGGAACTACCACGCCATGCAATGGACCGTGCGCAAGAGACTGGGCAACGATCTACGGTTTGATTTCAACTACACTTGGTCCAAGTCTATCGACCTGAACAGCAACAGTGCCCGGACGTACGGGGTCCTGCCTCACAGTTGGGACCCGAATCTGATTAGGGGTGTATCGGATTACGATGTAACTCATGCGGCTAACGCATTTGCTATTTGGGAGTTGCCCGTCGGTAGAGGCAAGCGGTTCGCGAGTTCATCTCGTGGCCCGCTTCAGGCGATCCTGGGAGGGTGGCAGTTGAGCGGAAGTCTGTTCCAGTCTTCTGGCTTGGTGGGGGCAGTGAGCAACGGATCTGTCTGGCCCACCAGTTGGGGACCCGCACCGTACGCCACTCAGACCAGCCGCCCCGAGCAGAAGACAACCAAGGACGCACCCGCGGTCATCGGAGTGAGCGGCCCGAACATCTTTCCAGACCCCTCGGTAGGACGCCGGTCGTACGAGTTCACCCTTGTGGGCAGTTCCGGGAGCCGGAATACCCTCCGTGGTGACGGGACCTTTCTCATTAATCTCGGCGTCGGCAAGAGATTTATCATGCCGTACAGCGAACGTCACACCCTTCAATTCCGGTGGGAGAGTTTCAACATGCTGAATTCGGTCCGGTTCGATCCGCGGTCACTCAGTCTGTCTTTAACTTCCGTGGGAAGCTTCGGGAAGTACACGACGACGCTGAACAGCCCGCGTCAGATGCAGTTTGGACTTCGTTACGAGTTCTGACCATCTGAGGCCCGACCGCAAGGGAGGGCTCACCGGCGCGATTCTGCAGCGATCGAGAAACACCCGGACAGCGGTTGAAGCGCCTGACTTCACCGCCTTGTTGCATCGGTTCGCGGCGGGACGAAACAGCATTTGATCACGAGGAGTCGGAACGGCAATGAGTCGTAATCAGATTCGGAGCTTGGCTGCGGTCGTGCTCGGCCAGGTGTTGGCGATGGGAGCCGCATGGAAACTGGGCGCGGATCCCATCGTCATGAAGGCCACGTACACGGTTCGAAACGACCGCGCCGTGAAGATTCCGGTCCGGGACGGCAAGCGGCTTTCGGCCGATCTGTTCCGTCCGGAAGCGGAAGGCCGCTTCCCTGCCCTCGTGATGTACCACCCCTACCGCAAGGACGACCTGGGCCGCGGTGCCGCCGGCGATCATTATTACTTCGCCGAGCGGGGCTTTGTGGCAGTTAGGCTGGATGCTCGCGGTACCGGCAGTTCCGAAGGCATCAACACCGATGAGTACCGCCTACAGGAGCAACTGGATGGCTACGACGTGGTGGAGTGGCTGGCCCGGCAGCCCTGGTCGAACGGCAGCGTCGGGATGTGGGGAACTTCTTATAGCGGATTCACCTCGCTCCAGGTCGCCTCTCACCGCCCTCCCCATCTGAAAGCGGTCGTGCCGCTATTCGCCACCGACGACCGCTACACCGACGACTGCCACTACGATCGCGGCGGCAACATGCGCATGTACTACGACCTCGGCACCTACGGCGGCCGCATGGTCGCCATGAACTCCCTTCCGCCGCAGCCCGAACTGGCCGGACCCAAGTGGGCCGAAATGTGGAAGGAGCGGCTCGAGAACAATCAGCCCTATCTGCTGGAGTGGGTCAAGCACCAGGTGGATGGACCCTACTGGCAGAACGGATCTCTCCGCCCTGACTACAGCCGCGTCCAGGTTCCCGTGTTCCTCATCGGAGGTTGGCATGACGGGTATACGAACGCGATGCTCCGAACCTACGTGAACCTGAAGGGCCCGAAGAAGATCCTGATGGGCCCGTGGGTCCACAGGCAACCGAACGTATCCGTGCCGGGTCCGCGGATCGACTGGATGAATGAGGCCACGCGTTTCTTCGCGCACTGGCTTCGGAACGAGGATACCGGCATCATGAAGGAGCCGCCGCTTCAGGTCTACATGCAGGAGACCTACAAGCCGGATCGCCGGGTCGACCTCATCCCGGGTTCGTGGCGTGGCGACTCAGCCTTCCCCTCGTCCGGCGCCACCGAGTCGGTGTTCTATCTGGAGGAAGAGGGCCGGCTGTCGCGCTCGCAATCGGGCACTCCGCGGAAAGACTTCGACGAGTTCGACTACTTGCCCACAGTCGGGCTTCAGAACGCCTATTGGTCGGCCGGATCCATTCACTTCTACATGGCGGACGACCAACGGCAGGATGAAGCGCGCTCCCTCGTCTACACCAGCCCCGTGTTCGAGCAGGAGACCCACATTCTCGGGTGGCCAAAGGTGATTCTAAAGGCCTCATCGAGCGCCAAGGCGGCGGCGTTCGTGGCGAGGCTGGCCGCGGTGTCCCCGGACGGCCACTCCACCCTGATTGTCGACGGGGCCATGAACGGCACCCGCCGCAACTCGCTCACGAATCCGGAGCCGATGAAACCCGGCGAGATCTACGAGCTGAAGATCCCCATGGCGCCTACCGGGTGGATCATCCGGCGGGGAGACCGTCTCCGCCTGTCGATTTCGAGCGGCGATTTTCCCAATCTGTGGCCGACTCCTTTCAAAGCCCGGAACCGCGTCTACCGGGGCGGCTCGCATGTGTCCAGGGTCGTGTTGCCGGTCGTGAGGAAATCGGAGGCCCCGGCGCCGGAGTTCCTCCCTCCACCCACGCTGCGGACCATCGTCACTCCGGGCCCGGGCGCCGTCGAGCCCCTGCAGCAGGTGATCTTCGATCAGCTCAGGAACGCCGCCACGGTGGTGTTCCGTGGGGGAAACTCGAACGTCCTCGATCAGAACATGGGTTCCACGTTCGGGCACAGCGAGTTCCGCTGTTCGGCTTCCGACGACGATCCCGCGAAGGCTTCCATCGTGGGCACGCACAAGCTCGCCTTCCGCCGCGACGACGGCGTAATCGAGGTGAACGCGGAGAGCAGCATCCGCTCCACGGAAACTGATTTCCATGTCACGGTCAATATTCATGTGACCCGGAACGGTCTCCCCTTCTTTCAGAAGCAATGGCTGCTCACGGAGCCCCGGCGGCTCTTGTAATTCAGACAGGTTTGGATAGAATAGCCGTCACCCTCGTCTCAAAAGGCAAACGTGATGATTCGCAAGACGCCCCCGTGGAACCGCAGGCACGCCGTGTCCATGGCTGTGCTCGCCGCGGGCGCGATTCTGGCGGGACTGACCTCCTGCAGCAGGCCCGGCGCATCCTCGGAGAAAGTCTTCCGCGTGGGTGTGCTCGGTCCCTTCACGGGCCCCTCTGCTCGTACAGGCGAGGAGTTCAAGGGCTCGGTGCGGATGGCATTCGAGGCCATCGGCTATCGGATCGGCGACTACCAGATCGCCCTGACATGGATTGACTCCCAGTCCGACCCGCAAAAGGCCTCGACGGCGTACCAGGAGGCCGTCGCGCGCGAGAAGATCGATGCGGGATTGCTGAACTGGAACAGCTCGGTGGCGGTTTCGGTCATGGAGATTACCGCCCGCCACAAGATCCCGCATTTCTTCGGGATGGCAGCCACCGGTGTGGTCAACGAGAAGTACCACTCGAATCCGTCCAAATATGGCTATTGGATGGCCAAAGGATGGCCGACGCCTTCCAAGCTGACGGTTGGCTACCTGGGCGCGCTGGAGGAGGCGATCCGGAGCGGGCACTGGAATCCCCGCAACCGGACGGCCGCGATATGGGGCGAGGATACCGACTGGGGCCGTGCGTTCGGACAGGCCATTCGCTCCCAACTGGAGACTCGCGGTTGGACGATTCATGACGAGGAATACTTCCCGCTGGGCGAAACCGATTTCTATCCGTTGTTGAGGAAATTCAAAGCGGGCGATGCCTCGCTGCTGGCGGGAACCAGCACCGCCCCGCCGGCTCTCTCGTCGTTCATCAAGCAGACCAGAGAAGTGGGGTTGGATGCCCTGATTGTTGCCGACGGACTGGGGTGGGTGGGTGAATGGTACAACCTCACTGGAGACTCGTCCGACTACGTCGTCGATCAAATCCCGGGATGGGTGACTCCCAAGGCAATGCAATTCGCGTCCGATTTTGAAAAGAAATGGCGCCTGAAGCCGAGCCCGGCAGCGGCCGGATTGTCCTACGACTACGCGAATTTCTTCATCCGTGTTGCGGCTCGGGCTCTGGAAAGGTATGGGAGGCTCGACAACGACTCGCTGTACCGCATTGGCCAGGACGAACTGATGACCGGCAAGCTCAGCTACGCGGATGGTATCATCATGCGCACGTACCGTTACACTGCGGAGACAGCGCCGGACCCGGTGGTCGGAGAGGGCGCATACATTTTCCCCGTGCGGCAGTACATGTCGGGACGTGGGCAGGTTCTTTGGCCCGGCGCCTGGAAGGAAGCGGACCTTCGGACGCCCACCCGGCTACGTCCGTGAACGGCGGTATTCGTACGATGCTCCGGCTCGAGAACATCAGCAAAAGCTTCGGAGGGCTGCAGGCCTTGAAGAATGTCTCCCTGACCGTGAATGAAGGCGAGATCTTCGGCATCATCGGGCCTAACGGCGCGGGGAAAACAACACTGCTCAACGTCATCGCGGGAGTCCATCGGCCTGAAAGCGGCCGCGTGCGGATTTCGGGCGAGGACGTAACCGGCATGCAGCCTCACGCCCGTTGCAGGAGAGGTCTTTCCCGAACCTTCCAGATCGCGCAGGCTTTCCCTCAGCTCAGTGTCCACGAAAATGTACTGGCAGCCGCGACGTTTGGCCACGGGCCTTGTACCCGGCAGCAGGCGGAGCAGCGCGCGCGAGAGGCTCTGGACCGTGTGGGTTTTCACTTGCCGGTCGATACCCCTGCCGGGAAGCTCAACACGGCGCAACTGAAACGGCTCGATCTGGCTCGCGCGCTCGCCAGCCGCCCTCGAGTTCTCCTCCTGGACGAGATTGCCTCGGGTCTGACGCCGGGAGAACTCGGCAACCTGATGGAGGTCATGCTTCGGATCAAGGCCGCGGGGATCTGTCTGATCGTGGTGGAACACCTGATGCGCCTCATCCTGCAGGTGTGCGAGCGCGTTGCCTTCCTCGAGTCCGGCGAGATTCTCGTCGCGGGCCCGCCGCGGGACATTTTGAAGGATGCGCGAGTGATGGAGGCCTACCTGGGAACCGAACACTGAGCTGAGGACATGGCCCAAGAAACTCCACTCGCCGCCGTTTCAAGGTTGCTCGACGTCGAAAACGTAAATGCCGGCTATGGGCCGTTGCAGGTCCATTGGGGTGTTTCCCTTCACGTGCGCCCAGGCGAGATGGTGGCGTTGGTCGGTCCCAATGGCGCAGGCAAAACGACACTGCTGCGCGTGATTGCCGGTCTCCTCAATCCGTCGGCGGGAACCGTTCGTTTTCGCGGCCTGCCTGCCGTTGGCCTGAAGGCCAATCAACTACACAGGCAAGGGCTCAGCTACCTGTCGGAGACACTGAACCTGTTTCCGGCCATGTCCGTGCGGGACAATCTGCTGCTGGGCGCATATACCAGGAATCACCGGGACCGGATTGCCGGGAGATTCGATTTCGCCTTCAGGATCTTTCCTGTGCTGAAGGACCGGCTGGGCCAAATGGCCGGCACTCTGAGCGGTGGAGAACAGCGGATGGTGGGGCTGGCGAGGGCTTTCATCTCCGAACCGGTGCTCCTGCTGGTGGATGAACCCTCCTTGGGACTTTCGCCGCACCTGGTGCAACAGATGTTTGCCGCGCTCGAGATGCTGAATCGTGAGGGCCTGGCCATCCTGGTGGTCGAGCAGAATATTGCCCGGGCGCTGCGGGCTTCCGCCCGCGCTTATGTATTGGAGCAAGGACGAATCGTGTTGGAGGGAGCCAGTTCAGAGTTGTTGGCGACAGACCACGTCCGGAGAAGCTACCTCGGCGAAGGCGCGCTGGGCACTGGCTCTGCGATGCCGCAAGAACACTGAAGCCTGACGGGATATTCGATAGGCCACTTCATTTGAGGGAGCACAGCTTGTGGACCTGCAGTTGATCTGGGATTTGATTGTGATTGGATGCGGTCGCGGGGGTCTGTACGCCCTGATGGCCGTGGGCCTGTCCCTGGTCTTTGGTGTGATGAACGTTCCGCAGTTCTCGCACGGCGAGTTCTACATGTTGGGGGCGTACGCGGCGTATTTCGTCTTCCGGGTGTCCGGGTTCCCTCCCCTGATCGCCATCGCAGCCGCCGGTATCGCCGGTTTCGTGGCGGGGATTGTCGTGGAGAAGGCGGTGTTCGAACCGCTGCGCCGCCGGGCCAACGGGCAGTGGGTGATGAACGCGTTCCTGGTCACGGTCGGTCTTTCGGTTGCGATGCAGAACGGAGCGCGGGCGCTGTGGGGTGGAAGCTACTTCGGCATCACACGCTACTGGCAAACCTCGATGACACTGGGTACCAGCATGGCCATCCCGCTCGATCGCGTGATGGGCTTTGTCATTGCCATGCTGACGATCTCCGCGTTTTGGGCCTTTCTGCGCTGGACCAACACCGGCCGCGCGATCAGGGCCGTCGCTCAGGACGAAACGGGCGCCATGCTCGTAGGAATCGATCCGGACCGCATTCGAACCCTGACTTTCGGGCTCAGCACCATGCTCGCCGCGATCGCGGGCGGGTGCCTGCTTTCCCTGGTTCCAGCGCACCCTGCGGTGGGCCTGGAACCCTTGTACAAGTCCTGGTTCGTGGTCATCCTGGGCGGGCTGGGCAACCTCGGCGCGGCCATTCCTGCGGGGTTCCTGGTCGGCATGTTCGAAACGCTGAGCTACTACGCTTTCGGCGCCGGATGGCAGAACGTCGTCAGCATTTCGTTGATCATCCTGGTGCTGCTGTTCAAGCCGAGTGGCGTCTTTGGCGGCAAAGTCAGAGGGATCTGGGAAAAGTAGGGTGATGCCGCAGCTAATGATCGGAAACCATGCCGCTCGCCCGCATTGTGGGGCAGGCTTTAGCCTGCGGCGGGCTTCAGCCCGCCCCTTGAGTTTTCTGTTCATCGCCGGGCCGGTCGGATATTCTCGTGTGAGTAAGCCCTGATGCCTGTCTTCCTGAAGACCAACGCCCCATTGCTGGCGCTCGCGATTCTCGCGTCTGCGCCTCTGTTGATTCGGGATCAGTACTGGTTGGATCTGCTGGCGACCAGCCTCTACTTCGGGGCGCAGGCAATGGCTTTCGACTTCACCGCCGGCTACATCGGCATCGTCAACTTCGGGTTCGCAGGATTCCTGGGGTTCGGCGCCTACCTGTCGGCGCTCGCGGCCATCAAGTTGGGAGTCAATCCCTGGATCGCGATCTGGCTTGGGGCGGCAGGGGCGGCTGCGCTGGGTTGGGCGACCGGACTACTCACCATGCGTCTGCGCGGGATCTTCCTGGCCGTCATGGCCTGGTTCGTGAGTCTGACGCTGCTCGCTGGTGCGGCGGCAATGGTCTCCGTCACGCGCGGTTTTCTCGGCCTCAACGTGCCCCTGTTTGTGGACACCCCCGACCGCCGCCCCTATTTCTACCTCCTGCTGGCAATTGCGGCGTTCACCTACCTGGTTCTGCGGGGGATCACAAGGTCGCGGATTGGACTTGCCTTCCGCGCCCTCGGACAGAACCTGGAAGTCGCCCAAGCCTCGGGAATTAACCCGCGGAAGTTCCGCGTGCTGAATCTTACCGTGTCATGCTTCTTCGCCGGCCTGCTGGGAGGCTTTTACGGACACTCGGTCGGCATCCTGACACCGGATATCATGCACACCAGCCACACCGTCGAAGTCCTCGCGCTGGCCTACATCGGGGGCCGCGGGTCAATCTGGGGAGGCCTTGTCGCGGCGTTCCTGATGATCCCGCTGTTTGAGTATCTCAAACCCTTGTTCGAGATCCGCCTCGTGATCTATGGTCTGACGCTGATTGCGATCACCATCCTATGTCCGGATGGCCTGGCCGGTTTGGTCCGCATGCGGAAACAGCCTCAAGAGACCCCGTGACCTCTCGACGCGGAGCGTGAGTAGTTGCAGAAAATCGCCGGCAAACGCTCTCGGTGGGGCGGTCCTCCTGGACCGCGGGCCGGCCCCCTGGCCGGCCCACCGGCCGCAGGCCGGCTTTGTGGGGCGGGCGTTCAGCCCGCGGCGCGCTTTAGCGCGCCCTGCCAAGGCTTGACCGGCGGCAAGGCGCGCGCGTAAGGCTAACGGGAGCTATCCTCCGGAGTTCGGATGCCGTAGAGAGCCTTGGTGCGCGCCTCGATACCCACCGCGAGGCTCTGGATTAAGTTCAGCCCGGTTCCCGCCGCCGTGTGAGCCTGCTCGGTGAGATAACGGCGCGCCAAAGCTTCTTCGCGCGCCTCCAGCAGGATTCGCGCGGTGCGCTCGACGCCCGGTTGCGCCTCGAGTTGCTTCCGCTCGAATGCAGCCAGCGACGCCGTCACCTCGGGGAGGAATGCGTCCGGGTGTTCGTTCACCAGGTAGAGAAGACGTTTGACGGCGCGGTTCGCGTAGTTCGTGGACTCGAGGCCCTGCTGCGCCGCCTCGATGCTGCTCCGGTCCGCCTCCCCGGCCGTGAGATAACGATGGCGCCGGTACTCGGGCGGAACCGACTCGACACCGATCCGCCACGGAACGAACGCCGCGGTCGGTCCCGGCCCGGGCGCGACCCACAGGGTGCGCAGATCGGGATGGAGATCGGCCCGCAGGTGCGCCACCTGCCCGTAGCCGGAGGAATCCCTTCCGGTTCGGTGCAGTTGGTTCATCAATACCTGAACGTCCACCTTCGGTGCGGCCGCCCGGACCGCGGCCTCCACGCTGCGGGCCTCCACGTCGGTCGGACTCGCCCTCGCGTTTTGCCGGGTATACACGCTGATCACGTTGAACGGCACGCCGGGCTCCGGCTTGTACCACCCCTGCTCCTGCGCGAACGAAACGAAGTTGTCGGAGGCCAGGTAGTCCGGATTGGTCTTCCAGTCCGCGGGCAGTGTCTGCACGTAGCCCGACCCGGTGTAGCCTCGCCAGTTGAGCCACACATCGTCCGGGCCTAACCGCCGCGCGACCCACAGGCCCTTGCCTCCGGCAAACGTCAGCAGAACCCAGCCTTCGTTCGGATCCGCGAAGACATGGGAGTTGCCGCCATAGGTGAAATCGCCATGCCGCTTGATGAGTTCAATCGCGACGTTGACGGCCTCACGCGCCGTGCGCGCCCTTTCCAGGGCGATCCGCGCCACGTCGCTGTAGTTCAGGCCCCGCTGAGGATTCGGTGTCATCGCCACCAGTTCCTTCCGCGTGCCCAGCGCCACGTCACGCACGGCCACGCCGAACTCGTTCATGCCGCCGTTGGTCAGCGGCGCGGGAAAACCCGAGTAGGACGAGTAATCCATCGAAATGTAACGGAACGTCTCCGGAACCTGGGGAATCTGGATGAGTTCGCCAGGCAGTCGAGAGGTCGCGATACCCCCAACCGCGATCGTCGCACCCGCCGGATGCTGCCGGCGCGGGACGATCGATAGCCAATGGCTGGAAGGTTCGTCGCCGAAGCCGGCCAACAGCACGCTACCGTCTTTGGTCAGATTCTTGCCCACGTAGACCGAGACACTGGCAAGTCCGCCTTGTGGGCTTGCCAGGATCAGGATAGCGGCCAGCCATCCCGCCAGGATCGCGATCTTTCGATGCCTTCCACCGCGTGGGGCAGGACGCCAGCTCGATGCATTGGCCGCCGCCCCAACGCGTCCGCTGCAGTCAGTGAGTGACCTTCGTTCCATATCGAGCCCTCCCATCATCAAGCGCCCCACGTCATGCGAGGTAGCCGGCACGCCCGAATGAGCTTAGAATCGGGGCGAATCAACAGATGCTTTGGAGATTCCCGATCGAGGGTTTGTGGATCAGACGGGGGCAGATAGCATCTCGTTCGGGCATGTGAACAAAAGGTACAGTATCTCGTCAGGCTCGCGAAGTCAACAATCGGAAAACAAAGCACCGCTCTGCTGATACCCTATCAGTTTCTCCATGCCCAACTCCCTCAAGGTCCTGGTAGCCCTCGCCCTGGCGGTCATCGCGGCCCTGTTGGTTTCCTCGAAAATCGGGGACCGGCTCTCGCCATCGGAAGGCGCCCGCGGGATCGCCGCGATCCATGTTCCGGACGGCTACACCGTGGAGGTCGCAGCCGCTAGCGGCCTGGTGTCGTATCCCATGCTTGGGACGCTCGATGACCGCGGCCGCCTGTTCCTGTGCGAGTCGTCGGGCAAGACCATGCAGACCCCGGAAATGAAGGCCAACCCGAACTACCAGGTCAGCCTGCTCGAAGACCGGAACGGCGATGGCGTCTACGATCACACCTCGGTGTTTGCTGACAAATTGACCTTGCCGGCGGGCGCAGTCTGGTATCGCGGGTCGCTCTATGTGGCCGCGCCGCCTGACTTGGTCCGCCTGCGCGACACCGACAACGACGGGGCCGCCGATGAGCGCGAAGTGATCGTGACCGGCTGGAACCTGTCGGCGAACGCCGCCAGCCTGCATGGGCCCATCATGGGACCGGACGGCTGGCTCTATCTCACCGACGGCCGGCACGGCTACAAGATCAGGACCAGGGAAGGCACGCTGCTCGAAGGCAAGGCGTCGAGGATCTGGCGGGTACGGCCGGATGGTACCGGCCTCGAGCGTTTCGCCGGCGGCGGCTTCGACAATCCGGTGGAAGTCGTGTTTACCGAAGCGGGCGAGGTGATCGGCACCATGACCTACTTCACCGACCCGAAAGACGGCCAGCGCGACGCGCTGTTGCACTTCGTCGAGGGCGGAGTCTATCCGAAGTGGTACGACGTCGTCAGCGAGTTCCAGCGCACCGGCGATCTGATGCCGGTGATGACCAAGTTCGCGCGAATTGCCCCTTCCGGCTTGCTGCGGTCTAGAAGTCCAGGCGAACTCCAGGGCAATCTGTTCAGCGCGCACTTCAACTCGCATCGCGTCGAGCGGCACAAACTGTTTCGCCAAGGCGCGACATTCCGCACTGAAGACGAGGAGTTCCTCACCTCCGCCGATCCCGATTTTCACCCCACCGATGTGATGGAGGACGCCGACGGCAGTCTGCTGGTGGTGGACACGGGCGCCTGGTTCATTCACGGCTGCCCGCTGTCCCGTGTGTCCAAGCCGGATGTGCGAGGCGCGGTGTACCGCATCCGGCGGCAAGGGTCGCCGAGGGTCGAGGATGCGCGCGGCGCGAATTTAGAGTGGAACGTCGCGCCCAACGACCTGGTAGCACGGATCGCCGATCCGCGGCCGGCGGTTCGGGACCACGCGGTGGAAGCGTTGGTGGAAGCCGGGCAGGCTGCGGTTCCGGCCCTCCGCGGGGCGATGTCGGAGGCGGCGGTGTTTGCGCTGGCTCGCATCGGAACCGCGGAGGCGCTGGCGGGAGTTCGCGGCGCACTGGAGGATTCGCGGTTGACCGTGCGCGTCGCGGCGGCGCGAATGCTGGGCATGGCTCGCGACCGCGGCGCGGTCCCGCGGCTGATGACGATGGCTCGGGAAGACGAACCGGCCGCCCGGCGCCAGGCGGCGACTGCGCTAGGCCAGATCGGCGACCCGCGCGCGGTAGCCGCCCTGGTCGCGGCGAGCGGGAATCCCTCCGACCGGTTTGTCGAGCACGCCATCATCTTCTCGCTGATTCAACTCAAGGACGCGGCTCAACTGTCGTCCGCTCTGACACAGCCGTCGCCGGCCATCCGCAAGGCGGCTTTGATTGCCCTCGACCAGATGGAGAAAAGCCCGATCCGGCGCGAGCAGGCTTTGCCGCTGCTGGCGCATCCGGACGCCGATCTTCGGAAGGCTGCGCTGTGGGTGGCATCGCATCATTCCGATTGGTCGGCCGGGATCGCCCGCGCCGTGGAAGCCCGTTTGCGGGACGCCTCGCTCGGCGGCGGTGAGGAGGAAACGCTGGCGGAGACGCTCAAGACGATCTGCAAGGACCCGGCCGCCGAGTCCATGATCGGCCGGGCTTTGGTCGACCCCGTCCTGGGGGCCCGGCGATCTCTGCTGCTCGACGCGGTGGCCGGTTGCGGCGGCAAGACCTTCCCCCCGTCCTGGGTGGCGGGCCTGCGCGCGGTCATGACTCACAAGGACTCGCGAGTTCGCTTGAAAGCCGTGGCCGTGGCCCGGGCCAGGAACGTCGGCGAGTTGGATCCGGACCTGGAAGCCATCGCTTCAGCGCCCGGCGAAAGCGCTGAACTGCGGCTCGCAGCCTGGGGGGGCCTGTTGGCCCGAAGGCCCCAGCCCTCGAAGGCTGCGTTCGACTACTTGAGTGAGACACTATTTGAGGAGAAAGACGCAACTCTCCGCATGTCGGCCGCGCAGATTCTGGGCCGGACGGAACCAACCGACGAACAACTCACGGCCATCGCAGGCCGCCTCGCCGAGGCCGATCCCCTCATCGCGCCCAATCTGCTGGACGCCTTCCGCCGCTCCCGCAGCGTCGAGGTCGGCATGGTGCTGGTGAAGAGCCTGGAACTCGAGCGCGCTCCTCTCGGCGCCGTCGGTACGGCTCGATTGAAGGAACTGCTGCCAAGGTTTCCGGAAGCCGTCCGGACGGCGGCCAGGCCGCTGATGGCGAAGTTGGAACAGGAGAAGCAAACACGGCTGGCCCGGCTGAGCAAGCTTTCCGATGTGCTGGCGCAATCGGGCGACGTCTCGAGGGGCAGGGAGGTCTTCTTCGGCGCCAAAGCCACCTGCTCCAGTTGTCACACCATCGGCATGGTGGGAGGGCATGTGGGTCCGGATCTGACCTCGATCGGCGCCATCCGCAGCCCCCAGGATCTGCTGGAGGCCATCGTCCTGCCGAGCGAGAGCTTTGTCCCCGGGCATGAGGTCTATCGGGTGGAGACGGCGACCGACGTCTACTCGGGAGTGCTTGGCGGAAGGACGGAGAACGCCGTGACCCTGATCGCGGGACCCAACGACGAGATCCGCATTCAGCGGGACAAAATCCTCAAGATGGGGTACGCGAGCGTTTCCCTGATGCCGGAGGGATTTGATGAGACTCTGACGCGGCAGGAACTGATCGACCTGATGATGTTTCTCAAAGCACAGACCCGGCGCGTGGAATCGGCGGCCATCAAATGAAAAGGCCACGGGAAATCCCCATGGCCATCGATCCTCGGTTAGCTTTGCAGTCAGGCCGTCTTGCGGCGAATGTAGGCCAGGCCTATCAGCGCGGCGCCGACAAGGCCGAGCGTAGCCGGTTCGGGAATACTGTTCGTCGTCTCAACCAGGTCCATCTGTAAGTCCACTCCCGCTGGGCCTGTGATGCCCATCGTAATTGCTCCGACATTCGCGAAATCCGCTCCGCCGCCGGTGGCGGTGAATGCGGCGAAAGGCAGCAGATACTCAAGATTGGCGCCACCGCCGGTCAGCGATTGAGTGATCTCAGAGAATTGGCCCAGCGAACCTGTGTAGAACCGGAAGGTAACGGCGGCACCGCTGAGATCGACACTGGAGACGAAGCGAAGGGCATTATTTGCACCGCCCCCTGTGAGGTCGGCAGCAGGGCCTGTTAGACCTGTTGGGGAGATCGTTCCATCGATACCGCCATCCCACAGAACGAACGGATCAGATACGACGCCGTTATTGTTGCTAACGCTAAAGACACCGGCCGTGGGCGAATTGATGTCGAGACTCGCCGTGCCGCCACCGACCGTGCGAGTAATGCTGGCAAAACGACTGTCGCCGATGGAAGTCCCAGCCGTTGCCACACCACTTGAATCAGTGACAGGGTTGGTCACCCCCGATGCTAGAAGATTCTGCGTGGTGTTGAAATTGTCGATCAACACGGCCGCCGAAGCCAAACCCGACGTAAGCGTAACAGCTAGCGCGAGACGAAACATGAACCCTCCGAGGACCGATTGACGATAAATCGGGCAATGACACAATTCGCCTTGCCTTCGTTTCCGTCACCACTGATTAAAACATATTTCTGGAGCTATTCAAGGTTCAAAACTCAATACTAAGTGAAACTAAGTGAAAATCGATTTCACTTAAGGCCAAAGCCCAAGCTGTCTCTAAGGAGTTCGGGCTAAGTGGAAAGGGTGCGCGAGGTTTGGTATAGTCAGAACCACTTATGGACGAGGGTCTTGTGACAAACTCTGAGACGCGCCGGGCGGCGCTGCGCAAGTTAGTTGGCATCTTCGGTGCGGCTCCCCTTGCCTGGGCGCAGGAAGACAAGGTAGATCCGGACGATCCTTTGTATGAGCCCGCCAACGTGATGGACTTCATACCGTTGGCGAAGGCCAAGCTCGATCCGATCGCGTTCGACTACCTGGAGGGCGGCGGCGAAGATGAAGTCTCGCTGCGGGACAACCGGGAGCGCTTCAATGACATCATCATCCGGCCGCGGGCATTGGTGGATGTGCACAAAATCGATCTATCACTCGATTTGTGGGGAATTCGATTGGATTATCCCATCCTGCTGGATCCGGCAGGCGGCAAGAATTGCTTTTATCGAGACGGCGAAAACATAGTTGCGGAGGCGGCCTTCCGGGCGAAGGCGCTGCACATTACCAATGGTGGAATCCAGAAGACGATTGCGGCGAAGAAGGCGCCGGTGTTCTTCCAGGTGACGACCGGCGGCGAGTTCCGGAATACCCAGACCATGAAGACGTTCGTCAAACGGCAGGAGGACCTGGGCTGCCGGGGCATTGTGTTCACCACCGACATCATGCACGTCTCGCACCGCGAGCGGAACATCCACAACAAGTTCGAGCGGATGTGGTGCGAGGTGGGCGTGCCGCAGCGGGACGCGCAAGGAAAACTGCCCAAGTCGAAAAGTCCGGAGAGGGCGGGCAATTATCCGGAACGGCCATTCCCGACCCCGACCTGGGAGACAGTCAAGGAACTCCGCACGCTGACGAAACTGCCCATCATTCTGAAGGGACTCCTGATCAAAGAAGACGCGGAAAAGGCCGTGGCCGCCGGAGCCGACGGGATCATCGTGTCGAACCACGGGGCGCGTCAACTCGATCACGTGGGTGGGACAGTGGAGGCCCTGCCCGAGGTAGTGGAAGGTGCGCAAGGTAGGATTCCCGTGCTGATCGACGGCGGCATCCGGCGGGGGACGGACATTCTGAAGTGCCTGGCTCTCGGAGCGAAGGCGGTCTGCATTGCCCGCCCGTATCTGTACGGCCTGACGGCGTTCGGCGGACGCGGTGTCGAACGGGTCCTGCACCTGCTGAAGACCGAACTTGCCTTGGACATGGGGTTGGCAGGCGCGCCGGATCTGAAATCCATCGACCGTTCGCTGGTTCGGATCCGGAGCGAGAATCGAAGGCACGGATGAGACTGCTTCCCATTGTTGTCTCGCTCATGGCGGCGGTTGTGTTTGCCGAGGAAAGCGGCCCGAAGTTCTTCCGGCCGCTCGACCATACGGTGATCAAGGCCGGGACGCTCGATATGGTGGCCAGGGCCTCGCCGGCCGCTCAATTCACCCTGGACGGGAAGCCTCTCGCCGCGACGTCGCCGGGACCCGGCGCCTGGACGGCGCGAGTTCCGATGAGCCCCGGGAAGCACGAGATGACGTTGAAGGATGGCGCGGTCAACCAGGTGGTGTCGTTCTTCGTCCCGGGCGAGGGAGATGCACCGGCCGAGTGGGCGGCGTTTCGCCTTCATCCTCCTGCCGCAACCTGTGAAACCTGCCACGCGGTCAAACAGGGGTCTTGGGCGTTCAAGCACGACGTGCTCAGCGAATCCTGCCTGGTCTGTCACGACGCCAAACAATTCCCGGTGAATCACCAGCACACGCCCGACGTGCTGGTGGATTGCCAGATGTGCCACCAACCGCACGGCGCCTCGGCCGCCAAACTGCTGAAGCTTCGCAAAGAGCTCGCCTGCAAACAGTGCCACGGATAGCGGGTCCGCCCCGCGATGGTCAATTGGACTTGAGCCCAAAGCAATACAGATGGGACTCGGTCCGGACGTAGATGCGGCCGCCGGCGATGGCGGGAGTGGCAATCACCTGCTCGTCCAGATTCGCCGACGAGAGCATCTTCCAATCGGCGCCGGCCTGAATCACGCTGAGACGGCCGTCCTTGCTCGCGAAATAGACCTTGCCGTCGCCGGCGATGGGCGAAGCGTAGTAGTCGCCCAAGCCGTCCTTTAGCCGTTCTTCGCGCAACACTTTGCCCGATTCGGGGTCGAACGTGGAGAGGATGCCTCCGTCCCGCACCACGTACAGAACTCCCTCATACAGCAGTGCCGCCGTGACGTAGGGCAGACCTTTGGTGTGCCGCCAGGCGAGGTTCGTTCTGCTGACATCGCCCGACTTGCCGATGCGCGTGCGCACCAACCCTCCACCCGGTGGATCGTTGTTGAATGCACGCTTCCACTCCTCGGCCGTCACCTTTCCGTCTCCGTTGCCGGTGTTGCGGTCGATCGACCCGAACAGGCGTTGCATGATCCTGAGGTTGACCGTTTCACCGGCCAGCTCGTCCAGGTCAACGACGCCGTTCTTGTTCTTGTCATACGATGTCAGCATCTGGCTGTAGGGCGGCGCACCGTCGCCGGAGGGTTCGACCGTGTAGACGGAATCGCCCGCGACCAACGGTGGGGCCGCGGGTCCGTTGGTGATGCCGCGGGCCCACCACAGGCGTTCTCCCGTCTTGGCCTGATAACCCGTGAGTTCGACCGCCCCCGCGACGATCAACTGGACAGGGCCGGATGACGGCTTGTAGATGGCGGGCGTGGTGTACGAGCCGAGAAAGCCGATGGGGCGTTCCGTCGTCCAGGCACGCTTGCCGTTCCTGGCATGGAAGGCCGCAAGCGTCGCGGATTCTGGCGTATCGACCAGCAGAATCACGTTGCCTTCGGCGTACACGGGCGAGGCGGCCATCCCCTGGATCGCGGCAAATGGCCCGAGTGGAGTGCGCCAGCGTTCCTTGCCGTCGAAATCGTAAGCGACCAGTCCAAAGTCGGGGAAGAAAGCAAAGACGGACTGGCCGTCCGAGGCGGGCGTGGGCGTCGCGGGTCCGTTCAGCGGGTGCGCAGTTTCGGTTCGGGCTTTCGTCAGGCCCCGTTTCCAGACGAGCGCTCCGCTTTTGGTGTCGTAGCAGAGGAGCAAGCGCTCATCGCCTTCATGGCCCGTAAAGAACACCCGATCCCTTATGACGATGGGCGAGGAGTTGCCCTTGGGGGTAGCGGTCTTCCACACCAAGTTCCGGTCTTTGCCGAGTTCGGCGGGCAGCGACCGGTCGGACGAAAGGCCTGTTCCATTCGGTCCGCGAAACCGGGTCCAATCGGAGGCAGGGCAGACGGCAGCAAGAAGTACAGCAAGCAGCAGGAGGCGCATGAGAATACTCCTACTGTAGACGTTCGACCGCACCAAGCGCACTGCGCATGGCACGCCCGAAACCTTCGCTTCGGCGCGCCTGACGCGCTGGAAAGTGCACCGCCGAAGACAGCGTCCGCTTGCCACTCAATCGTTGGTAGATCATCTTTGCGGCGTCCTGAGAACTAAGTGGCATTGGGCTTCAGCCCGCCGCGGCCTTAAGGCCGACTCACAGGCAGACGAATATCTGTTTTGGTAATCGCCTGCCCCCGGACGTCATTCAGCAACTCGACCATTCGCTTGCGCAGCACCGGATGGCGTAGATCGGGGGCAAGTTCGGCCAGCGGGGCGAGCACGAAACGCCGCTCGTGCATGCGGGGGTGCGGGACGGTCAGCCGTGCGCCGTGAATCACGCTCTGGGCGTACAGCAACAGGTCGATGTCGATGACGCGAGGACCGTTCACGATCGTTCGGCGGCGTCCGAGGTCGGCCTGGATGCGCTGCAGGCGGCCGAGCAATTGCAGCGGGAACAGGCGCGCTTCGGCTTCCAGCACCAGGTTGAGAAACCATCCCTGCTCGCGGAACCCTACCGGCTCGGTCTCGTAGACCGAGGAGATTCGAAGAACGTGCAGGTCGGGCCCATGAATCATCTCGACCGCGCGCTCGAGCATTTTGCGGCGGTCGCCGAGATTCGATCCGAGCCCCAGATACACAACCTTCAAGGGAACCTCGTTCGCAGTTGCTGCCGGCCCGCCGGAGAAATCCCGCTTTCCTCGGCATCCAGTTCCGTGGGACCAGGCATCTTCATCAAGAACGGGACAACGTCGCCGGTGACTTTGGCGGCCTTCATCGAGACAACAGGAATGCGTTGAACAGCAACTTCATCGTCAGATAGCTCTGGGCCCGGTACTGCGGCCGCATGCCGAACAGTATCACACGGCCTTGGCCCAACCGCGCGTCCACCAGTGCGGACTTCCCCGCGATGTGCTTTTCTCCCAGCAGCCAGCCCGACTCCAGGATGCGGGATGCGGCATAGCGAGCCACGGTCGTCTCCTCCGTCTCCCAGGC
>JBJXGR010000547.1:0-5177 GCA_046160045.1 Bryobacteraceae bacterium
GAAGGCCGCCAGGACACTCCCGGGGGCCCGACGGCGAAAAACACTCACGGCCAACGAGCGCGCTGGATGGATTTCTCCGTTGCCGACCGGAGTTCGGCTCGCACAGGCGGCATTGCCATCCTCGAGCACCCCTCCAGCTTCCGCCACCCGGCTCAGTGGCACAACATCATCGCGGAGGCGAAAGGGTTCGGATACTTCAGCCCGGCGCCCCTTTGGAGCGAGCCGTCGACGCTCCCCGCAGGACAAAGCCTGAGGGTGTATTACCGGATTCTGGTCCATCCTGGACGCGGCGATCGGCCATCCATCGATCACGAGTGGAAGGAGTTCAGCCACAGAGGTCCGGAATTGCGCTGAGCAGGTCACTCGGCCGAGGCCGGCAGGGTAACGAGGCAGCGGAGAGAACTCATGAAGCTTGGACTGGAGTCCTACAGCACCCGCAATTCCGGATTGGACCCCATCGGAGTCCTCGGTCTCGCCGGCAATCTGGGGCTGGACGGCGTTCTTTTCGAACTTTCGCCCTTCACTTCGTTTCGAGACAGAGATCTGGAGGCGATCCGGCAGTCTGCCAGGGACAAGGGGATGTACATCGAGTTCGGAATGGGGTCCATTTTTCGATGGCATCCGATGGCGGAAAAAGGAAGGGATTTGTTGGCCGGGGCGGGTTATGACGTCTCTGTCTCCCCCGCCCAAATCGTCGTCCACCATTTGAAGATTGCAGAGAAGCTGGGCAGCCCGATCCTGCGGTGCGTGGGGGGCAACCTGCTCACCAGAGACGAGGGGCACGACATGGCGGCCCTGGCCGACGAGGCGGTCGCGATTCTCAGGGAGGCATGCCGCGCCGCCGAGGGAATGGGGATCCGGATTGCGATGGAGAACCACGCCGATTTTACGGTTCGGGAACTGGCGGCGATTCTGGCGCGAGTGAACAGTCCGGCGTTTGGCTTCACCGTCGATTGCGCCAACCTCGCCTTTGATCTGGACGACCCGCTGCGGCTGGCTGGAATCATGGCCCCGTACGCGTTGACCACACACTACAAGAACTACCGGATCATCCGCTCGAGCGGCGGTCTGGCCCTGGAAAACAGCTCTCTCGGAGAAGGAGATATCGATGTCGTTTCGATCGCGGAAGCCTTGGCAAAGCACCGGCGCGACATCAACGTGAACATCGAAATCCACACCCAGTATGCGCCCTTTACCCTCGACATTTTCGATGAGAAGTTCTTCGTCAGGCATCCCGCGCCTCCCGGAGACGGTCTGGCGTGGTACGTCAGGAAGTCCATGGAGAAGGAACCGGCGCCTGTGCTTCCAGGGCTGCCGGATGGCGAGCAGGCCTGGCAGCGCGAGTACCGGGATCTGAAGCTCTCGGTAGAGTGGGCCAGGAAGAAGCTGTCCCACATTCTGACCGGGTAGTAGCGGGGAGGACAGTACGAACATGGCGACTGAAAAAGTGGAAGCTCCCTCCAGGAAGGAAATCCGGATCGGGATGCTGGGATCCGGCTTCATGGGGAAGTGCCATACGAATGCGTACAAAAAGATCCCGTACATTTATGCGGAGGCCGGGATCAATCCCCGCCTGCTGGTGATATGCGACAAGGACGAAGCGAGGGTACGGCAACAGTCAGCCAGATACGGATACGAGGAATACTGCACTGATTGGAAAGACTTGGTGGGCGATCCTCGCGTCGACGTGTTCGATAACTGCGGCCCGGATCCGTTGCATCCCGAACCATCGATCGCCGCGCTCGAGAAAGGCAAGAACGTCATCTGTGAGAAGCCGATGGCTGTTTCGCCCTCCGATGCGCGGAGAATGCGGGACGCAGCCGCCCGATCGCAGGGCCTGGCGATGTGCGTGTTCAACTACCGGTTCATGCCGGCCGTCCAGTTGGCGAAAGAGCTGATCGCGTCGGGAGAGATGGGAACGGTCTACCACATGCGGGTGCAGTACCTGCAGATGGCCGGACACGATCCCGAGCTTGCTCCCGATCAGGCGTGGTATTCAGCGTGGCCGCACTCCGGAGGGCTCCAGGGTATCGGCAGCCACGCGATTGACCAGTGCCGGTTCCTGTTGGGGGAAATCAAGAGCGTCTCGGCCCTGGTGCGCACGTTCAATCGTGACAGGGCCCTCCCCAGCGCCAGCTATCCGGAGGCAACGTCCGATGAGGGCGTAGCCGCGGTGCTGGACTTCGAGAGGGGGGCGATCGGCGTGATGGAGTCCTCGGTGGTGGCAACGGGCCGCAGGAATTTTCTGGCGTGGGAAATCAACGGGTCCAAGGGATCCTTGAAGTGGGACCTGGAACATCCCAACAGCTTGTTCGCGTGTCTCGGTGGGTCCGGTGACTCCCGGTTGCTCGGTTTCAGCGAAATCTCGGCGACCGAAAGCGACCATCCCGATGTGGGTCCGTGGTGGCCCCACGGCCACAACCTTGGTTGGGAACACGGCCACATCATCGAGAAGTTTCACTTTCTCGATGCGGTTGCCAAGGGGCACAAGATGGATCCCCGGAACGCGACGTTTGAGGATGGCTACCGGGTTGCGGTGATTATCGATGCTATGCGCAAGGCCAGCCGGTCGGGAGAACGAATTGACCTTGCCTTTTAACGTAGGGCGGGCCCCTGGCCCGCGGCCGGCCCCCCGGCCGGCGCGCCAGCCTGGCAGCGATCGCAGCCGCACTATTCCCCTCCCATCGAATGCAATGGCCGGGCTTCGCCCGGCATGGCCGGCCGGGGGGCCGGCTGCGGTCCGGGGGGACCGCCCCACGATTCTGTTTGGTTCAGACCAAGGATAAAAGGCACATGACCTCACTCGAGCGCGTTTCGGCGGTGTTGGACCACCGGGTTCCGGACCGGGTGCCGGTGGCACTCCACAATTTCCTGATGGCGTCGGTGATGACGGGCGCCGGATTCGATGAAGTACTCCGGAACGGCGAGGCGCTGGCGGAAGCCGAGCTCAGCGCGTGGCGCGAATTCGGCCATGACGTGATCATGCATGAGAATGGTGTCTGCGGCGAGGCCGAGGCGCTGGGTTGCGCGATCGCCTACCCTCCCGACATTCCCCCGCACGTGGCCGACCCGGTGATCCGGTCGTTTGACGACGTTGACAAGCTGGAGGTTCCGGACCCCGAGACCACGTTCCCGCTGAACGAGTTGTTGAAGGCCACACGAATCCTGGTGCGGGAAACCAAAGGCCAGGCGTTCGTCATGGGGCGCGCCGATCAGGGGCCCATGGCGCTGGCAGCCGCGCTCTGCGGGCCGGAGAAGTTTCTGCTGGCCGTGATGGACCCCGACCTTCGTCCCAAGGTATTACAGCTTTGCGACCTCTGTTCGCGTATGAACCTCAAGTTCGGCGCCGCTCAACAACGGGCCGGCGCGCACGGCACCAGCCTTGGCGCTTATGGCTGCAGCATGATCTCGCCCGGGTTGTTTCGCGACCTTGAACTGCCCCGGCTGCAGAGGTTCTGCCGGGAGATGAGCGGGCTCGGACTGCGCACGTTCGTCCATTCCTGCGGCAATGAAACAGCCCTTCTCGAGAGCCTCATCGCGACCGGGGCCAGTTGTCTGGAACTCGATCCGCGCACGGATCCCGGCGCCTGCAAGCGCGCCATTCACGGCCGCGTGGGCGTATTGGGCATGCTCGAACCCGCACATGTGTTGTGCCAGGGGACGGTCGGAGAGGTTCGTGCTCACACGCTGGAGATCCTGCGGATCATGGGGCCCGGCGGCGATTTCCTGATGGGCCCGGGCTGCGCATTGCCGGGGAACACACCGCGGGAAAACATCCACGCCGTGATGGACTGCTCGCGGACAGTGGGCGTGTATGCCGCCGATGGATCGCTGCCGAATCTGCCGGCCTGAATTCGATTCGCGCTTCCGGTATCGAGCGCTTGCCTTTGCCGGCAAAACGGCCAAACTGAAGGTGGACGCGCCGGTGTGCGTCCTGGATCAAAGGAGCATAGCAATGGTTCCGGAAACATCTCGACGGGAAGTAATCAGAAGTTCCGCGGCGGCCCTGACGGCCGCATCCTATGGACGCGTGATGGGAGCCAACGACCGGATCCGCATGGGAACCATCGGGACTGGCGGCCGCGGGAAGTTTCTCATGCGGGAACTGATCAAGGTTGGCGGGGTCGAGTGGATTGCGGTATCCGACGTTTATTCCGTCCGGCGCGATGAGGCGGCCGGAATCGCCGGAGGGCCGGTCAGGGCGTACAATGACTACCGCCAGTTGCTTGACCACAAGGAGATCGAAGCCGTCATCGTGGCGACGCCCGATCACTGGCATGCTCAGGCCACGATTGACGCCTGCAATGCCGGGAAAGACGTGTACGTTGAGAAACCGATGGTGCACTATCCCGAGCATGGGCAGGCCGTGGTCCGGGCCGCCCGCGCGAACAAGCGGGTGATTGCCGTCGGCACGCATACCCGCGCCATCCCCCACATTCAGGAGGCTCGGGAGAGATTTGTCGACTCGGGGATGATGGGCAAGATCGGCCTGGTGCGCACGTGGATCGATTCGAACTCCGGATACGCGCAAACCCCGCCTCCCGGGATGGAGCAGAAGCCGGACGGTCTGGATTGGGACCGCTGGCTGGGTCCCGGACCCAAGGTGCCGTGGAATCCTGACATCTATTTCAGCCCGTACAAATGGCTGCACTACGACGGCGGCATGATCATGGGCATTGGGATTCACTCGATCGACTCGGCGCACCAGTTCCTGAAGCTCACCAACCCGAGTGCGGCCCTGGCGGGCGGAGGCCTTTACCGATTCAAGGATGGACGCGATACCGGAGACGTCGTCAACCTGATCCTCGAATACCCGCAAGAGGTCAATGTCACTTTTGAAGCCGAGGTGATGACCGTGGGTATGCCTCAGCAGAGGGCCGCGGGTACGGAGTTTCGAGGGACTGGCGGCGTTTTGCAGGTGCTCTGGTATGACAAGGATCTCGGTTACGAGTTCACACCAAACCCGAAGACCAGCCAGGCCGCTGCCGCCAAAGCGCCGGGATCGCCGTTCAACCCGACGCCCCTGCTGAAGAACTGGCTGGAGTGCCTCCGCACGCGCCGCAAACCTGTTTCGAACGAGGAGACCGGCTACTACTCCGCCATCGCCTGCTTCATGTGCAACCAGGCGTACCGGACCCGGTCGCGTGTGGTCTGGAACCCGGAATGGAGCCTCCCCG
>JBJXGR010000548.1:0-21835 GCA_046160045.1 Bryobacteraceae bacterium
GTACGAAGCATGCCTCCAGCGACTCGCCGGTCTGGGCAAATGGTTCGTCACTATCACAGCCGCAGCCGCTAATGGTGTCTGTTCTCCGGCACGCCCGTGACTGGCGATTTATTTTTGGCCGAGTGCCTTATTTCTATTCTCCAACACTTTACCGCCCGATGATCAAGCCTTGGGCATGATAGCATCTCGGCTATGAACCGCCGAACGTTCCTTCACATGGCGGCCGCCGCGCCGGCGCTGCTCCCACGCCGCGTGAGCGCCAACGAAAAACTCGTCATCGCCTGCATGGGCTGCCGCGGGCGCGCCGGGCACCTGGCCCGCGGCTTCGCGGACCAACCTGACTTCGAGATCGCGACGATCATCGACGTCGACACGCGCACCTTCCAGCCTCTGATCCAATCGCTCAACGAGAAGGGCCGGAAAACACCGAAGACGGAAACCGATTTCCGCCGCGTGCTGGAGGACAAGTCGATCGACGCGCTCGTCGTCGGAACGCCGGAGCACTGGCATGCGATTCCGACCATCCTCGCCTGCCAGGCGGGCAAGCACGTGTACGTCGAAAAGCCACTGGCCCACAATCATCACGAAGGGGAGGTGATGCTGGCGGCGGCGCGCAAGTACAAGCGGGTCGTGCAGGTGGGGATTCAATCGCGCAGCGGGCCGCACCTGGCCGAAGCCATCGAGTACATCCGGACCGGGGCTCTTGGCAAGGTCACGCTGGCCAAGGCCTGGGAAAGCGCCCGCCAGCGGGCGGTGCCGCGGGTTCCGGATTCGGATCCGCCTCCAGGCGTCGACTATGACATGTGGCTGGGCGCGGCGCCGAAGCGCCCGTTCAATCGGGCCCGGTTCCACGGCAACTGGCGCTGGTTCTTCGACTACGGCTCGGGCGACCTGGGTAACGACGGCGTCCATCGGCTGGACTACGCCCGGCGCGGTCTCGAAGCTGCATTCTTGGGCATGGGGAAGAAGCTCCCGGAGTGGCCTCACGCGGTCTCCTCGAGCGGCGGCAAGCTTTACTTCGACGACGCGCAGGAGTGGCCGGATACGTTCTTCGCTACCTGGGAGTATCCACTTGCTCTCCTGACCTATGAGATGCGGATCTGGTCGCCGCACACCATCGAAGGCGAACAGGAAGGCGCCGCCATCTACGGCGACAACGGGTGTGTCATCATCGGCAATCGTGACTGGAGGGCGTACGGGCCCAAAGGCGAGAAGTTGCCGGTTGGCGGCAACCAGCGCGACGACGATCCACTGCACAAGCTCGACTGGCTGAAGGCCATCCGCAACAACTCCACACCCCGGTGCGACGTGGCCATCGGGCACGTCTCGTCGTCGATCATCCACATGGGCAACGCTTCGTGGCGTGTGAATCGCAAACTGCAGTTCGACGCCGCGGCGCAGCGGTTCGTGAACGACGAGGAAGCCAACCGGCACCTGACGCGAACATATCGCGTGCCGTGGAAACTGCCGGAGGTGTGACCGCCCGGCTAGGATAAGCACAATCATGCGTCCCGCAATGTGTTCACTTGTTGTAGCGATGGCCGCTTTTGCCGCGGGGGAGAAACCGCAACCGCGGGTGGTGACACCGGGCAACGGTTCGCTTCCACCGTCCGATGCGATCGTGCTCTTTGACGGCAGGAGTGTCGACGGCTGGACGAGTGCAAACGGACAACCTCCGAAATGCCGGGCCATCAACGGCGAACTGGTCTGCCGTACCGGCGACGGTGACTTGACGAGCAAGGAGAAGTTCCTGGACGCTCAGATCCACATCGAATTTCAGATACCGTACATGCCGAACCAGAAAGGTCAAATGCGCGGCAACAGCGGAGTGTTTCTCCAAAACTGTTATGAGATGCAGTTGCTCGACGGATACGAGAACCCGACGTACGCCGACGGGATGCTGGGCGCCTTGTACGGTTTCTCGGCCCCCATGGTGAATGCGTCGCGGCGTCCGATCGAGTGGCAAAGCTACGATCTGCTGTTCCGCGCGCCGCGATGCGAGACGCCGGGGAAGCTCTCCAAGCCGGGGAAGGTGACGGCGTTTCTCAACGGTATCCTGGTGCTCGATGGGGTGGAGATCACGAAGCTCGGCCCGGGCTGTCTGAACACCGGCATCTGCGACCCCGGCCCCTTGCGCTTGCAGGATCACTCGGGGTTCAAGGACGCTCCGGACACCACCATGAAGTTCCGGAACATCTGGGTCCGCAGGCTGGAGTGACGGGGCGCGGCAGCCTGGCACTATGGCGTTGTAAGACGCAACTGTGGGCACCCGGAAACGGCTTCGCCACCGCTCCCTCACGGTCGCGGCTTCCGAAGAACGAGCGGTCTGTGGACTCTACGGCGCCGTCACCTCGGCAGGCTCCGAACGAGCGCTTTCGTTGCCCGCCTGATCGATGGCGGTGATGGCGTAGCGGTATCGCTTCCCAGGCTCAATCGCCCGATCGCTATAGGCCGGAGCGGCGCTTTCGGCCAACCGCTCGATCGGGCCGCCATTGATTCCGCGATAGACGCGGTAGGTCGCGAAGTCCTCTTCCCGAGCGGGATCCCACCCCAGTTCGATCGTTTGCAGTCCGGTCACCAACCTCAATCCGGAGGGCGCCTTCGGGGGTGACACGTCCCGCGCCACAACCTCCACCAGGTCCGAGGGCTCGCTCTCTGCCTCCCCGCTGCCCGCCGGTTGTGACGCCTGAACCCGGTAGCGATACCGGTTCCCCGGCGTGACGGCGGCGTCCACGTACGAGTCGGAGGGCGCCACCGCGACCTGACTCGGCTCCTCCGCGTTGCCATCCAGCCGGAAAACCCGGTACTGAGCTCCGGCTCCTTTCCAGGTGAGCCGCACGCCTTCGGCGATACTCTCCGCACGCAGCCCCGCTGGTTTTCCGGGCGGCGCGACCACCCGCAGGCGAACGGCATTGGACCAGCCTGCATCGCGCTGGTTGTGTCCGATCGCTCGCACTGCGAGAAACACGTCCTGACTCACCCAAGGTCCCGCTGGGACTTCCACGCGAACCACGGGGCCCGAGGCGGGTGCCGGATAGGCCCGGGCGCTTGCCGACCACGGGCCCGCCTCGAACCTGTCGCCCTCGGCCTTTCCAACCCGCAGGTCATACGACACCGGACGGGAGATGACCATACCCTCGGTGGTCAACTCCGGCGCAGTGAACTCGACGACCAGCATCGCGCCGCGCTGGATTGCCCGCAGGTCTGTCACCACGGATGGGATGTTCACGAGCGGCGGCTGCGGATCGCCTACATACCCGCACCCCGCCAGGGTCAGCAACGGAAACATCCAGCCTGCGATGCGCGCGCGGGTGGTCACAGAATGTAGCGGCTCAGGTCCTGGTCTTTCACGATGTCGGCCAACTGCTTGCGCACATACGCCGAATCGATCCGGATGTTCTTCTTCTTCAGATTTGGGCCGTCGAACGAAATCTCCTCCAGCATTTTCTCCATGATGGTATGGAGGCGCCGCGCTCCGATGTTCTCGCTCGCCTGATTGACCTGCGCCGCGAACTTGGCCACTTCCTCGACCGCGTCATCGGTAAAGGACAGATTGATCCCTTCGGTTTCGAGCAAAGCCGCGTACTGCTTCACCAAGGCGTTCTTGGGTTCTTTCAGAATCCGCACAAAGTCTTCGACGGTCAGCGACTTCAACTCGACCCGGATCGGAAACCGCCCCTGCAGCTCGGGAATCAGGTCGCTCGGTTTCGATACATGGAAGGCCCCGGCGGCGATGAACAGAATGTGGTCCGTGCGCACGAAGCCGTGCCTTGTATTGACCGTGGTCCCTTCGACGATCGGCAGGATGTCGCGCTGGACGCCCTCGCGGCTCACGTCCGGCCCGTGTCCGCTCTCGCGCCCTGCGATCTTGTCGATCTCATCGAGGAAGATAATCCCGCCCGATTCCACGCGCTCGATCGCCACCCGCACCACGTGGTCCATGTCAATGAGCTTTTGCTCTTCTTCCTGGATCAGATAGTCGAGTGCGTCGGCGACGCGCAGACTGCGTCTCCGGGTCCTCTGCCCGAACAGATTGGGCAGAATCTCCTTGAGATTGATGTCCATCTCCTCGACACCCGTCGCCGTCGCGATCTCGAACGTCGGGCCGCGCTCTTTGATGTCGATCTCGACCACGCGCTCGTCCAGTTTGCCGGCGCGCAGCTTCTCGCGCAGTTTCTCGCGGGTTCTCTCGGCGCTTGCGGCCTCTTCCGGTTGCGGCGGCATCAGGAGATCCAACAGACGATCTTCGGCGTTGGCCTCCGCCTGCTCGGCCACTTCGTCGAGACGTTCCTCGCGAACCATGTCGATAGCGAGGTCCACGAGATCGCGGATCATCGATTCCACGTCGCGGCCGACATAACCGACCTCGGTGAACTTGCTTGCCTCGACCTTCATGAACGGCGAGTTCGAGAGCTTTGCCAGGCGCCTGGCGAGCTCCGTTTTGCCGACGCCGGTGGGACCGATCATGAGGATGTTCTTCGGCATTACTTCGTCGGCCATTTCGGGCGCGAGTTTCTGGCGGCGGATGCGATTGCGCAGTGCAATGGCCACAGCGCGCTTGGCGTCCGACTGTCCGACGACGTGCTTGTCCAGTTCCGCCACAATCTCCCGCGGCGTCAATTCGTCCAGCAGCGGAGACTCGTCCGCAGCCTGGCTAGGAAGATAAATCACCATGGCTAGCCGATCTCCTCATAGGTCACTTGATTGTTGGTGAAAATACAGATCCTCGCCGCAATCGTCATGGCCTCTTCAGCAATCGCGCGAGCCGGCATCTTCGTGTGATTCAGCAATGCCGATGCCGCGGCCACAGCGAATGGCCCGCCGGAGCCGATCGCCGCGACACCCTCATCGGGCTCAATCACATCGCCGTTGCCGCTGACAATATAGGTGTTTTTGGCGTCGGCCACCAGTAGCAGCGCCTCCAGGTGGCGCAATACCTTGTCGGTCCGCCAATCCTTGGCCAGTTCCACCACGGAGCGAGACAGGTTGCCGTTGAACTGCTCCAGCTTCGTCTCAAACCGCGCAAACAGGGAAAACGCATCGGCGGTGGAACCAGCGAACCCGGCCACGATCTTCTCGTTGTACAGCCGCCGCAATTTCTTCGCGGATGCCTTCAGCACTTCATGGCCGAGGGTCACCTGCCCATCGGCCGCCATCACCACTTTGCCGTCACGGCGAACACACACCACGGTGGTGGAGCGGACTCGTTCTTTCATAGATCCTCGACCACGTTCACTCTCCAAGCCGTAGCCGTGCAATCGATTCTGTTCTTCAGGGGGATTCGCATCGCAGGGAGCGGCGCTTCCTCGGGAGAGCTTGACGCGGCGAATCTCATTGTAGCGCAGCCGGCCCCGAGCGCCTTCCGGAATGGGCCGCGGCCTCCACGGGAGTACCACATCTCGTAGGCGATTACTTTGTGTATTGAATGTATTGACAAACCGCGGGACGTAGTGAAAGATGTAGGTATCACTGGAAAAGGAGGTGGTCCAATAACATGAATGATAGTAGACCGCGCGAGGTGGCCGACTGCTGAGTCGACCGTTCGAAACGTAGCCGATCTCCGCTCCAGTGGTGGGGATCATGTTCCTGTGGACCGGCTGCTTCGTCGCGGATTGCAGTACTGAGCCTCAGGTTGTTCTCTAGCTACCTTGGCCCCGGGACGGAATCCGGCGCTTCCCGCCGTGAGTCCGTGCCGGGGCTTAACGAGTCCTGCCGAGTTCGTCCTTCCCGCCGGTCGTGTTATCCTGAAAGTTCGAAAGGACCCAGAGAGTTTCCCATGAAAGCTGGAATTCACCCCGCTTATAACGAGACGCGCGTGATGTGCGCGTGCGGGCATAGCTTTATGACCCGGTCCACCAACAAGGGTGAGATCCGCGTCGAAATCTGTTCCAACTGTCACCCGTTCTTCACGGGCCGCCAGAAGTTGCTGGACACGGCTGGCCGCGTCGACCGGTTCGAGAGGAAATACAAGAAGTTCCGCGAGGATCGCAACAGCAGCAAGAACTAGCCGCGGGATTCAGGATTCAGTGAAGGGCGCGTGCTCCGGCACGCGCCCTCCGCATTTTCAGGCAAAGGGTCGGCGGCCCCTATTGGGCAGTCAACCCGAAATAGCGCTGGATTCGCGCCAACAGGTCTGCGCCGCGGTCTTTCAAGCGCTGGCGGGCTTCCTGTTCGCTCAGTTTCTCGCGCGCCGCGGTGAGGCCCAGCTGTCGTTCGGTAATGAGCGTGGACATCTCGACCGCGACCGCCGGCCGCTGCTCGAACAGATTGAGCAGATCCTGCTTCCCCAGCACGAGGCAATCCACCTGTTCCACGGCGGCCACGGTAGCCGATCGAGGCTCGCCCGTCAACAGCGACATCTCTCCAAAGAACTGGCCCGGTCCAAGGGTCGCGATGTGCTCCGACAACGCAGGCCCTCGCGACAGTAGGACTCGCACGTGCCCATGTGTGACCATGAACAGCGAGTCTCCCTCGTCGCCTTCGCGCAGCACCGTCTCCCCCGGCGCAAACGACACCTTCCGCAGCCGCGCGGCCAGATCCTGCAGTTCGTCCGGCTTCAGGATGCGAAACAGCTCGACCGCGTTCAGAGCCGACAGGCGTTCCGCCGCCACCTGGGAGGTGGTCGCCTCCAACGGGGTCCGCGATTCCACGACGTACGGAATCGCCGCCAGCGGGATTCCCAACCGGGCCACGGCGAAGAAAACCCGCATCCGCACGGCGGAAGAGTCGACAAACTCCATGCCTGGCCGCAGCATCCAGGTCAGTACCCCATACTGAACGAAACCGGGTTGGTAATCCACCACCACGCAGCGCGCGCGAGGCTCCGGGGCAACACCGTCGAGCGGCGATGCGGCGAGGGCGGCTTCCACCGCCTCGACAATCGCGGGCGGGTCGTGGCGGTACGCAACGGCGAACCGCACTACGATGCGGTGCCTGATCTGTTCGCCTGCCAGCGCCCGCCCAAGCACCGTAACCGGCGACCGCATCAGCACGCTATTCGGGATGATGAGCAGATCTCCGTCCGGATTCTCGAGGACCGTGTGCCTCAACCGGACGTCCCGCACCAGTCCCATGACCTGATCGGTGCGAATCCAGTCGCCGGCGGCGAACCCGCGCTCGAACTCCAGGATCAGACCACCGACCAGGTTGACCAGCACGTCCTGCAGAGAGAGGCCGATCACGGCGGTGAGCACGGCCGAAGTCGTCAGCAGACTCGATGGGTCCGCCCCGAGGCGCCGCAGCGTAAAGAAGACGACGGCGCCGTAACCGATTCCCGTCAGCAGGTCGCTCGGCAGCCGAGGCAGCGCGAGGCGCCGGAGAATCACGTGGAACAGGAGCAGCGTTCCCCCGTGCACCAGACCCAGGAGGGTGAACATCCCCGCGATGATGTTCAACCGCGGCGCCAAGTCCGGGCGAGGTATGGCGGCAATCCAGCCCGTCAGGGCGCACGCCACCGCCAGTGCCAGCCACCACCAGATCAGCCGCACCTGTACCCGATATCCCGGCGCCAGGCGTCCCACCAAAAGGGCCAGCACGCCCGCCAGCGCCAGCCCTCCCGCAAGGTCAGAAGACATTCCGAGCTACTGTACAATGAGAAAAATGAAGATGTCGAGCGCGCCGTTGACGCTGTTTTGCCTGATGGCGGCTCTTCCGGCCTACCCGCAGTCCCTTCAGGAGCAACTCGACAAGGCGCCTCCGGAGGTTGAGCATCGCCTCCGCGAGCGCATCAACGGCTTCTACCAGGCTCATCTCGATCGTAAGTTCCGGCAGGCTGAGAAGTTCATTGCGGAGGACACCAAAGACCTGTTCTACGAGCGCCGCAAACCCCAGATCGAGAAGTTCGAGATCCGCGAGATTCACTACTCCGACAAGTTCACCAAGGCGAAGGCGACGATTCTGTGCGAACAGGTGATCATGTTGCCCGGCTTTGCCGGCAAAGCCGTACCGGTTCCGATCGCCAGCCAATGGAAGATCGAGAACGGAGACTGGTATTTTTTTGTTGACCAGAAGGAATTGAGCCAGACTCCCTTCGGGGAGATGAAGAGCGGAGCCCGGTCCGGAGGCGGCGGAGACCTTCCCCCCATGACGGGGCCGGACGTCTCCGCGCTTCAGACCATGGTGAAAGCCGAGCGCGACAGGATTGAACTCAGTCCCGGCCAGGAATCGCAGCAGGTGCGCATCACCAACATCATGCCCGGAAAGGTCGACCTGCGCCTGGAGTACCCTCCGGTTCCGGGGCTGTCGGCCGCCTTGGAGAGCACGGAGATTTCGGCTCGCGGTTCCACGATGCTGAGCGTGTCCACGGATCCGAAGAACCCGATGCGCCAGTCTGCGATTGTGCGTGTCCACGTTCAGCAAGCCGGGGTGGTGCTCCATTTCCTGGTCAGCTACAAAGGCGCCGGGAGATAGCGTCTTACCAGTTACTCGACGAGCCGCCGCCACCGGAATCGCCGCCACCGAAGCCGCCAAAACTGTCCGAGGAATCGTAGCCCCCGAAGCCTCCACCTCCGCGCCGGGAGGACCAATCGGAGCCGCCGGGCAGGAAGATCGGCGCCGAGTAGCCGCCGTAACGCCTGGCGCCCATCGGGCCGCGCGATCCCCGCAACAGCAGCGGAAACAGCAGCAGTCCAGCCCCGATCACGAGGGGCCAGGGAATCGAATGCCGCAGCCGTGGCTGCAGACTCCGTCTCGGCGCGTCGCCCAGTTGAACACCCTTGGCCTGCGCGATGCGCTCGCCCATCAAGTGAGCCGCGGCCAGCAGAGCCTCTCCGATGTGCTGCTCGCGCAAAGCCGGCCGCATCTCGCGCAGCACGGACCCTGCGAATCCGTCGGGAAGAATGGGCTCCAGTCCGTAGCCTACTTCGACCCGCGACCGCCGTTCGTGCATCGCGAGCAGAAGCAGGATGCCTTCGTTCTTGCCCTTCTGCCCGACACCCCAGGCGCGGAAAAGCGCATTGGCGACGTCCTCGATCGGCTCCTCTTCGAGCGAGCGCACCGTCACGATCGCGATTTCGGCTCCCGTAGCCTGCTGGACTCGCGCGGCATAGCGTTCCAGTTCCACGCGGCTGTTGGCGTCGACGACGCCCGCGAAGTCGCTGAGGCGCCCTTGCGGCTTCAGCGTCTTCCAGTCGAATCCAAACGCACAGGACGCCAGAATCAACAGGGCCGCCAGTAAACGGCCCGCGCGGTCCTTAGCTTGATCGATCAGCACGCAAGGTCGTCCCGGCCAATCTTGTAGCCGTTCAGATTTCCCAGAATCGTCAGCGCAATGTGTTTCTGGTCAAAGAACTCATTCGCGATTCGCTGGATGTCTTCGGTCTTCACAGCCTCGATGCTGTCAATCAGTTCATCGAGCGTGAAGAACCGGCCGAAGTACATCTCCTGGCGGGCGAGGTTGGACATGCGGCTGGCAGTCGATTCGAGGCTCAGCATTAGCGAGCCCTTCAAGTGATCTTTCGCCCGCCGCAACTCGTCGGCCGGAACCGGTTCGGCCTTCAGTTGGCGGAACTCTTTCAGAACGGAGGTCACAACCTTGGGCGTCGACTCGATCGATGTTCCCGCATAGACTGCCAGTAGCCCGGTGTCGCGATAAGGGTTCAACTCCGAGAACACCGCGTAGGCCAGACCCTGCCGCTCACGAATGTTCTGAAACAGCCGGGAACTCATTCCCCCGCCCAGTAGAGTGTTCAGGATGTAGCACCCGAAGCGCTCCTGGTGCGGCAAGGGGTACGAAGGCACGCCCATGCAGAGATGAACCTGTTCGAGCGATTTCTTGTTGCGTAGCGCGATCCGCGCGTGTGTCGACGGCGCCAGGTCTGGAGGGGACGGAGGCCTCGTCTCCAACGAGGAGAAGTGTTGATCGGCGAGCTTGACGACGTGGCCGTGGTTCAGGTTCCCCGCGGCCGTGAGGACCATGTCACTGGGCACGTACATCCGCCGGTAGTATTCATCGATGGCGGGCCGATCGAAGCCGCGAATCGTCTCCTTGTTCCCCAGAATGGGCTTTCCCAGCGGATGGTCTTTCCAGAAATTCGAGCAGAAGATTTCGTGGACAAGATAGTCGGGGCTGTCCTCCTCCATCTTTAGCTCTTCGAGGATGACGCCCTTTTCCTTGTTAATGTCTTCTTCGCGGAATACGGGGTTCAACACCAGATCGGCCAGCACATCGAAGCCTTTGTCCAGATGTTCGTCCAGAACCTTGATGTTGAAGCAAACCACTTCCTTTGACGTGAACGCGTCGAGGTTCCCCCCTATCGAGTCGACTTCCCGCGCGATGTCTTCGGCGCTTCGCCGGCCGGTGCCCTTGAAAAGCATGTGCTCAATGAAATGGCACAAACCGGTCTCGGGCCCTTTCTCGCGCCTCGACCCGCTGGCCACCCAAAGACCCGCTGAGACGGATCGTACATGGGGCATCACCTCCGTGATGACGCGGACGCCGTTGGCCAGCCGGGTCATTTCAATGTCGCGCACCGTCGATTTAGTCTGCAAGATGCTGGTAGATCCTGCCTACAGTGTACCCGCAAAAGATCATCCACAACCCACCCCGGGGGACTGTCACCCGGGTTAGCGCGCCGGCGGCGGTCTCCCGGGATGCCCTAGGGCCTTCGCTGTCAATACCTTGCGTCCCTGCGGTTATGCCCGTTTTGACCTCCGCCGCTAAAGGTTTTTGGCGTCAGTGCCGATTACCAATGCATATGGCGTACGTGCGGTCGGAGAGCCGAATGCTCTGCGCTGAGCTGGTCAACATCAGTTGGAAGGATGGTGCCGGCAAGGTGAAGAAGGGCACGGCCATCCTGGAAAACATCTCGGTATCGGGAGCCTGTCTGCAATTAGAGAAACCGTTGGCGATCGACACGCCCGTTGCCATCCATCTCCCCAAGGCACTGCTGAAGGGAGACGTCCGGTACTGCGTCTATCGGGACATCGGCTACTTCGTCGGTCTCCAGTTTGAGGAGGGCACGAAATGGTCGCGCCGCCTGTTCCAGCCTCAGCATATGCTGGATCTGCAACGCCTGCTTACGCGCGCCATCAAGAGCGCTGCCCGCCGCGGCCGCCAGCAGGAGTCCATCCAGTAGACGCGGGTCTTCCTTTTGCGGCCTACCGGTCCGATTGGTTATTGCTCGCTTCCCGCCGGACTCCCTGGGGAAGCCGGGTTGCGTGTCCAAAAACAGTCTGTCAACCTCAGGCTGGGCCAACGCCTTTGGCTGAAGAACGACCCGTCCCGGCAGCCGCTTGTAAGCAGCTGAAAAAAATGGGCAATGCTTTGGAAGCTCGTGGGTTCATTCAAGCCGTCCGGGCGCCGCAGGCCCTGTCAGGTTGCTTTCTTCTGAACCGTGAACGTCCATTCCTTTCTTGAGGATGCCGCACTCAGGGAACGCTCCAATTACCCTGTGCCATCCAGGTCGCAACGTTGCCCGGGACGTCGCCTGCCGTCGAAAACATCGACTTGGCCCCGGTGTAGCCGGGCTTGAAGCTCACAGCGACCCTGACCGACAGGTTGTTGCCGGCGAGAATCGCGGCTGATGCCCCTCCGTCCAGAGAGCACTGGCTGTTCTGAATCGTGCCCGCAAAGCCCATGGTCAAGCTGTTGGTAAAAGCTCCAGCGTCGTTGGCCAACTCCAGCAGATTCGTCGCCCGCGTGAACCGGATCAGACAGGAATTCAGAGGGGTCAGCGCGGCGTGGATGAGCATGGCGGACCAGACGATGTCGGCGAAGCCGTTCTGGTCCGAGTAAGCGAATTCGAATACCTGCGCCGCGCCCGACCCATTGGCTGGCGTCACCGAGACCGGAACCGGCGGATAGTTGAACAGGACATTGAACGTCCCCATGGAGGTCCAGTTGGTAAGGATACTCGTGTCGCTGAAGGCAGCCATGTAGACCCCCTTGCCGCCCGTGTAACCGGACTTAAAGGTGATCGAGAGGGTCAAGGTGAGGGTACTGCCCGTCCCAACGGCCGAACTGAGAGCGAGGTTGATCCGGCACTGCGAATTCTCGAGCAAGACCTGAGAGCCGGGTGAGCCGCGGGCCACCCAATCGCTGGCATCGTTGGTCGACAACTCGACCTGGTTGGCAGCCTGGACGTATCGGGCCATGCAGGCATTGGCGGTACCGCCAGAAGGCGAAATATTCAGAAACGCCCATTTCACGTCCTGGAAGCCGTAGACCGAGGAATAGGCGAACTGGAAGCTTTGCTGGGCGCCGCTCCCGGACGATGGAGTGACGGAGACGAGATTGTTGGGAACGGTTCCCCCTGCCGTCACGGTCCAAGTGCCGTGAGATTGCCACCCAATGGACGTGCCGCCACTGTCGGAGACGTCAAGGTAGACATTCTTCGCTCCAGCGAACGAGCCTCGGAAGGTGAAGGCGAGAGAGACGGTGAGGTTGGGGCCGGTGCCCGCTGCGGCAGAGGAAGCGGCGTTCAGGACGCACTGGCTGTTTTCGAGAGTGCCCGCCGAACCTGGAGCCTTCGACCCCACCCAGCCGGTTCCGCTATCGTTCGACAGTTCGAGCAGGTTCGTGGCGCGGGTGTAACGGACGTAACACGCGGAGGCCGTGGAGGTCGACGTGTGGACGAGAGCCGATGCCGTGGTGATGTCGTTGAATCCGTCCGGATCCGAATAGGTAAGAACCAAGGTGGCGGAAGAACCGGAACCGCTCGAAGGACTGGCCGAGACTGAGTTTGGGGCGCCGGCATTGGCGAGTTTCAGCAGAAAGGCGGCCACATTGCCGCCACTGGATGACTGGATCGGGTTCATCAGCGGGAATGCAACCGACGATGTGGCGCCGGTCAGATAGACCCCGCCGGACGAGTCGAGCGCGATGCCGTATGCTGCCTCGCCGTCGACCGCTCCTATCAACTCACTCCGCTCAACCGCGGTTCCCGATGGATTTAGCCGCATGACAAAGACGTCATTAAACCCTGAAAACTGAGTTGAGTCCGAATTGACGATAGGAAAATTGACGGATGATGCCGAGCCAGTCAGGTACACTCGCTGCGCAGCGTCGATGGCTACCGCATAGCCTGAATCTGAAACACTACCGCCGAGGTAACTGCTATAAACCAGCGAGGCTCCATTTGGCGCGAGTTTACTGACCGTGATGGTCCCAAGGATGCTGCGGTTGGAGGCCCTGATCGCGTTGACCACGGGGAAGTCAATCGACATTGTCGTCGCCACAACATAGGCGGCGCCGGCCGAGTCAACGGCCACACAGCGGCCGTACACGGCCTGTTCCGGCCGGCTTCCTCCAAGATAGGTAGAGTAGACCAGGCTGCTTCCCGATGGGTTCAGTTTCGTCACGAAAAGATCGTAACTGCCTCCCAGCGTTGCCTGGATAGGACCTGCTATCGGGAAGTTGGTGGAGTTCGTCCTGCCGGCGACGTAAGAAGCTCCGGTAGCGTCTACCGCGATCGACGCGGGCCGGTCTTCGCCATTGCCTCCAAGATAGGTGCTGAACACGAGCGCGCTGCCGGCGCTGTTGATCTTGGCGACAAAGCCATCCTGGGCCGAAGCCAACGCCGCCTGGTAGGGTGAAGCCGTCGGGAAGTTGGTGGATCTCGTATAGCCGGTGACATACGTGCTACCGGCCCCGTCCAAGGCCACGCTATTGCTCCAGTCGTCATCGGCCCCTCCCAGGAATGTGCTCCAAATGATTGCAGAACCGGCCGGATTGAGCTTGACGACAAAGGCATCCCTGGCGCCACTGCCGATGACGCTCTGGATCGCACCCGAGACGGGAAAATCCGGCGAGGTCGTCCATCCCGTAATGTATGCGCTTCCACTCGCGTCCACGGCGATGGACTGCGCCTCGTCATGGATCGTGCCGCCTAGATACGTGAAGTAGACCAGAGCGGTTCCACTGGGGTTCACCTTCGCGACAAACGCATTGACGCCTCCCGGATACAGACGCTGAAAGGCCGACGATGTGGTCTGCAGGTCTGTGGAGTCTGTCATCCCGGTGATGTAGGCCGCCCCCGTTGTATCGACGGCTACATCGTAAGCGATGTCGGTTTTTCCGCCGCCCAGAAACGTGCTGTAGGCAAACACCGGATCCACTACCAACATCCGGTCGCGACGGTAATTGCCGACCACGAATCCGACGGTTCCGTCCGCATTCAGGCGGTATGCCGAACGGACGACCTGCCGGATTCCGCCGGCTTCCTGGTAGGCAACCGGCGGAGCTTCCCTCAGAATCCCCGAAATTGTGTCTATGCGAAGAGAACCGTCCGGTTCGATCGACACACGCTCGCCACCACGGTATTGTATCCGGATCTGGCTTGGCTCGGCTCCCGCCGCAATATGGAACTCCGACTTGAGCAGGCGGCCCTCGCCGGCAAACAGGGCGTCAACCCCAGGGTAAAGTTCCTCGTAGCGAATCGACTGAAACATCGGAAGGCCGGTTCGCCATCGGTTGCGTGACCCGACCAGGAAGTTGGCTTGGCCGCGCGACGAATGGTTTCCGTCAGGCATGGTGTCCGCCGAACCGGCATACTCCACGGTGACCTCGCCATCGGGAGTCGTAACGTCGAAGGCGCTGCGGCGAAATCGGAAGGATGCGCTCGCGGTCTGAACGACATATTCCCGGCCGCGGTCACCGGCAACTTCAATAAAGCTTACCGGCAAGGCAGGCCGCGTTGCCGCGCCGAGGCGCAGAGCCAGGAAAGCGAAAATGCAAAAAGTGAACGCCTGACGTCGAGGGCGAACCCACGCGAGACAGACAGCGCCCCCTCGGTGGTGGTGAACCTTGGGGTTCCGCACCGGGTTCTCTTACTACTCTCGACCGAAGCATCGCAAATCTGTAGGGAACGCGCAATCCCTCCAATGAGGTATCTGGAGAAAGGGTAGGTTCGCCCCAGGAAGCTCCGGCCGCGATCCTAAGCCAAGGGCCCTCGCAGCCGGAGCCGTCCATGGGTGGAGACTCACTTGCGGTAGGTAGCTACCAGGACATCACCAGGCTGGGGGATAGCGGCGGCGACAAACTGGATCCCACTTCCCGATAGTGTGTAGTCAATCGAACTCCGCTGCAGAAGACCGTTGCGGAACAGCATCAAGCTGGCAGCGGGGCTCGGAGAATGCGTGAGAACAAACGCCGCATTCGCGCCGTCGACGAGGCCGTTGGGGGTCTCACTGTCGACGAAGTCCAGGCTCTGTCCACAGGGAGCGGTAGAGCCGTCGACCCGGATGCACTCGTTGGAAGATCCGGCAATCGTGATCACTTTGCCGCCGGCGTCGATTCCTGCAACACCCTGCGTGAGTGTGCCGGCCTTCTCGGGCCGATTCGAGAGCTGAATCGAAAGCCCGTTCACGTCAGCGATCTCAACTTCCGTATTCCCCGCCGTTCCCCCGGAGCCGACCGGTCCCCCCGGCCACAGAGGGCCCGACGTCCGGACGTCGCGCACCCGCAGCGGCAACGCACCCTGCGGCACGCTCCAAGTCTCGGTGAATTGAACCTTGCCACTGCCCCAATAGCGAACCGTGTAGTAGGCCGCCGGGTCCGTTCCAGCGGTGGGTACCAGCTTGACCGACAAGCTGCCATCGACAATCCGCACCGTCTTGCTGTTGGCGACAACAAACGAAGTGTTGCCGCTTTCGAACGTAGTCCACGTGATCTGGACGATGCCGTTGAATTTTGTCCCGTCCGCCCGGAAGAGCGTATCCTGGATCGTGGTCAGCGCGGGCGCGCCCCACAACGAGACTGAAGCCGCCAGCACGGCGGCGATGAACCGTACAACCATGTGTTTGGTGTCCTTCGAGTTGAAAACAAAAGGCCCGGGCCCACGAAGGCGGTGTCTGCCGCACCCGTGGGTCCAGGCCTTTGGCGGGAAGAATCCCGCTTCCGCCCACAGTCTACCTCGCGATGGCAAGTGTTTTGACTTTGCGTGGCAGGACCGAAAAGCGCTAAGTTATACTCGGAAAGCCATTTGCTCGTCAAAAAATAAACTTGGGAGTGTTGTGAACGTATGTCGGCCAACAGTTCAAGAAGAGGATTTCTGAAGAAGACAGCCGCTGTCGCGGCCGTGCCGGCCGTGGCCGCGCAAGCCAAGAGCAAACCGGAAAAGAAGGTTCACCGGAAGGGGCCGAAACCGGACAAGACGCCGCTGTTCAACGGTGCCGTGTCCTACGGCAACCTGTTGTTCATTGCCGGCAAAGGCGCTCATTTTGAAGGCGATATCCGGGCGCACACGAAGCACGTACTGGACGAGATCGAGAAAGAACTGGTCAACGCGGGCTCGTCGATGGATAAGGTCCTGAAGTGCAACGTGTACCTTAACGACCTGAAAGATTACAAGGCGATGAACGAGACCTTCCAGGGCCGTTTTGGCGAGAACCCCCCGGTGCGAACGACCATCGCCGCGGCGGGAGGCATTCCCGGGAACTCGCTGGTCGAGATCGACGTGATCGCGTTCATTTGATCGGCGCAGCCTGTCGCCGATCGCAACCTTCCGAAAGGTGCTGGTCTCGATGGTCTTGAATCTGTGGAGACGGCGCTCCATTGTCGCGCCGCTGGCCCTCCTCCTGGTGCTTGGGTGCGGCTCCCCGCGGTGGCGTTCGCGCGGTGAGAAGCCCGCTTCGCCGGCGCCGCTCGGGAAGGAAGCCGCCTGGGTGCTGGACCCGGCGGTTTCCCCGGACGACCGGTCCCTCGCCTACGCATCCGACCGCGACGGGGCAGGCGCTGTGCACCTCTGGCTGCGGCCGGTTGCCGGAGGCGACGCCCGCCGCCTGACCGATGGCCCGTACGACGATCACGACCCGGCGTTCTCGCCCGATGGGCGTACCCTGGCGTACCGGTCCGAAGCCGCTGGCGGTGGCATCTACCTGATATCGATCGAAGGGGGCAAGCCGCGGCTGCTGGTGAAGGGAGGCCACCGGCCGAGATTCTCGCCCGACGGCCGATGGATTGCCTTTTGGGCCGCCTTGCCGAAGGGAAACTCGCGCACTGGCTTGTTTCTCATCGACACGGGCGGAGGCGAGCTTCGTGCCATTCACTCGCAGTTTCATTCGGCGCGCGATGCCGCCTGGTCGCCGGACGGCCGGTCCCTGATCTTCACCGGCTGCCGGGACGCCGATTCCTGTGATTGGTGGGTGGGTCCCGCCGAAGGCGCCGCCGCGATGCCCACGGGATCCGCGCAACGATTCCGGGAAAAGCACCTGGCCGGTGTGCCGCCGCCGGATGTTTGGGTGCCCGGGAACACGATCATCTTTGCCGGCAAGACCGGCGAGAAAACCCGCCTCTGGGCCATGGACCTGACTCCCGATCCCTGGAGGGCCGGCACGCCGTGGCGGCTGACTTCGGGCGACGGCGATGAGCGCAGCCCGGCGGCTGGTCGCGACGGCCGCATCGTCTTTGCCAGCCGCTCGGAGAACGTAGACCTCTGGAGCCTCCCGCTCGACGCCGATCAGGCCAAGCGCACCGGCGCCCTCTCGCGGTTGACGACCGATCCTTCTATCGACCAGCGGCCCAGCCTGTCCCTGGATGGAAAGAGGGTCGCCTGGGAAACCAGCCGCGGCGGCAACTTTGAAGTATGGGTGAAGGATCTGCCGTCGGGTCAGGAAAAGGGGCTGACGAGCGGCCCGCTGCGGGAACACATGCCGGCCCTGTCGCGCGACGGCGCCAAGCTGGTTTATGACGCGCATGACGGAGAAAAGGTGACCGTCTTCGAGTCCGCGTTCGGCGGCGGCGAACCAGTCAAGGTCTCAGAGGAGAATGTTGGCCAGGGGTCGTTTCAGTGGACCGCAAAAGGCGATTCGGTCCTGTATTTCCATCGCCAGCCGCCCGGAACGGTTGGCCTGATGAACCTGGTGACCAAGGAGCGGACGGTGCTACTGCGGCACCCGAAATTCAACCTGTCGCTGGCCGATGCGCGTCTGTCGCCCGACGGCCGCTCCATTGCGTTCCCGGTTCCGTTCGCGCCGCACCGCTCCCGACTGGCCGTCGCTCGCCTCGGCGGAAAGGTGATCGAGGACGAACGGGACTGGACCTGGCTCACGCCGGAAAGCTTCAATGCGTCGCAGCCGGAGTGGTCGCCCAACGGCAGGTGGCTGTATTTCCTGTCCGACCTGAGTGGAACGCTGGCCGTCTGGGCGCTGCCGTTATCCGCCGCAGGAAAGCCGCGGGAGGCGCCCCGGCTGATTCTGGACTTCCCCGGCATGCGGCTGACGATTGCGGGTATGCGCCCGCGCGACATCGGATTATCCGTCGCGAAAGACAAACTCGCGCTGGGGGTAGCGGAATCGAGCGGGGGCTTGTGGTCGGTGCGGCCGTGATGCTCCGAACCTTGCGGCTGTTGGTGGCTATTGGCTCTGTTGAAGCTTTCCTCCACCGGTCGCTGCGACCTCCCTCCATTTGACAAGTGACAATTGTCAGCATAGACTGGATTGGGTGATTGGCAGCCTGAAGCATCGCGGATTGCACGCTCTGTACCACAAGGAAGACCGGAGGGGATCCGCTCCGATCAGCTCGAACGAGTCAGGAGAATCCTCAACGTGCTCGACTCCGCAACGTCTCCCCAGGATCTCGACCTACCCGGGTACCGCCTGCATCCGCTCAAAGGCAAGCTCAAGGGTTTCTGGGCAGTGACTGTTGGCGCCAATTGGCGGATTGTATTCCGATTTGAGGAGGGCAACGCGATAGACGTTGATCTTGTTGACTACCACTGAGCATAAAGAATAGCCGTTCTAGTGAATGAATACTGAAGCTACAAGATAAATTACTATGCCTATTAAGAACCCTGTTCACCCTGGCAGTATCGTTCGGTATGACTGTCTCGAGCCACTGGGCCTCAGTGTGACCCAGGCCGCAAAGGTTCTCGGCGTTACCCGCCAAGCTTTGAATAATGTCGTCAATGAGAAGGCAGGCATCTCCCCGGAGATGGCCATTCGTCTGTCCAAGGCCTTCGGAAGTTCACCAGAAACCTGGGTCCGCATGCAGGCCGCCTACGATTTGGCACAGGCGCTCAAGCATGCGGGGAGAATCCACGTCGAACGCTACAAGCCCCAACCCGCCGCGTAGAAGCAAAGCGTAAGGATCAGAGGCGATTCGCTGGGCCTTCAGAGTATTATCGTGAAACGACAATGAACTCGCCTCCCGTCCGCCAGGCCATTCGAACCGGGGCCGTCCTGGCCGCGCTGGCTTTCACTCTCCACGCCGCCGACTGGTCGCGATTCCGGGGGCCGAACGGCTCGGGCGTCGCCGGCGATACCGGCTATCCCACGGACTTCGGGCCGGACCGCAACGTGGTCTGGAAAACCGAACTCCCTCCCGGGCTGTCTTCTCCCGTGATCTCGGAACGTCATGTTTTCCTGACCGGACTGGATGGCGAGCTTCTCGCCACGTTTTGCCTGGATCGTGCGACCGGCAAGATCCTCTGGCGGCGCCATGTGGAGCGTGACCGGGCGGAGAAACTGCACAAGCTGAATCACCCCGCCTCCGCGTCGGCGGTGGCGGACGGGCGCAATGTGTTCGTGTTCTTCCCCGATTTCGGCCTGGTCAGCTATACCGATGACGGCGCCGAGCGCTGGCGAGTCGCCTTAGGTCCGTTCGACAATACCTACGGCATGGGCGCCTCCCCTGTGCTCGCCGGCGGATTGGTGGTTCTGGTCTGCGATCAGAATCGCGGCTCGTTCATCGCCGCCTGGGACCGGGACACGGGAAAGCCCCGGTGGCGTGTAGCGCGGCCGGATGCGCTCAGCGGGCACTCGACACCCATCGTCTACCGCGACTGGATTCTCGCGCCCGGATCCTACCAGATGGAGGCGTACGAGGTTCAAACCGGCCGCGTTGTGTGGACCGCACAAGGTTTGCCCGGAGAACTGAAATCCGTCCCGGTCATCGATGGAAATCTTGTCTATATCCATGGGTACAATACGCCGGAGAACGATCCCGGACGACTCATCGCCATCCCTCCTTTCGCGAAGGTGCTCAAGTCCCACGACAAGGACGGCAACGGGGAAATCAGCCGGCAGGAGGCGCCCACTCCCCACGTGGCACGGTATTTCGTCTTTCTTGACGTGGACAGGAACGGTGGGCTCAACGCGAACGAATGGGCCAACTATGCGCGTACGATGCAGGCCGAGAACGCCCTGCTCGCCTTCCGGATCGGCGGCGGTCTGGAATGGAAATTCCAGCGCTCGATCCCGCAACTCCCGTCGCCGCTCGTGTATCAGGGGATTGTGTACCTGATCAACGAAGGTGGCATCCTGACCACACTCGACGCGAAAACCGGCAAGCTCCACAAGCAAGCCAGGCTTCGCGGCGAATCCGACCGCTACTATGCCTCTCCAGTCGCCGCTGACGGCAGGGTTTTCATCGCGAGCCACACGGGCGTCGTCACCGTCCTCGGCGCCGGTCCGGATCAGGAAACGATCGCGGTCAACCCCTTGGACGAGGAAACGCTGGCCACGCCGGCTCTGGCGGGAGGGCGAATCTACCTCCGGACCCGCAGCCGGCTCTATTGTTTCGGGCACGGAAGCCTCTGAGCCTGCTGGCAGTAAGCCGCCGGCTCCGTTATCATGGGGCCTATGCGCAAACTGACCTTTGTTCTGCTCGCGGCTCTCCTCGCCGCACCCGCGTTCGCCGCGGGTAAGAAGCTGATCCATCCGAAAGAGTTCGCCAAGGGACGTCCGTTCAGCCCCGGCCTCATGGTGGGCAACACGCTGTACGTCGCCGGACAGGTGGGCCAGGACCTCAAGACCACCAAGATCCCCGAAGATTTCGAGGCCGAAGTCAAACAGACTCTCGACAACATCGACATCATCCTCAGGGAAGCCGGCATGACCTCCGACAATGTCGTGGCGGTGAATGTGTACCTGACCGACATGTCGTTATTCCAACGCATGAACGCTGTCTATACGACCTACTTCAGCAAAGAGCCTCGCCCCGTGCGGACGACGGTCGGCGTCGCGAAACTGGTCGGGACGGCCCGTATCGAAATTACCGTCACCGCGTCCAAGTAGCATGGGATTGCGGATTGTCCAGGTGGACGCATTCGCCAGCCGGCCATTCACCGGGAACCCGGCTGCGGTCTGCGTCCTGCCGGAACCGAAAGGCGACCGATGGATGCAGGCGGTCGCCCTGGAGATGAACCTCGCCGAGACCGCCTTTCTCCACCGGCGGCCGGACGGCGAGTATCACCTCCGCTGGTTCACCCCCGCGACGGAGGTGGCTTTGTGCGGCCACGCGACCCTGGCCAGCGCCCACGTGTTGTGGGAAGAGGGCCACCTGTCCGCGGGCCGGCAGGCGCGGTTTCACACGTTGAGCGGCCTTCTTACCGCCGACCGCGATGGCGGCTGGATCTTCCTGGACTTTCCGGCCACCGTTGCCGAGCCGTGCGCTCCTCCAGATGGCCTGATCGAGGCCTTGGGTTCGCCGCCCTGCTGGACGGGTAAGAGCCGGTTCGACTACCTTGTGGAGCTTGACTCGGAAGCGACGATTCGCGAACTGCGGCCCGATTTAGGCAGTCTCCGCGCGTTGCCGGTGAGGGGCATTATTGTCACCGCCAGAGGCGCCGATCACGATTTTGTCTCGCGATTCTTTGCGCCCGCGGTCGGGATTGATGAAGATCCGGTGACCGGATCCGCCCACTGCTGCCTCGGGCCTTACTGGGCGGCGAAACTCGGGCGAACGACGCTCCTCGCCTATCAGGCCTCGGCGCGCGGAGGTTTGGTGCGCGTCCGTGTTGACGGAGAACGAGTTAACCTTGGCGGCCAGGCCGTCACGGTGCTACGCGGCGAGTTTGACCCGGCGGCGGCGTAATTCACTTATCGGGGATTTACCTTAGGGCGACTCGGGTGATTTCCCTAATTGGGCGAGCACGCTTGAGGGTTCTACAATAGGTAC
>JBJXGR010000549.1:0-10036 GCA_046160045.1 Bryobacteraceae bacterium
GGGGGTACTAAAGTTCCCATGCGAGTTGAAGCTCGCGCCACGTTGGAGGAAACGGCCAAAGTTGATCAGGTTGGTCGCATTGACTTCCACCCTGATCCGGCGTCCTTCCTCTACGGGGAAATCGCGCGATAGCTATGAATTCCGGATTTCCAACTGGCCCCCCTCACACGCCCGCTTCCTCCTTGGTTGATTTGCCGATCCCTCGCGGGCCGAAGTAGCAGCTCACGAGCGCGCGAATCCCCTTGGGGTCCAGATCCGTGCGGCCCGCGCCCAGGTCTACCGTTTATCAGGAAGAAACCGAAACAACAGAATCAGTTCGCCGGGCACGGGTTTGCCGCCGGACAGAGCCGGCTCGAATCTCCACAGGCGCGCCGCATTGGAGGCGGCAGTCTGCAGGTACTCAGCCACGGCGCCCTGCGTGGTCAACGGCTCCGTGCGAGTGACCTTGCCGGTTGGATCAACCGTCACGCGGACTTGTACCTCTACTTGACGAGATACCATCGCCCTCAAATTGGGCGGCAGATGAGGGCTCACTTGTTTGACAGGCTTAGGTGAAGTCTGAGGCGGAGCAGAATTGGCGGGCGGGACGGTCCCGGGAGCAGTTTGTTCCAGTGGCGGCATCGTCTGTTGCGTCTGCCGGTCAGGCTGTGCGGTTTGCCCTTGCGCCGGCTGTGCGGTTTGCCCTTGCGCCAGCTGTGCGGTTTGCCCTTGCGCCGGCTGTGCGGCAACCGTGGGTACGCTGACAGGGAGTGGCGGTGGCGCGGGGGTCGGTGGCTGATCTGGTAAGGCGGGTGGGGACGTGAATGCGACGGGCTGCGATCCGAGGAGCAACGAGATGTCCGGCGCAGGTTTCGACGGCAAGTCAAAACGCGCCACGGGCTGCTGGGCGACCGGCGAGGTGATCGCGGCCGCCGGTTCTGGCGCCGAGGGGCGCAAACGGACCGGGGGAGGGACGTAGGATGCCGCCACAGATGGGTGTGCGGTGGCCGGCCGAATACCGGGAGCATCGCTGAGCCGGGCAATCAGTTCCTCGCGAGTGCTTTCGCCCGTCGGGGCAAATACCTCGAGAGTCACGTGCAGAGTCTTTCCTTTGGTTTGACAAACGAGCTTTCCGGTCTGAAGCATCGACCTGGTAAGCGGCACTTCCTGCCGCTTGCCATTTTCTACTTCTTCTATTTCTAAGATAGTGAGTACTCCGACTCGCGCGTTCTTCACGGACGCCGCGTTAGGATCCCAAACGATTGTCGTCCCTGTCGGGCTAAGCAGGGCGGACAGGGCTATATGATCCGGCGCGGTCCCAGCAACCTTTTGCCGAGCCACCGGCGGGCGTGGCTGAGCCACCGGCGGGCGCTCCCGGAACGGGACCACGAGAACGACTACCAGAACAACCAGCGCCAAGGCAGCAAGGGCTGCTAAGACGACGGCCCGCCGGCGCGGCCTCGCGACCGGACGGCGGACGAGTGGGGCATCGTTTTCGAACGTCGATTGAACACGAGGGGCGGCCGAGTCGCCGGACTCTTGCACCGGTTTATCGAATGGATGCTCCACAGGGCCGGAGTCTTCTTCCCAGTTCGATGGCGCGAGAGCGGCGGCGGCCAAGGCTTTGCTCTCCAGCGTCCGCTGGTCGAACGGAAACGACATGATCCGCCCAATGATGCTGTTCAAAAGGTTCCCGGAAGTGCTATTGCTCCCCAAAAAGAAACCGGCTGTGGGCAAACTCTCGTCACCCTGCAGGCGCACCAGGAGAAATACACTCTCCGGATTCAGGAAGAATTCTCCGATGAGGGCAAGATCGTCACTGCCCAGAGACAATTCACCGCGCGCCTGACCGCGAAAGTAGCCCAGGACCGTTGTCTCCGTCTGAAGCCGCTTCTGCCGCTCAATCGTTGCCGCGAACCGCTGCCTGCCCGCACCTGACGCGGCCATGAGAAAGGAGTTGTCCGGTTCGTCCGCGAAAGGCTCGAACCCAGTGACTACGGTGCAGCGCGGCTGCGCGCTTCCCAGCAGGATACCGCCAGCCTCCATCCCAGAGCCGTCTCTGTGATTGGGCGACTTCAAGCAGTCAAGAATTGCCGGCACAAGGTCGAGCCGCAGGAGAATGCGAGTGGGTGATCCGGGAAAAAACCACTCGTAAAACTGAGGCGGTGCCGCGATCTCCGTTACTGACGTTTGAACAGACATCGAATTCGCGGTTTGCGAAGCACCTACCAAATGACGCGCACGCTCACCTGGAGGCGGCGTGCGTTCGTACCATCAGGGAAGCCGCCCGTCGCATTGCCCACGCCATAGCGCGGCACGGGCGTCAGAACGCCGTTCAGAGCCGTGTATGCCTGCGTGAGGACGCTGGTGAAGTACGTGTGATTGAGCATGTTGAAAGCTTCAAAGTTCAATTGGATCGAAACTCTCTCCGAAAGGGGAACAAGACGTGTGAGCCGGGCGTCCGTGCGCACGATCCGATCCACATCCAAGCTGTTCACGGGGAAGAACGGAACACGGCTAGAACCGCCCAAGCCGTTCAGAGTTCCATTGAATGCCGCCCCTGGAAAGGGCGTTCCGCTCACGACCACAACGCCCGTAGCCGGGGGAGAGGATGCGAAAGTGGAGATCTGTGAGACTTGCCAGTTGTCGACCAGAAACCTCAGAAGCGCGTTCTGGCCCCGCACCCGCGGCTGCCAGATCGTAGCCACTGTCAGGCGATGCCGTTGATCGAGAGCGGAAGACCCTTTCTCACCGCGATAATCCCCGTTGAATACCGATGACGGACCGCGATCGAAGAAGATGTTGTTGTTGCCGGCGCCCTGGTTGAAATCGATCGCGTGCGACCAGGTGTAGGCGAGTGAACCCTCGAATCCTTGCGAGAGACGCTTACGAAGTTGTACGGCAAGACCGTTGTACCAACTGTTTCCGCCCGCGTCGACCACATTGACGTGGTTCCATCTCTGGTTAACGCGATTTGCGCGAAGGTAGGTTGGTGTGGTGTAGGAACCCACCTGGCTTCCGGCCGTATCGTTGATTCTGTAGGTGACCGCTGGCCCGGGCGCTCCGACGTTGATGTCCTGCACGGTAGTAAGGTGCAAGCCGCGGCTCCAAAGATACGACGCTGTCAGCGCGAGGTGTTTCGTAAGCTCCCGCTCGACGGCAATATTGCCCTGCATCGTGTACGGCGCGCGAAAGTCCCTGGACGGGAATGTCAGATCTACATTGCCCATGGCGGAGGGCCGGTAATCGGCCGGCAGCCGGGCGGGAAAGACGGGACCGCTTGCCAAGTCGGCGGGGACACTGCTATTAAAGGTCACTGAGGGTTGGTAAATTCCGTTGCGGGTAATGAAGGTGTTGATCAAGCCACCCTGATAGCGAGCGTGAAAGATGCCGAATCCCGCACGCAGTACGGTCCTGTCTTTCAGCGCGTAAGCGATTCCAAGGCGAGGACCGAAGTTGGAGTTGGCCCCCGGGATTCTTCCGGTTGCGGGATAATCCGGATTCACGGAGAAATCGGCCGATGCTATAGGCTGCGGAAGAGCCGAATAATCGTATCGGATCCCATAATTGAGTGTGAGGCTGGCATTCACACGATATTGATCCTGCAGGAAGAATGCATGGTCGCGAATGCTGAACGCCACGATCGGGCTGCCCAATCCCTGCGAGTAGTTCTGCCAGCGCTTGGTTCCGGGAGTGTTGCTCAGATAATCGGCGGCAAAAGAACTCAGGTTCGGGTACGTGTACGTCCCGGAGCGATTCAGAAGGCTGTCGTTGTAATCTTCGGTATGCAATATATCGACACCAGCCTTCCAGGAATGCCTTCCATGGGTCCAGGAGACAGTATCTGCGAACTGGTACCGATTCTCACTGGGATTCAAGCGGGGGAAGTTTACGCCAGTGCCCAGGTTCGACTGACCCTGGATGGTCAAACCCAGCATGCCGATTCCCGGCCAGGAGAGTTGCTCACTTACGAAATCGAACTGCTTGTCTTTGAACCAGCCAAAGCGGAACTCATTCACAACGCCGGCGCCGGGCAGAAATGTCCAGGAGAGACGGCCATATCTGGCGCGCACCGTCGAACTGGCATTGTTTCCGATGCCATTTCCATTATTGAGAACCGCGGCCGTTTGCACGCCATTGGGCGATAGGAACCGCAGATAGTTGAAGCTGGCTGAAAGGGCGTGCCGCTCTACCGGACGCCAGTCCAGCTTGCCGAAGCCGAGTTCGGTGTCCGCTCTTCGATTGAGGATTTGCGACTGACGCTTCATTAGATTCAGAGCGTTCGCGCACTGTTCCTGCGTGGCGGGCGCTCCGCAAGTGGGCCGGCCGTCGGGTTGTATTGGGACGAAGTTTCCAACAGAATCGAAAAATGGCGGGGTGGTGATGGAAGCGAATAAGGGAAAGTCGCGCCTGGTGGTTTCGCCATTGAAGAAGTAGAACAATTTGTTCGAACGGATGGGGCCGCCGATGCTCGCGCCCGCCTGGTGCCTGTTTTCCCGAGGATTGATGGTCGCGAACGGATCCCGCGCATTGAAGTCCTGGTTGCGGAAAAACCAGTAGGCCGTGCCGCTAACACGATTGGAGCCGCTGCGAGTCACCGTATTGACCACGCCCCCCGACGCCCGCCCAAACTCGGCCGTGGCGCCGTCGACGAGTACCTGGAATTCCTGAACGGCGTCCTGCGCCAGTTGCGTCGGAATACGTGTGCGGCCGGCATTCTCGTTGAAGTACTGGTTTGTCGTGTCGTTTCCATCCGTCAGGAACGAATTCCCGCCGGCAATGCCCCGGAACGAGAGAAGGCCAAAAGTGCCGTCAGGGGTGACGCCGGGCGCAAGGAGCACGAATGTGTCGACTCTTCGTCCGTTGATCGGAAGGGACTGAATCTGAGAGCCGCCAATGACCTGAGCGACATCCGTACGCGTGGGCTCGATCAACGGCGCAGCGGCCTGTACCTCCACCTGGACCATTGCTCCGGCAACAGATAACCACACATCGAGGGTAAGATTCTGACCGACGGTAAGTTCGAGGTCTCGTGCATGGTATGGCGCGAAGCCGGGCTTGCTCACGCTCACCGAATAGCCCGAAGCGGGGATCAGCGAAGCGGCGGAAAAAACGCCGGCTTCGTTAGATGGGAATTGACGTCTGATACCTCGAGCCTCATTTTCGATGAGAACTTCCGCTCCCGGGATCATCGACCCGGCTCTGTCGCGGATAGTGCCAGAAATCGCGCCAAACCCAGCAATCGATTGGGCTAACGCATGGAAGGACGGAGTCACGAGGAGAAGATAAACGGTAAGCAGTATTCTCATACTAACCCTAAATTTAGCGAAAGGCTAAGGCGCATACTTAGCAGTTGTAGTACCAAAGCCGTATATGTCGGTCTGAAGTCTTGCAGTCAGTATCTGGTGAACCATCGTGGCAGCGACACACCCAGGGGCAGGCGAAACTTTCGGAAGCTGGGAAGTTTTGTTGGATGCATGGCGAACTATTCGGAGCTGTCGAGCCTGGTGGAGCCCCGGGTCGGCGGCGTGCGACGGCCACGCCGCTCGCCGGGCTGGATGTCCTTCGGCTCGAGCAGAAACTTTGGCGCCGATCCGGCCTGCGGCGCCCGGCACGAAATCTCTCTATGTAACCGTGTGAGAGAACTTCTGGCTCAGTACACAAGGAGGTCACCGGTCGAACTTTCGGAGATCTATGCAGCGCCGCTGGCAATGATCGCGCGCTCGTCGTAGGTTCAGCGCCAACTCTATCCCTCTCTGACCTCCCGCTTCGTACCGTCAAACCGCCGCGATGCTCCGTTCTATCCCGTCACCACCACCACCACCACCTCCTCCGCTGCTCCTCCCCTGAAGCAGCGGGGGATCACTGCGCCAGTCACAAGCGACGAAGCTCGGCTACCGCGTAGAGGTATTCGTACTCTCCCTGAAGCACGCACCTCGGGCTTTGGCGGCGCGGGACACTCGCGGGCTGATTAAGCTCATTGCTGACGCGGGGTCCCGCCGCTTACTTGGCGCTCACGTGCTGGCGGCCGAAGGTGGGAAAAATGCCTTCCACAAAGCCGGCATTGACGATCTCCACTTCCTTGTAAACATGGAGAACTTCGATCATCTTCTGTTCGAACTCTGGATCTCGCCGCTCAACGTAGTAGCGAACCTTGTGAGGCTTGTGCTCACCTTGAGTCAGAATGCGATGGAGCCGGGGGCGGTGCTGAAAGCCGTCGACGACATGGCGCGGGCGGAGAAGGCGCCCGGGTGGAGATCGGATTGCCCGCTCCCTTCCGGTCGCGGCTCGGCTACGCTGTTGAAACGCAGCAGAGGGTCCATCCACTGGTCCGGAACCGAACATCGCCAGGCCCAGAACGACCGCGAGCCGCGTCCGGTCGAGTTCCCCGTCCAGCGTCCCTTTACTCTCGCGTCCAGCCTGCCCGAAGTCGGTCGTGAGGGCGAGGGAGTGGTCAGGGAAGGGTCAGGTTTGGTAAGAGAGTCAGTTGGCCGTGTTATCGTAGTCGGCCATCAGCCATGTTCTCCCGCCTCCTCACCCTGACCCTGCTTGCCGCGGCCGCTCTCTCCGGACGCTGGCCCGCATCCACCATGATTGCCTGGCGTCAGTCTACGCCCACTCCCGAGCCCCGCGCCGGGTACGCGGCCGGCGTCATCGAGGGCAAACTCCTCCTGATTGGCGGCACGTACTGGGAGGGAACCAAGGGCAACTGGACCAAGAAAGTCTTCAGCGCGTCCACCCACGCCTTTGATCCGGTTTCACAGACCTGGGAGAGACTGCCCTACGCGCCGGCGACGTTCGGCTATCCGGCCTATACCCACTTGGGCGACGCGATTTATGTGATGGGCGGCCTTCAGAACGGCAAGCCGAGCCGTGACGTGCATGTGCTGCGGAAGAACGGCACAAAGTACGTCTGGCAGCGTCATGGCCAGTTGCCGGAAACGCGCATGTTCGCGTCCGCGGTGGCCGCGGGCCGCTTCATTTATCTTCTCGGCGGCACGCGGGAGTTCGAACCCTTCGATTCGAAAGGAACGTGCTGTACCAGCAGATCCGCCACCAATACGTTGTGGGTGCTGGATACGACGGACCCGTCCAAAGCCTGGAAGCCGCTCAAGAACTTTCCGGGCGCGCTGCGATGGGGACACCAGGCGGTCACCGACGGCGCCGCGATCTACCTGTTCGGGGGAAGTCACCAGGCTGAGCAGAAGGATCCGGTGAAGAAGTTCAACGAGGTGCTGCGCTACGATCTGGCGGCCGGCCGCTGGTCGCGTCTGGGAGACATGCCGGAGGCCGCACAGCAGGCGGCGCCGGTCCTCGCGCGCGGCAAGATCATCCTGGTGGCCCCGGCGAAGAAGGTCATGCTGTTCGACCCCAAAAGCGTGAAGTTCTCTCCGCTCGATCCCCTGCCGCAAGACGCGTTCGTCGACCGCTTTGAGTGGATCGACCCGCTGATCGTTGGAGCCTCGGGAGAAAACAGCATTGAAGCACCCCGGCGCCGGTCGGAATGGACGTTCCTGGGCCGCGTCAGCGAACTGCTGCCCGCTCTGCCCGACGGGCCCGCGCCGTTCACGAAAATCGCCGGTTGGCCCAAGTTCCCGGTCGGGAAAGGCTTCTCGAACAAGGTCTCGCACGTCGCGGCGGATTCGAAAGGCCGTATCTACGTGGCCGACCGGGGCCCCAACCCGATCAAGATGTTCAGCGCCGCAGGGGAATTGCTGGGCACGGTCGGCGACAGCGTCATTCTTCCTTCTGTGTATTACGATCTGCGCCAGACTCCGCCGGTCGCCATGGAGCGGCGGCACTGGGTTCACGGTCTGCACGTCGACCGCGCCGACAACCTGTGGGTGACCGACGTCGGCCGCCACGTCGTAATGAAGTTCTCGCCCGAAGGCAAGCACCTGATGACGCTCGGTACCCTCGACCGTCCGGGCGAGACCTCCTCCACTTTCGCCCAGCCCACCTCCGTTCTGGTGGCGCCCTCCGGCGAGATCTTCGTCGCCGACGGCTATGGCAATTCGCGCATCGTGAAGTTCAGCGCCAGCGGAAAATTCATCAAGGCCTGGGGCAAGCGCGGGCTGCGTCCGGGCGAGTTCCACATGCCTCACTGTCTGTCGATGGACTCGCGCGGCCGCCTCTACGTCAACGATCGCGAGAACCATCGCGTCCAGATCTTCGATCAGGAAGGACGCTTCCTGGAGCAATGGCCGAACCTGCATTCGATGGACGCGCTCTTCATCACAAAAGACGACCGTATCTATGGCGGCGCCGGCACCGACGACCGCATCTTCCGGTTTGATGCCAGGGGCAAGATAATCGAACAATGGGGGAACGGCCACACGTTCGGGTATCCCCATGGGATTTGCATCGACCGCGAAGGCAACCTGTACGTGGCGCAGACGGGCGCCGGCAGAGTCGACAAGTTCGGTCCGAGCCGCTGACACACAACAAGGAGCCGTCGACTTTCGTGCCATTGCTGGTAGCGCTGATTCCCTCCTACCGACCTGCCGACGCGCTGGCCGCGCTGGTCGGAGAACTGACAAAAGACGATACCTTTGGCGCGGTTGTCGTGGTCGACGATGGCAGCGGACCCGAGTTCGCGGACGTGTTCGACTCCGTCGCCGGAATGCCGCGCGTCCGCCTGCTGCGTCACGCCGTGAACCTGGGGAAAGGAGCGGCATTGAAGATGGGCATCAATGCCATCCTTTGCGAAACCCCCGACTGCTCAGGTGTCGTCACCGCCGACGCCGACGGCCAACACGCGGTCGAGGACATTCTTGAAACAGGCCGCACGCTTCTGAGCAATCCTGCTGCGCTCGTATTAGGGAGCAGGCGCTTCAGCAGAGACGTCCCATGGCGCAGCAGGGTGGGCAACCGGGTGACCAAGGGGCTGTTCCGAATACTGAACGGCCGAGTGGTGAGCGATACCCAGACAGGCTTGCGAGGTCTACCCGTGCGCCTTTTGCCGAAACTGCTGGAAATCCAATCGAACCGTTACGAATTTGAACTGGATGCGTTGATGATGGCCATTCAACTGCGCATCCCGTTCATCGAAATTCCGATCCAGACGCTGTATTTCGAGTCCAACCGGGGCTCGCACTTCAGCCCCCTGTTCGATTCGGCGAGGATCTATTTTGTCCTGACCCGATTCAGCGTGGCCTCGCTGCTGACGGCCTTGCTGGATAACACCGTGTTCCTTCTGGCCTACCGGTGGAAGGGGAATGTCGCCGCCAGCCAGGTATCCGGCCGGATGGTGGCGATGGTGTTCAACTACGTGGCCGTGCGAAATGCCGTGTTCCTCTCCGACCGGGATCACGCGCGCACGATTCCGAGGTACGTCGCCCTGGTCGCGGGGAGCGGATTCGCCTCGTACTGGATTCTGATCGCTCTGCGGGACACGCTCGGGATCCCGACGATGTACGCCAAGATTCTGGCCGAGGGACTGCTCTTTCTGGCGAACTTTGCGCTTCAACGCGACGTGGTCTTTGCGCGCGAGGGAGGCGATGCCGCGCCGAAGGCGACTGATTGGGACCAATACTACCGAAGCGTTCCTCCAACGGCCAAAGTGACGCGCCGTTATACGGCGAAACGGTTGTTGCGGGCACTGCGCGAGCATGCTCCCGGCGCACTCGCGGGTGGACTACGGATCACCGAATTCGGCGGGGCCAACAGTTGCTTTCTCGACGTATTCGCCGCGGCACTCAGGCCCGCCCGCTACCGCGTGATCGATACCAACCTGTATGGACTCGGGCTACTCCGGAACCGCACGCTGCCTGGCGGCGGCTTGCTGGAATTGAAGGCGCAGGATGTTCTGGAGTTGCCGGCGAACGCGGACTGGGACCTGGTGTTCAGCGTCGGTCTGATCGAGCACTTTGACAAGGCGCGAACCGGCCGGGCGATCCGGTCGCACCTCGCGAGCGTGCGGCCGGGCGGCGTTGTTCTCTTGACGTTTCCGACGCCGACCTGGTTGTACCGGGTCAGCCGGTGGTTCTGCGAACGGATCGGCGTGTGGAAGTTCCACGATGAGCGTCCGCTCGAACGCGACGAAGTCGTTGAGGCG
>JBJXGR010000550.1:0-22929 GCA_046160045.1 Bryobacteraceae bacterium
CGACTTTACTTTTCGAACGGCCTCGGCTTCAGTACCGCCGTATGCCATCACTCCGGGCAGATCGGGCACGGAAGCCAGAACCCGGCCATCTGTTTCGAGTTCGATTTCTACTCGGATTGGTTGGATCTCAACCACAGCGTCTCCATTCTACCCCGAGCGGCCAAGCGCGCGTGCTCTCGCGGCCACCCGCTACTCACGCCACGCGGCGCCGTCCGGATACCGGTACCGCTCCCGCGATTCTGCCTTCATGTTGATGCTGTAGCCCGGCGCCGTCGGCGCGAAGTAGCGCCCGTTTTTCACCACGCACGGTGTCTCGAAGTGTTCGTGCAGGTGGTCGACATATTCGGTCACGCGGTTCTCCGTCGTGCCCGTGACCGCGATGTAGTCCACGAGCGACAGATGCTGGACATACTCGCACAATCCCACCCCGCCCGCGTGCGGGCAGACGGGAATCCCGAATTTGGCCGCCATCAGGATAATCGCCAGGTTCTCGTTCACGCTCCCCACCCGGCAACTGTCGATCTGGCAGACCCCGATCGCCCCGGCCTGCATCAGTTGCTTGAAGATCACGCGGTTCTGCGCATGCTCCCCACAGGCCAGGCGCACCGGGGCGACCGCGCGGGCGATGGTCTGATAGCCGAGCACATCGTCGGGGCTGGTCGGCTCCTCGAAGAACCAGGGCTCGAACTCCGCCAGTTGTTTGATGTGCGTGATCGCTTCCCCCACGTCCCATCGCTGGTTGGCGTCCATCATCAGCTTATTGCCGAACCCGATCGTGTCCCGGATGAGCGCGGCGCGCCGGGCGTCGGTCTCGAGGTCCGCACCCACTTTCATCTTGAAATGAGTCCAACCCGCCGCCAACGCGTCGCGGCAGAACTGGCGCACCTTGTCCTCCGAGTACCCGAGCCAGCCCACTGACGTGTTGTAAGCGGGATAGCCGCTCTCCAGAATTTCCGCCTCGCGTTCTCCGCGGAAGGGAGCCAGCGACCGCAGGCGCGTCAGGGCTTCTTCCGGTGTCAGAGCATCGGTGATGTATTGGAAGTCGATCGCGGATACCAGATGCTCGGGATCGAGTCCCACCAACAGTTTCCACAACGGCTTGTTCTTCGACTTGGCCCACAGGTCCCAGACGGCGTTGATGAGGGCGGCGGTCGCCAGGTGGATGACTCCTTTCTCCGGGCCCACCCAGCGCAATTGGCTGTGCTGCGCGATGGACCGGTAGAATGCCCGCATGTCGTTGACGATCCCGTCCAGGGTGCGGCCGACCACCTTGGCCGACAGCGCCTCGATGGCCGCGACGCACAGATCGTTGCCCCGGCCGATGGTGAAGGTCAGGCCGTGGCCTTCGAGGCCGTCGACATTGGTCTCCAGGATTACGTATGCCGCCGAATAGTCCGGGTCAACGTGCACGGAATCGCTGCCAATCAGGTCTTTGGAGGTGGGAAACCGGATATCGCTGGCGCTCGCGCGGGTGATGGTGATAGACAAGGAAGTGCTCCAGTTGTTCATCATGACACGCCGGATCTGGCTGGGGCTGGGCGCTTCGGTCCTGGTTTGTGCGAACGCTCGACCCATATCAACAACGCCAACCGTGCCGCGAGCGTAAGAAGCCGTGAAAAAACAGGGACGTTCACCCCGTTTCACGTCCACAAATCGTTGATTCTCCACGAAACGTCGACCGGGAAACGGGGTGGATGTCCCGTTTTTTCACAGCTCCGTGAGCGAGCGGTCCCGCGTTCGAATCCGGCATTTTTGCGCCGGAAGGTAGCTACAGGGGCAACGTATCGCGCCACCTGCAGCCAGGGAGGCAAGCCCCTCCGAAGGCCTCCTCCCTTTTCGTCCTCCGACTGTGCCTATTAGGCGTTACCAGGATATGCGTAAACTCCCGATGAATCGGCTCATGAAAGCGCAAGAATTCTCGGAAGCTCGCAGATTGGTTTGCCCAAAGGGTTTGCCGTTAACAACGGTCATTAATTTGTAAACATCACCCAATCAATGGGTTACAGAAACTCGGCGGTCGCGGCCTCTTGACACCGCGCTATCCTTATCCTCATGGGACCCAACCGATCAGCCGACCCCCGAAACGAAGCCAGCGAACCCAATCGGCGAACCCAATACGCTTCTTGCCCATCAGTTACTTACAAAGAAATTGGCTTCGTTCTGTCAATTCTTCGTTTGGCGGGCGGTCGGTAGGTGGAGCGCCTCCGAGTCTCGTTGCACGGCGCCGTCCAGGGGGTCGGCTTCCGGCCCTTTGTCTATCGCCTCGCGACCGAACTAGCCCTCAACGGATGGGTGCTGAACTCCTACAATGGCCTGATCGTCGAAGTGGAGGGCCCACCCGCCACGACCGCGCAATTCCTGGAGCGGCTGGAGACCGAACGGCCGCCCTCGAGCGTGATTCTCACGCGGGAAGTCTCGAGGCTGGCCCCTGCCGGCCTTGGCTCGTTCGAGATTCGCCACAGCGGCGACAGCGGGCCGCCGTCGGCCGCGATCCTGCCCGACCTTGCGACGTGCCCCGACTGCCTCGCCGAACTGCGCGACCCCGGCGAGCGCCGGTACCGTTACCCCTTCACCAACTGCACCCGCTGCGGCCCGCGCTACACCATTGTGGAAGAAATTCCCTACGACCGGCCCAACACGACGCTCAAGGGCTTCCCGCTGTGCGCCGATTGCCGGCGCGAATATACCAATCCCGCCGACCGCCGTTTTCACGCCCAGCCGATTGCCTGCCCGGCCTGCGGACCGCGTCTGGATACCGCGATCGAATCCGCCGTGCACGTGATTCGGTCGGGCGGCATCGTCGCGCTCAAGGGGATCGGCGGCTTCCAGTTGCTGTGCGACGCGCGAAACGCCGAGGCCGTCGCCCGCCTGCGCGAACGCAAGCACCGCGAAGCCAAGCCGCTGGCCGTCATGATGCCCTCCCTCGAAGCGGCGCGGCACTACTGCCGCATCTCCGCCGCCGAGGAACAGGCCCTACGGTCCCCGGCCGCCCCGATCGTCCTGCTGGAACCGGCGGCGAATCCCCTCGCCCCGAACGTCAGCGACATGTCGCCCTTCGTCGCCGCCATGCTGCCGAATTCGCCGCTCCATCATCTGCTCATGAGCGAACTGGCCTTTCCCGTCGTCGCCACCAGCGGAAACGTGAGCGGCGATCCCATCGTCACCACCACCGAAGAGGCCCACCGCGTCCTCGCCCCCATTGCGGACCTGATGGTCGGCCACAATCGTCCCATCGCGCGCCCGGTCGACGATTCGGTCGTCCGCGTCTTCCGCGGCGGAGTCTCGGTGATCCGCCGGGCGCGGGGTTTTGCGCCCTTGCCGATTCCCGTCCCGGTCGACCTGCCGCCCACGCTCGCCGTCGGCGGGCACATGAAGAACACCGTCGCGTTAGGCCTCGGCCGTCAGGTCTTCGTCAGCCAGCACATCGGCGACCTCGATACCGTCGCGTCGCGCCAGGCCTTCGAGCAGGCGATTGACGATCTGTGCCGCCTCTATCGGGTCAAACCGGAGTTTGCCGCCTGCGACCTTCATCCGGAGTACGCCTCCACCCGCTGGGCCCAAAACTCGGGGTTGAAGCTGGTCTCTATCCAGCACCATATCGCCCATGCCGCCTCCTGCGCCGCGGAGAACGACGTGCCCGAGCCTTACCTCGCCGTCTCCTGGGACGGGACCGGATTCGGAACGGATCACACCATTTGGGGCGGCGAGTTCTTCTGGGCCGAGAATGGCCGGTTCGAGCGGGTCGCCCACTTGCGCCCCTTCGGCTTGCCCGGCGGCGACGCGGCCATCCGGCAGTCGTGGCGTCCTGCCTTGTCCCTGCTCTGGGAGTGCCGCCGCGACTTCACCGTTCTGCACCTGGATCCTCGCGCGGCCGGCACCGTCCGGAGGATGCTCGAGCAGCGCATCAATTGCCCGCGCACGTCGAGCATCGGGCGCTTGTTCGATGCCGTGGCCGCGCTGGCCGGTGTCGCCACAGAGAATCACTTTGAAGGTCATGCCGCCATGCTCCTCGAACGAACCGCCGACCCCGCCGAGAAGGGCGCCTATTCCTTGCCTCTCGAGAACGGACAGTTGGACTGGTCGGACCTGGTGGACAGAGTACCCGCCGACCCCGCGCCCATCGCCGCCGCGCGCTTCCACAACGGCCTGGCGCTGGCCATCCGTTCGGTCGCCCGGTTCACCGCCGCGCGCCAGGTGGTCTTGTCGGGAGGTGTCTTCCAGAACGCACGGCTCACTCACCGCACGGTCGCCCTGCTGGAGGGAGATGGCATTCGCGTCTTCACGCATCAGCGCGTGCCGGCCAATGACGGCGGCCTCTCGCTCGGGCAGGCTGTGCTGGCATACGGTAAAATCGACGCCACGGAGTCCTCATGTTGAAACGCCGGCTCTTCCTTCAATCCAAGATGGCTTTGCCGTTCCTCGGCGGCTGGTTTTCCCGTGTCGCTCCCGCGGCGGCCGCTAAACGGGACTATTTCCGTGAACTCGGCCTGCGCGAGTTCATCAACGCCGCCGAACCCTTCACCGCCCTGACCGGCTCACTCACCCCACCCGAACTGGTGGACGCCTACAGCTACGCTTCCGAGCGATATGTCCGGCTGGACGAGTTACACGATGCCGTTGGCAAGCGCATCGCGGAGATGATCGGCTGCGAAGCCGCCATGGTGACTTCCGGCTGCGCGGCGGCGCTGACGCTGGGAACCGCGGCCTGTCTGACCGGACTCGATCGCGACAGGATCCGCCGCCTGCCCGATACCACCGGGATGAAGAACGAGGTCCTCATCCAGAAGTCCCATCGCTACGGCTACGACCATGCCGTGCGCAACACCGGAATCCGCTACGTCGAGATTGAATCCGCGGAGGAGCTGGAACGGGCCATCAGCGACCGCACCGCCATGCTGCACTTCTTCAACACCAACGAGCCGGTGGGCCGGATCAGGATCGCCGAGTTCGCCGCGATCGCCAGGAAGCACCGGATTCCCGCCCTTAACGACATTGCGGCCGACGTGCCTCCCATCGAGAATCTGTCCCGCTCGATCAAGCTCGGCTACGACCTGGTGACGGTCTCCGGCGGCAAGGGGTTGTGCGGTCCGCAAAGCTGCGGCCTGCTCTATGGACGGAAAGACCTGATCGCGGCGGCGCGGCTGAATGCTCCGCCCAATTCCGATTCCATCGGGCGCGGCATGAAGGTGAACAAAGAGGAACTCGTCGCGATGATGGTGACGCTCGAGCGGTACTTCCATCGCGACCATCAGGCGGATTGGAAAGAATGGGAACGGCGCGTAGCCGAGATCGCCGATACGGTGTCGTCCCTATCCGGCGTGCGTCCCGAGCCCTTCATGCCGGAGATCCACTACCGCGTTCCCCATTTGCGCATCCTCTGGGATCCTGCCGTGCGCAAAATCTCGGTCGCCGACATGGTTCGGCAGCTTCGGGAAGGCGATCCGTCGATCGAGGTACGCCCGGCCCGGGAAGCCCTCGAACTCGGTGTCTGGATGCTGCGTCCAGGCGAGGCCAAGACGGTCGCGCGGCGGATCCGCGACCTCCTGAAAAGCGCTTGACACGCGTCCCGATTCCCCGCTTGGGGGAATCCGACCTCACCTGTACCGGTCCTGACGAGAAAAACGAGCACCGGGCTTAAGAATCTCACGGAGTCAGCCGAAGGGTTCAGTAGGCGGAGAATGAATTTCTTCGGTCCTGCCGACGGGCTGCTGCGCTTCCTCGACCCCTCCCTTTAGGGGGATAACCACCATGCTCAACGCGCTCGTACTCGTGGAAGATTCAACGGCAGCCGTCGCTATCGAGCAGCTTGCCATCGTGACACAGCAGGTCCAGGTGTTGAAATCGGTGGATCGCCTTCCCGGATTTCGAGACATGACGAGGCTGATTCACACCTACCAGCCCGACGTCGTCTTTCTCGAGTTGCAGGACAACGAGGCGTCCTTGTCGATGGCCACCACGATTCGCGACGTGAACCCGCACATCGCCGTGATCGGAGTCGGGGCGAGCTGGATGAGCCGGTTCGCGGGAATGGTCTCCCAGGCGGGAGTGGCCGTCCTGCTCCTCACCCCGGTGGACGAGCAGGGCTTCAACGAGGCGATCCGGGATGCGATCCGGCGAACGAATCGCGACGAACTCCACAATGTCGTCTGTCTTCTTCCCTCCAAGGCGGGTAGCGGAGCGTCGACGGTCGCGCTGAACCTGGCCGGGTATATGGGAGCCAGCCTGGATGTACCGGCATTGCTGATCGAGGCGGACCTCCATTCCGGGTTAGCGAACGAGATGCTCCAGGTCACGATCTCGAAACCGATCCGCAAGGTATTGGCGGAAGCGGCTTATCTCGACCAGGTCCGATGGCGGAACCTCGTGGTCCAGGCAAAAGGGATCGATTTGCTCGCGACCGACCGGGCTGGAAAAGACCCGGTTCCCACGTGGATCGATTACTTCCACCTCCTGCGGTTCGTTTCTCCGCGTTACGGGATGGTCCTGGTCGACCTGCCGGAGATCATCAACGACGCAACCGTGGAAACGGTGCGCAGAGCCCGGCAGGTGCTCGTGGTGACGACGCCCGAGGTGGGACACCTGAAGCTCGCCGAACAACGGCTCGATGAACTAAGAGCGAGGGGAATTCGAGGGGAGAACGTCAGGATTGTGTTGAACCGTTGGCACAAAACCGACCTCGCGCCGGACGAGATCGCCAAACTGCTCGGCTGCCCGGTCGCGGCTGTCCTGCGGAACGACTATCTGTCGGTCCGGAAGGCCCAGACCGAGGGCCGCTACATCGATCCGGCGACCCAGTTGGGCCGGTCGCTGCTGACGTTCGCGCGTTCTCTATGCGGCGTGGCCGAGCCGCCGGTTGAGAAATCGAGGCTGATGCAGTTGTTGGGGCGCTAGGCACGGCCAGGCGCCGGCGAGCAAACGATCATGGACACAATGAGCGAATTGCTGGTCTCCTGGCGTGATGAGTTTTGCGTACGGATCGAATCGGTCGATCGCCAACACCAGACGCTGGTGGCGATCACACGCCAGTTGCAGGAGGCGATGCTGGAAGGTCGGGCGCGGGAGGTACAAAAGGAGCTGGTTGAGAAGCTGATCGATTACACCAAATATCATTTCGAATGCGAAGAGCGGCTGATGACCGAGTGTGGCTACGAAGGCCTCACGAATCACCAGCAATCGCACCGGGATCTGACCGTTCAGGTAGTGAATCTTCGCCAACGGATTACCAGGAGTCTGGCGATCAGCAGTCCGCAGATGCTGTGTTTTCTCCGCCATTGGATCACCGATCACATCCTTCAGTCGGACAGGGAGTTCGGAGTCGCCTACCTCAGGCATCAAGGCGATGATCCACCGCGGGAACGATCCTGAACTCCCCCAGGCTGGCGACTTCCGGCCGCGGGCGGCGAAGCCTCTCGCCATGGGGGTCGAGATTCGGCGAAGAGATCTCTATGATGAGAGCGGATGACTCGACGCGAACGTGTTCTGGCCGCCATCGCCCACAAAGAGCCTGACCGGGTGCCCATCGACCAGGGTTCCATGCGGTCGACCGGCATTATGGCCATCGCTTACAACCGGCTGAAGGCTCACCTGAATATCTCCCATCCGCCCACGTATTTGTACGACCTGGTCCAGCAACTGGCACAGCCGGATCCGTGGTACCTGGAGCGCTTTCATGTCGACGTGATTGACGTGGGGCGGGTATTCACGGCTCCGGGGACTCTGCAACCGTGGACGCTGCCGGATGGCTCCGCGGCGATGGCCCCGGGTTGGTTCCGGCCCCAACGTGAAGACGGCTCGCTTACGATTCGCGACCCCTGCGGTCTCGCCATCGGCAAGATGCCGGCCTCGGCCTTGTACATTGACCAATGCCACTGGCCCCTGTCGGCTCCGGAAGGCCTGGACGATTTCGAGCCTCTGCCGGAGCACATGAGCCGCGTGACCTGGGCCGCGCTGCCGGTTGCGCCCTACGAGCAACCGCTCACCGGCGAGCGCCTGGACGAGATCGGCCGCCAGGCTCGCCATCTTTACGAAACCACCGATTGGGCCATCTCGCTGTCAGTCGGCTGCAACCTGTTCGAGTGGAGCCAGTTCCTCTTCGGCATGGAGAACCTGTATCTCTACATGGCCTCGGAAAAGCGCAAACTCGTCCACTTCCTCGACCGTCTGACCGAAGTCCACCTGGAGGCGCTCGGCCGCCTGCTTCCCAAGGTCCGCGGCTTTGTCCAGATCCTGGTGGTCGGCGATGACCTGGGCATGCAGAGTGGACCGCAAATGTCCCGCCAGATGTATCGCGAGTTGTTTCTGCCCCGCCACAGGCGCATCTACCAGTACGCCCGGGAGCAGAGCGGCGCGCACATCTTTCTCCACTGCTGCGGCGGCGTCTACCCGTTGATTCCGGACCTGATCGACGCCGGTGTCGAGATCCTGAACCCTGTCCAGACGACTGCCCGAAACATGGAACCCGAACGGCTCAAGAGGGAGTTCGGGCGGGACCTGACGTTCTGGGGCGGCGGATGCGACACTCAGCACGTGCTCGCCTCCGGGACGCCGCAGGAGGTGCGCGATGACGTCCAGCGTCGTCTGGAGATCTTCATGCCCGGCGGCGGCTACGTCTGGAACCAGGTGCACAATGTGATGGCGAACGTGCCGCCGCAGAACGTTGTCGCGATGCTCGAGGCTGCCTACGAATTCGGCCGTTATTAGGCTCATTCCCACCCGGGATCGCTCCATGAACTGCCGGCCCTGAAAGTGATTTGAAAATATCCGGTTGACATGGCCGCCCATCTCGACTAGCATCAGTCGCGAGGAGGCGTTATGCCGACGGATTTGATTTTGGTTGGCGGTGGCTTGGTGGTTGTCGTTGGAGTGCTCATTTTTGTGGTGATTCGGCGGCAGAAGTCGCAGGAACCACCCCACTTCGGCTAGATTCAGCCCCACCCGAAAACTACCGGTTCGGTGGATCGCCTGGTGTGAACCGGGATGGTCGGAGGAGTATGCCCCGAAACTCCTTGATAGTGATTCTTGACGATTCCGTGAAACCTCCGAGCCCTCTATACTGAAGGGCCGGGTTCCCAACAAGTGAAACTGAGCGTCCTCGATCTCGGGGTAGTCATCGCCTACCTGACCGCGATCGTATCCGTCGGAGTGGCGGTCAAACGCCGAGCGGCGCGAGGCATTGAATCCTACTTCCTGGGGGAGCGCCGCCTGCCGTGGTGGGCGCTCGCCATGTCCGGAAGCTCCTCCTACTTTGACATCACCGGAACCATGTGGATCGTCAGCCTGTTTGTCGTGCTGGGGCTGCGGGGCATGTGGGTGCAGTGGATCTGGGGTTTTGTGATCTCCGTCTTTTACGCGGCGTACATGGGCCGCTGGATTCGCCGGAGCGGCGTCATGACCGGGTCGGAATGGATGGTGTTCCGGTTCGGCGCGGGCCGCGGCGGAGACGCTGCCCGCCTGGCGTATACCGTTTATGCGGTGCTCACGGTGACAGCCTTTCTCGCGTTTGCCGCCGTGGGCATGGGGAAGTTCGTCAGCGTGTTCGTGGATGTGAATCCGCAGGCAGCCGCGTCGGTTATTGTGGCGTTGACGGGTGTCTACGTGATCGTTGGCGGATTCCAGGGCATGATCCTCGTGGAGGTGATGCAGACCGTGATTCTCAGCGCAGGCGCGCTGCTGGTCTGTTACCTGGGCTACGCAAACTTCGACGCCGCCCGGCTTCATGTCTCCTCCGAGTGGTGGTCGCTGGTACCCACCTGGAAAGCGGACGACGTGGCAGACCCCGGCTACCACTGGTTCGGCTTCCTCGTTCTGGTGTACGTGACCAAAGGCGTGTTCCTGTGCTTGAGCGGACCGGAGCAATTGTTCGACTTTCAGCGGTTCCTGGCCGCGCGCGACGCTCGCGATGCGCAAAAGTTGGGGGCACTGTGGGGTGTCATCCACACCATCCGCTGGCCCATGGCAATGGCCGTCGCGGTGCTCGCGCTGTTGGCTTCCGGCAGCGATGTCCGCGAGATGTTGACTCGCGATCCCGAACGGGCGCTACCCCTGGTGCTGGCCTACTATCTGCCCCGCGGCGCCACCGGATTGGCGATTGCCGCGCTCCTCTCCGGCTTTCTTGCCACCTTCAGTTCCAACGTAAACGCCGGCGCCTCGTACCTGGTGAAGGATGTCTACAAGCGGTACATCAACCCGGCCGCCGACGATCGCCGCCTGGTGCGAGCGAGCTATGCAGCATCGACGCTGCTGGTAGCCGCCGGGCTGGCCATCTCCTTCTTCGCCCAATCGATCAACCTGATGTTCCTGTGGATCATGGGCACGCTGGGCGCGGGAGTGTTGGCGCCGAATGTTCTTCGCTGGTACTGGTGGCGGATCAATGGCTGGGGCTATGCCTGCGGCGCTTTCAGCGGCATGGCCCTTTCCCTGGTCCAGGTAATCGTCGAGGTCTTCTGGTCCGGCGCACTTCCTTTATATGTCAGCTTCCCCGTGATTGTTGTCCTGGTAGGCGCAGTCACCGTGGTGAGTTCCCTGGTGACCGAGCCGGATGGGGCGAAGCAGTTGGACTCCTTCCGCCGCCAGACGGGCGTTTGGGGCGCCTGGGGCACGATGTCGGGGGCTGCCTCTCCGTGGCGCGATCTGGCCAACGTCTGCCTGGGCCTGCCGTTTCTGGTTGCGCTCTACCTCGGGCCGGTCTTTGTGGTCCTGCACGAGTGGACGAGCGTTGCCTGGTGTGGGTCGATCGCGCTTGCCTTTGCCGTCGCGCTCTACTTCTCCTGGTATCGCCGGGGACTGCCAGACCCCGGCGAACTCTGAGTTCGGACCTTTCCGAAGCCTTGGATCCGAAGGGCCGCCCCCTCCCGCGACAGTGAAAAAACCGTGCGCTCTAAGGAGAACCCCTCCGGTAGGGCTGCGCTATCGTAGGGGCATGAGGGTTCCGCTGCTTGCGCTCGTGCCCGCGCTGTTGTGGTGCCAGCCAACTTCCCAACAGAGCACAACCTATGAAGTAGATATCAACGGGAACCGCGTGCCCGGCCTTTCGCGGGCCGTGGCGACCTCCCCGACCGGCAGTCAGCGCGTCGAGACCACACGGTCGATCAACGGCCGCCAGGTGCCGCTCGAATCGACAGAGGACAAGGTCCTGAGCGATGACGGCCGGGGGAACCGCGTCATCGAACGCCTGGTCCGCCGCTACGACCAGAACGGCAACTCGGGACCGCTCGAGAAGGCGCGCATCGAAGAACGCGTCAATCCGGATGGCAGCAAGTTGAGCGTCACCACCACGTTTCGCGACGATCTCAACGGCAGGCCGCAGGTCTTCGAAAGGTCCACGGCCCAGACGCGCGAGTCGGGCGGCGCCACGCAGACGGTGATCTCGGTTGAACGGGGAAACCCCAACGGCGGGCTCGCGATCTACGAGAAGACCTCCTCCGTCGAGCGGAAAACGTCGAGCGGCTCGCAGATCGAATCCTCGACTACGCGTCCGGATGTCAACGGGCAACTAAGCGTGGCGAAGAGCGAGGTCACGACCAAGACCAAGACCGGCGCTCAGGAGAGCGTCGACTCGACGGCGTACGAGCCGGGCATCGACGGCAAGCTGCAAATGTCGGGCCGGAGAGTGGGAACGATCACGACCAAGGCCGATGGTTCGCAGGTGGAGGAGATCGACGTGTACGGTCGCACGGTCGGATTTGCCGCCGACGCCAACGCCGCGACTCCGCGCCTTCAGCAGCAGATCGTAAGGGAGAAGACCGTCCAGGCCGATGGCTCGATGGTGGAGTCGACCAACGTGCGAAGCCGCGTGTCGCACGATTCGAACCGCATGACGAACTACGAGAAGACGACAGAGACGAGCACAGTCGCCACCGACGCGGCAGGACGGCAAGTCAAAACAACCGCCACCACGGTGAACCGCCGGGACGCCTCGGGGACCTTGCGCCCCGCCGAAACGGCCGTGACCGTCGCGGTCGAGCCCAAGAAGTAACTGGGTCCGGCGCCTGAAGCCTGTTGCGTAAGCGTCCCCTCCGGGGTTCTAATAAGGGAACGATGCTCCGCTGCCTGATGTGCGCAGGATTGCTGGCGGTGTCCCTGGGAAATGCCGGCGAACGACCGCGGCCGGCCAAGACCGAGGCACTGCCTCCGGAACGGTTCAATGAGACCCATGCTCCGTTGTTCGCGCCCAAGCCCAGCCGTGAAGCCAACGGCCTGACTGAACGTGTGGCTGCCGCGCTTCCGCCGGCGGCCGGCAACAGCGGCAGCGTGGCGCGGCGGAACTACGTCGACGAGTTCATCTTCAGCAAGATGGAGCGCGATGGCGTCCCGAGCGCCGGACTCGCCTCGGACGAAGAATTCCTCCGGCGAGCGACGCTCGATCTGACCGGACGGATTCCGGCGGCCGACGAGGTGCGGAGATACACCGCGGACCGCGATCCCCAAAAGCGGGACAAACTGGTCGACCGGCTGCTCGGCTCCGAGGCCTACGTCGACAAGTGGGCGTACTTCTTCCTCGACCTGTTTCGCGCCAACGGCAAGATGGGGCGCGGGCAGAACCTGTTTCACTACTGGGTGAAAGAGAACCTGAGAGCCGACCGGCCGTACGACGACTGGGCGCGGCCGATGATCGCGTCGTCGGCCAAGAGCAATCACGTGGTTGCCGCGTCGAACGTGATCGCGCGCGAGCACGTGCAGGGCAAGCCGTATCCGGACGATGGCGCCGACTGGGGCATGGTCCATCAGCTCGATACGCACGATGAACTGGTGCTGCTGTGGGGCAGGGTATTTCTGGGCGTCAACTTCTCCTGCGTCGCCTGCCATGACGGCAAAGGACATCTGGAGAAGGTCAACGCGTATCTGGCGGGCAAGAAGCGGACCGACTTCTTTCAACTGGCGTCGTTCTTTGGCAACACCCGCTACATGATGTACTGGTCGAACGGCCAGCCGATCTCGGGCGAGTTTTTGATCGATGACGCGGGAGACGGGTACAAGACAAAGAGCGGGAGCATGATCCGCGTGCCACGATTCGGCGGGCCGTCGACACCGAAGTTCATCCTGACGGACGAGGCGCCGAAGGCGGGCGCTGAGCCGCGCGAAGAACTCGCCCGGATGATCACGGCGCACCCGCAGTTCGCTCGGGCCAGCGCGAACCTGCTGTGGTCGCGGTTGATGACTTTCGGCATTGTCGATCCCTATGACGAGTTTGACCTGGCGCGGCAGGATCCGGCGAATCTGCCGAAAGGCTGGGATCTGCAGCCCTCGCATCCGGAACTGCTCAACGCCATGGCGGAAGACTTCCGCAAACACGGGTACAGCATCCGGCGGCTGGTGGGGACCATCGCCAGGTCGAATGCGTATGCGTTGTCGGCGCGGTTCAACGGGGAATGGAAAGAGTCCTACTCGCGTTATTACGCGCGAAAGTTCGTGCGGATGTTGAGCGCCGAGGAATTGCACGACGCGATCGCGGCGGCGACCAGCCGGCCCGGGGACTTCAAATACGGCAGTGAGAAGATGGGGCTGGCGATGCAGCTTTCGGGTCCGGGAGGCGGCGCCGATGTCCGGTACTTCATGCAGGCCTTCGGACAATCGAACCGGAGCAATCCACCGCGGACGCCGAGCGGGTCGCCCCTGCAGCCGTTGGTGCTGATGAATACGCCGGTGGTCAACGAGCGGGTGGCGGCGGAGAAAGACAGCCGGGTGCAACGTCTGCTCGACACCTATAAACAAGATGCGCGCGTGGTGGAGGAGCTTTTCCTGGCCACGCTGTCGAGGCTGCCGTCGGCGCGGGAGAAGACGATCGGGCTGGAAGCCCTGACGCCCAATCGCGTGACCGGCGCGCAAAACCTGCAGTGGGCGCTGATCAACCAGACCGAGTTCCTGTTCAACCATTAAGGTGAGGCGATGAAGTTCCGCACTGTCGGCGATCTGTATCCCACGCGGCGCGAACTGCTCCAGTTCGGCGGGCTGGGACTGGCCGGAGCCATGGCGGACGCGGTCTGGCCGCTGCCGACGTTCGCAAGCACTCGGAAGGCGAATCCGCGCGGAACGGCGCGCAACGTGATCTTCTACGAACTGTCCGGGGCGATGAGCCACGTCGACGGGTTCGATTTCAAAGAGAACCCCGCCACGCCGAAGGACCTGGACGTGCTGAAGGTTCACGGCGACCTGTACCTCTCGCAACTGCTCTATCCGAGGGTCAGCAAGCATGCCGGCAAACTGGCGGTGCTGCGATCGATGCTGTCGCACGAAGAAGTTCACTTCCGCGGTCAATACTACGTGCAGACCGGGCGGCAGTTAAACCTGGCGTTCGCGAGGGAGATCCCGGCGGTCGGCTCCGTGATGGCGATGGAATTGGAGAGCCGGCGGCGGCCGGCGGACACGTTCCCGACCTACGTTTCGTTCAACCTGGATCACGGAGCCGCCGGCGCGCTGGCGACCGGGTTCCTTCCGCCGCGGTTCTCGGTAGTAGACATCAATCCGGAGTCGGCCACCAAGGGCGGGGCGCTCGACCAGAAGGCCGTGGAACTGATCGAGGAGCGGTGGCGCCTGCTGGAGAAATTGCGCGATGCGCAGAGATCCCGGATCGCCGGCTACGGCAAGGAGATGGGCGGGTATGAGTCGTTCTTCGATTCGGCGCATCGGCTGCTGACCGATATCCGGTGGCCGGCGGCGTTCGCGATCAGCCAGGAGGATCGCAAGCGCTACGGCGATACGACGGTCGCCACGTCGTCGATCCTGGCGCGCAACCTGATCGCGCAGGATGCGGGGACCCACTACATTCACATCTGCCACACGGGATGGGACCATCACACCAAGATCTGGGACCGTGGGGCCGCGTCGAACCACTACCTGCTGTGCCGGGAGTACGATCCAGCCTTCGCGAGCCTGCTCGACGACCTGGCCGTCATCCGATCGAAGGCCAATCCCGAGAAAACGCTGCTGGAGGAAACGCTGGTGGTGTGTATGGGAGAGTTCGGACGGACGCCGGGTCCATTGAATGCCGCCGACGGGCGCGACCACCACAACAAAGTCTTTCCGGCCATGTTTGCAGGTGCGGGCGTGCGGGGCGGGCGGATCCTGGGCGCCTCGGATTCGGGAGGGTTCAAGTGCGTGGATCCCGGTTGGGACCACCGCGAGCAGCCGCGAATCGAGAACATCGTCGCGACCATGTACTCCGCGCTCGGCATCGACTGGGGGAAAGAAATTCACGAGACGCCTTCCGGGCGGGCGTATCCCTATATCGACCCGCTCGGCCCCAACGGGTACATTCCCACGGATGAGATCTCCGAAATATACGGTTAGCGTACTGCTGGCGGTGAACGCGTTCGCAACCGAGCCCGGGATGGTGTTTGTTCCGGGCGGCGAATACCTGCGCGGGCGCAGCCATGCGGAGCCCGACCCCGAGACGAAATGGTTTCCCCACGTGCTCAAGGACGACCGGCCGGTGCGGCGCATTCACGTGGATCCGTTCTACATGGATGAGCACGAGGTGACCAACGCCTCCTATGCCGCGTTTGTCCGGGCGGCACGGCATCGCGCGCCGGTCCACTGGCCGCGGGGCCAGGTTCCCGAAGGAAGGGAAAAGCACCCGGTCGTGAACGTGAGTTGGGAAGACGCCGCGGCCTACGCCGCGTGGGCCGGGAAACGGCTGCCGAGCGAGGCGGAGTGGGAACGAGCCTGCCGGGGCATGGCCGAAGGCGCCAAATTCATCACGGGCGCAGAGATCACCTCGAGCGATGCGCGCTTCGATCGGGTCGATGGTCCTGGCGAGGTCTGCCGGTTCAAGGCCAATTACTTCGGGTTGTACGATATGGCGGGGAACGTTTGGGAGTGGTGCGCCGATTGGTATGGGCGCGATTACTACCAACAGGCGACGGAGAGGAATCCGGCCGGGCCGGCCGCTGGACAGTACCGTGTGTTGCGCGGCGGGTCGTGGGCCGACATCTCGAAGTCCCTGAGCTGCGCGCACCGGAGTTGGGCACGGCCGGGAGAAAGAAGCCCGAACGTGGGATTCCGGTGTGTCCGGAGCCTTGGGGCAAATCCCGGACGCCCCCGGGGTAAGAGCTTCCGAAGCGGATCGCGCGTAGAATAAGAAACATGGATGACACTATCGACCATCCGGGTGATGGGCTCTCAGCAATCGAGCTTCCCGGATGGAAAGTCTTCCTTGCCGCTTCTGCCGCGGTGATCGTCAGCGCGCTATTCCTGGTTGCCGGCGTGTGGAAGATCACCGACGCGCCGTCCGCCGCCGCCCGCCTGGCCCAGGCGCGAGTTCCCGAGTTTCTCAGCGTTCCGGCGGCAATCGGGTTGGGGATTACGGAGACTTTCGCGGCTGTCCTGATATTGATCCCCAGGTTTCGTCGGTGGGGCGCCTGGCTGATCTCGGGCATGCTGCTGGTCTTCATGGTGTACGTGGGAGTCCATTACAGCGCCCTGCACGGCGCCGAGTGCAGTTGCTTTCCGTGGATCAAACGCGCCATCGGGCCGGGATTCTTCGTTGCCGACGGTCTGATGCTGTGCCTGGCTCTGGTGGCAGCCTGGTGGAGCCGGGAATCCCACGGACTGCGCAACGCGGCCGTCATCCTGGGCGTGGTGTCCGTGTTTGCGTTCGCATCCTATGGCGTGGCCATCACCAGGAACCAGGGCATCCGCGCGCCCTCCACCATCTCGGTGGAAGGGAAGTCCTTTCCGCTGCGGGAGGGGCGGGTGTTGATCTACTTCTTCGACCCGGAGTGTGCCCACTGCCTGAAAGCCGCGCGGCGGATGGCGCAGTTGCAGTGGGGCGAAACGAAGATTGTCGGAGTGCCGACGGTGCAGCCGCAGTTCGGACCCGGCTTTCTGGAAACGACGGGACTGCGGGCGGTGCTCTCCAACGACCTGGAGATATTGAAGAAGACCTTTCCCTTTCCCGGCATTCCGGCGGCGGTGGCTCTGGAGAATGGCTTCCAGAAACAGCTGCTCACCCGGTTTGAAGACGAGGAACCGGCCACGACGCTGGCCAAACTCGGATTCGTCGGCAAGTGAACCGAAGTGCGTACCGAAACCATCGATTGGCAAACGGGAGAAGCTCCCCGCGTGTCCGGCGTGATGCATTGGGCAGACTCGTCGAACGGCACAGGCCTGGTGGTCACGCACGGCGCGGGCTCGAACGCAACCTCGGCGTGGCTGTGCGAACTGGCCGATGCGTTTGCCGCAGCCGGGTTCCCGGCCCTTCGCTGCGACCTGCCGTACCGCCAGGCGCGCCGCACGGGTCCGCCGCGACCGGCTGAGGCTGCTCGCGACCGGCTTGGGTTGGCGGCCGCGGCGGCCTGGATGCGGGCTCAGGGCGTGGAGCGGATGCTGCTGGGGGGACATTCGTACGGGGGGCGGCAGGCGTCCATGCTGGCGGCCGAGCAGCCCAATCTGGCTGCGGGCCTGGTGCTGTGTTCGTATCCGCTGCACCCACCCGGAAGGCCCGAACAGTTGAGGACCGCCCATCTGGGCGAGATCCGGGTCCCTTGCCTCGTCGTGCACGGCACGAAGGACACCTTCGGCAGCCCGGAGGAGTTGAGCCACGCGTTTGCTGCCGTCCCGGGAGGTGTTCGGTTCCTGCAAGTGGATCGCGCCGCCCACGACTTGAAGACGCCGGCGGGTTTTGGAGTCCTGGCGGGACGCGTCGCCGCCGCGGCCATCGAGCAGTTTCTCCGATGAGTGGCCGGATTCTCAGCCTGGCGGGTGTTGCCGTGGTCGCGGCCGGTGCGGCGCTGGCGCAGTCGGCCGGCGCGCGCGCGGTCGTTAGCGTGGACAAGTTGCCTGTCTTCCTGAAGATGTCGGCCGAGAGCACGCAGGTGCACCAACTGCTGAAGGGCGATGTGGTGGTCATCGGCCTGGTGATGTTCGGCGATGACGTCACCTGGTGCGCGATTTCCAAGCTGGGGGAAACGAGGCGGATCGGCTATGTTGCCTGCGAGCAGCTTCAGCCGGACAAGACGCAAAGTAACACATCCGTCCCTCCGGCGCCGGCGGAACCCGCCTCGGCAACGCCGGCTCCGGCGCCTCCAGCGGCGCGTGAACCGAAGGCCCCGATTCGGATTCGGGAGGTGACTCCGCCGCCCATCCCGGTGCGGGAGATCGAGCCCGCGAAGGTAGGCATCCGAGGCCCGACCGCAAGGGAGGGCTCCGCCCCCGAGGTCGATCCGGCGAAGATCCGAATCCGGGAGATCGAACCCGCAAATATCCGGGTGAGGGAACTGCCGGAAGCTGGAACGCCGCCCGCATCCTCGTCTGCCCGCCCACCGGACTTTCTGGCACTGTCTCTGACGCGCACCGGCATTCTAACGGAGCTGGAACGTTTCATCGAAGCCACGAACTTGACGTCGTTTCTGGACAAGACCCGTCTGGCCCGAATCGACGTGGCCAAGCTTCGTCGCATCGCAAGCGAGCATTTGCAGGCAGGCGTGATCCGGGATCACATCGCGCAACGCGTGGCGGCAGGCTACGATCCGCTGAGAATGGCCGAGGTGATGAAGTGGCTCGAGTCCCCGGTCGCGCGGCGGACGGAGATGGCGGCAAGCGCGATTTCCGGATTGGAACGGCGCCGCCAGTTGTCCGAGTTCGCCGAGGGTTTGCGCACGAATCCGCCCGGCCAGACCCGCCTCGAATGGATCCATCGGTTGCATACGGCCCAACGGGTGACACCCGCCGAAGTCGCGTTTACCCTCGCGGTGGTGCGGGAAACCGCGCTGGCTCTGAACCCTTCGCTGCCCGCTGAAATGAGGGTTGGCCCGCGGGAACTCGACCCAGCTTTGTCTCAGGTCAAGCAGAGCTACGAACCCGTGATGATCAACGCGGCCATCGTTTACCTGCTCTTCCTGTTCAGGGATTTCCCTGACGATCACCTCCGGCAAATGGCCGAATTTTGGGAGTCGGAGCCTGGTAAATGGCTGGCCGGCGCGGTCACACAAGGTCTTGAATCCGCCGCGGCGGCGGTAGGCAAGCGGATCGGAGCCGATCTCGGCAGCCCACCCAAATAGATGAAAACACTGCGTACCGGGCCCAGGGCGTCACGCTCTGGGCTGGGGGGCTTCTCTCATTTGTTGAGGCTTCTCCATTTGTTATCGTGGGCCGCCCAAGCGCGGTTGTTCAGTCCGCAAAAGGCGGCCTTCGGCGGGCGGTCGCGTGAAGGGCGCCGCGGCCTGAAGGGCCGCCTACACTTCTTTTTTTCCCATGTCGAGTTGAGGAGCGAGGGTATCGGCTTCACCGCGTCGGTGACGACGGGAGAGGAAGGTACGGGCCGGGCGGAGACCGGCGCTACGTGAACTTAGAATGTATGGAAAATCGAGTGTGCGCGCCAACCCTCCCTTGCGGTCGGGCCTCTGATGGCGCGGCCATCGGGAGTTGTGAAGGGTGTCGGCAACCGGCCGATTTTACCAGCCGCGGGCAGTATCTTAGCGGCTATGTGGCCGGAGACCGGCGCCACAGGGCTCTCAGCCCAATCGGCGGGCGGTCCACTGTGCCGTTCCGTATTCCTCGCCCAACTCGACCTCGCCCGACATCCGGTCGCCCTGCACCTTTCCGAAGTACCTGTAGTGGAAGGACGCACCCTCATAGCGGGAACTGTTGTGGAACGCGACCCGTTCGCCGTCGATCGTGCCTTGCACGTTTCCATGGTCAATGATGCGGCTGGCGAACGTCCCCGTGAGCTGGTTGCCGTGAGCGCTCAGGAAGAACTTCTGCTTCGTACGCGCAGCGATGAACTGGATCTCAACCTCCCAGGATCCGGTGAGATCAACCGAAGGCGGCGACACCACGGGCTTGGGTTTGCCGGCCGGCGCGCTCCGGAAGACCTCGTATAGCCGGTCAGCCACCGCGAGGTGTTCGCCCGGATACATCGCCGCGGGACGAACGACAAAGGAATGGCCGTCCCCTTCCGCGTGAGTCATGATGCGCGGCTCGCCGTCGAGCAGTTGCCGGCCGACATCGGCGTTGATGAGGCCGATCCGGGCCGGGTCCCATTCAATGTTGAGCACGGGATAGTAGCTGGGCAGGGGCGGATCGACGATCTTTGTCCGCAGGCCCTCGATGGGCTTCAGCCGCTGGGCGATGTGTTGAAACCAGGATTTCCACTCGCGGTCTTCGGCGTTGCGATCGCGGCGTTCCACCAGATACTCGACCGCCACCAGGACCCCGACGATTTCCTCCTTGCTCACCTTGATGGCGCGGGCGAACGTCATGTGCGGGGAGGAACACCGATAGGCGGCGGTGACCAGATCCTTGCGTCCGAGCAGAACCCCCGCAGTCTGCGGCCCGCGCAGGATCTTGCCGCCGCTGTGGGCGACCAGGGAGGCGCCGCGGCTCAGGAAAGGGTTCGGCCGCAACGGCAATTCGGCGGCGGCGTCGATCAACAGCGGGATCTTGCGCTTGTTCAACACGGCGACGAATTGTTCGAGAGTGAAGGGATTGGTAGACTCCTGCAGGTTCGCCTGACCGGTGGCCATGACGGTCTTTGGCCCGAGTGCGCGCTCGACGTCGTCGAGCGTTTGCACCTCGACCATACGGACACCGACGTTGCGCACCGCCTGGTCGTACTGGCTGCGCGACCATTTAGGCACGATCACCTCGTTGCGTAGACCTTCGGTGTTCGGCAGTTGCTGCATGGCTTCCGGATCTCCGCCGGCGACACAGGCGGCGGTTCCGCACGTCACCGCGCCGGCCGCGCCGGAACTCACCATGGCCGCTTCCGCGCCCAGCAGGTGAGCGATCCGCTTGCCTACCGCGTCCTGCAACTCGTCGAGGTTGACGTGATAGTGCGCCGCCTGCTGGACGGCGGCGATCACGTCGGGCAATTGCGCCGAGCCACCGTTAATCGTGTAGGTCGACGTACAGTTGATGAACGGCCGGACGCCGATTCGCGTGTAGACTTCGGTTCCCTGGCCGCGCTTTTGCAGCGTGGCCGCCGATGCCGGGGCGCCGGCCAGCATGCCTGCCGCCGCGCCCGCCTGGAACAGTTGCCGCCTGTTGATCTTGCGCTTGCTCATGAGCCTCCTTTGGGCGATGAGCATATCACAATCAACGCTCGTCGTCGTCCAGGTCGAGCGACAGTGGAGCAAACACCGCCTGCCGGCTGCCCGGATAGGGCGTCGACCAGCCGCGGACCGCGCCCCACAGGATGCGGTTCAGCCGTTCGGTGGGAACCGCGTCGGGCACTTCCCACTTCATGCGCATCGAATCCGTCGCCGCGCGGCGCGCCGGTCCGTTCAGCGAGCGCAATGGCGGATTGACCTCATCGAGCGATTGTTCCGGCACGACGGCGCGGTAGGGCGTCTCGTCGGGAGTGTTGCGAAAACTGGCACGCATGTCGTTGGCGATCAGGTCGAACAGCGAGAGCGTCGGCAGGCCCAGAATCAGCTCAATCGTCTTCAGGATGCTCTGGTGGGAATAGAACGTGGAATCCACGTGGCCGCGCCGGGTGTACGGGCTGATCGCCAAGGCCACCGTGCGATGCCCGTCCACGTGGTCGACTCCGTTCTGCGCGTCATCTTCCACCACGAAGATGGCCATCTTCTGCCAGAACTTCGACCGCGTCAGGCCTTCCACCACCGTGCCGAGCGCTAGGTCATTGTCCGCAACCATGGCCGCCGGCGTGGAAGCCCCAGGCATCGTGCCATAGGTGTGGTCGCTGGGCAGCAGCACGATGGAGAGATTCGGCATCGCACCCGCCGACTCCCATCGCTTCAGGTGATCGAGGAAGATGCGGGCGCGTACGGCGTCGGGAATGCCGTTCGAGTAGCTGGGGAAGTTCGGCTCGACGATGGACATCATTCCGCGGACGGCCGGTTTGACGTTGAAGTCGCTGGCGAAGTCATCGCCCTTGCGCCAGCGTTCCAGGTACTTCGCACGGTCGGCGGGACGAGCCTCGGACATGCGCGGGACGAACTCGCCGAACACGCGAACGGTCTTCTTCCGGTCGAGCGCGAGGTCCCACAAAAAGCCGCCGGAAGAATAGGCGATGGGGTCGGTGCCGTCGAACGGGTAGCTGCGCCCGCCATAGCCCGGATACATTGTGTAGGCGGTCTCGTTGGCCTGGGTGGCCCACTGGTGGCCGTCGGCGCTGTTGCCTCCGCTGGCGTAGAAGTTGTCCAGGAGCACGAATTCCTGCGCCAACTTGCGTTGGTTGGGCGTCACCTTGGCGCCGAACATCACCAGGGACGGGTCGCCGTTGCCTTGCGGAAGGTCGCCGAAAAGCTGGTCGTAGGTCCGGTTCTCCTTGATGATGTAGACTACGTGCTCGATGAGCGAAGGCTCGCCGGCGCGGCGCGGGATGGCGACGGCTTTGGCGGCCGGATTGAGGGCCGGAGCGGCAGCGGAGGGCGCGCCGAGGCTGAGGCGATTGTTCTCGGCGACGGCCGCGCTGTAGCCGGCGAGTTCGGCATCATCGGGAATGTCGAGGACGGCCACCGAGCCGCGATACGAGTGCACGAACCGCTTTTTCGGTTCGCCTTGCCACCCCGAACCCGCCCCCAGCAGGGACGTCACAGCGAGCTTGTTGCCGTTCGGGCTGAGAGCGACGGCATTGGGATACCAGGCCGTCGGGATCAACCCGGCGGTGCGCGAGGTGGCGGTCTTGATCACCGCCACGGCATTGATGCCGCCGCACGCGGCGTACAGGGCCTCTCCATCGGCCGAGAGGGCGAGCGCCGTGGGCGCGACCCCGGTGATCGTCCGCTCAAAGGGCTGGATGCGGATAGTGGAGGTCACCAGGTTCGTGCTCGTGCTGATCACGGAAATCGTGCCAGAGTTCGTATTCGCCACGTACAGCCGCCCTCGTTTTGCGTCCAGCACGATGGCGGTGGGATGGAGGCCGGCGGCGATGGTGTGAGTCGCCTTTCCGCCCTCGACATCGATGCGAGTGACGGATCCGGTGGCCGCGACGCCCCGCCGGTCGACCACGACCTGATCGGCGGACGG
>JBJXGR010000551.1:0-19976 GCA_046160045.1 Bryobacteraceae bacterium
CTGGGGTGTCTGACCGAATGTGCGTGGAATGAGGAAGGCGTATGCTCATGGTGGCTCGGTCGTAAAGACCCAATCCAACCTCTTAGCCCCGCATCGCAGCAACGCACCGAGCCGCGAGTCCGCTGAACACGCCCGGGTAGCTGGACGAGCGGGGCTACCTCACTGTTCTTTCTGCCCGCCGGCACGCGCCGCGGAGAGACCGCCTGCGTACAGTAGGCGAGCAGGAGGAAAAAGAGGTCGGTTGTCTGCAGACCGGGGGGAACCGTTCCTTCCCGCTCGGTTCAGGTTGTGTTCAGTTATTGCATGCACGGACATGGGTTCATGGCGGCCACCAGCATCAGACTGGAAGGGAAGCACATGGTCAGGCTGGCCCGGGCGATGGTGACCGATCCGTCTTCAAGGGGTTGCCGCAGCATCTCCAGGACGTTGCGCGGGAACTCGGGCAACTCGTCGAGAAACAGGATTCCGTTGTGCGCCAGGCTCACCTCGCCAGGACGCGGCATGCCGATGCCACCGCCGATCAATCCGGCGTCGGACACGGTGTGGTGCGGCGAGCGGAAAGGGCGCTGCCGCAGAAGCCCCGTGTTGGCGGGGAGCATCCCGGCAATGCTATGGACCTTGGTCGTCTCGATCGCTTCAGGAAAACTCAACTCCGGCAGGATCCCGGGCAGACGCTTGGCCAGCATCGTCTTGCCGGAGCCCGGGGGGCCGATCATCAATAGGTTATGCCCGCCCGCGGCCGCGACTTCCAACGCGCGCTTGGCGCTTGCCTGGCCTCGCACATCGCGGAAATCGGGCGTGCCGGGATCCTCAATCTGCTCGGTGAGCATCGGCATCGCCGGAGCGAATTCTTCCGGCCGGGCAAGATAATGGACCACTTCGGCCAGGTGGCGCATGCCAAAGACGTGGATCCCGTCGACCACCGCCGCTTCCGCGGCGTTCTCGGCGGGGACAATGACGTTGAGGATTCCTTCGGCCTTCGCGCAGACGGCCACCGACAGCACGCCGCGGATCGGGCGGACCGTGCCGTCGAGACTCAATTCGCCGACCAGGAGGTGGGAGTCGAGTCCGCGCACGGCGCCCATCGCGCCGAGAACGCCAACCGCCATCGGCAGATCGAAGCCGGCGCCCTCCTTGCGCACATTGGCCGGGGCCAGGTTGATGGTGACGCTCTTGGAGGGAATGCCGAAACCGGAATTCGCGAGGGCGGACTTGATCCGCTCGCGGCTTTCTTTGACGGCGGTGTCGGGCATGCCGACGGTAATGAAATCGCGCGCCGTGCCGGACGGGATCAGGTCGACTTCGACATCGATCAGGTGAGCATCGATGCCGTAAACGGCGGCGCTGCGGGTCTTGAACAGCGCCATGGAGGCCAGGCACCCCAAGTATAGCCACTAATGGCCGCTAGAACCAGGCGTCAGAACCGCAGAAACCACCGCCGCCGCCAAAGGAACCAAGCCACCCCGTACAGGGCCAAGACGTTGGCGAGCGCATAGAGGAGAGAAGCGTTCCCCGGAGAGGCGATCGGCAGCATAACATTCTGGTAAATCCACTCCTTTGCCGAAGTCCCACCGATCTTCCACACACCTCCGATCAGATCGGCGACGACGCCGGACAACACGTACACAGCCAGGGCATTCGAGCCGTAGATGGCGAACGGCTTGGTCCAGGTTTGGCCCTGGAGAATGTCGATGCTCCAATAGCATAGGGCAAAGGCCAGCGCCGCCAGGCCCGCCATCAGGACGGCATAGGAACTCGTCCACAGGCTCTTGTTGACGGGGATCCAGAGGCCGAGCAGATTGCCCAGGGCGGTGAGCACGGTCCCGGCGGCGAAGATCCGGACCGCGGTTTCAACGGGCGACCGTTTCGCGCGCAGCATCTCGCCGGTGAGGATGCCGAACAGGACCGTGGCAATGGCGGGAATCGTACTGACAATGCCCTCCGGATCCCAGGTCCTGGTATGGCTCCACATGTGACCGCTCAGGAAAACCTGGTCGACGGCGGCAGCGAAGTTGTCGCCCTTGTCCCAGCCTGCGCCGAACGTCAGCATCAGCGCCGGGTACACGGCAAGCAACACAACGGTGATGACGATCGTCGCTCGGGGAGAGGTGTAGAGATAGATGAGACCGGCGAACAGGTAACAGACTGCGATCCGCTGGAGCACCCCCGGAATCCGAAGGCCGGCAAAATCGAAGTCCGGGAAAAGGTTCAGGAAGGTACCAGTGAGAAAGATGAGCGCCGCGCGGCGCACGGTGTGAAAGGCGAGCGTGGAGTTCAGGCCGCCGCGCTCGATGCGCTTCGCGAAGGAGAGCGTCATGGCGACACCGACGATCCACAGAAAGAAGGGGAAGACCATGTCGGTGAACGTCCAGCCGTGCCATTCGGCGTGAAGGAGAGGCGGGTAGGTGTTCGCGCCGGACCCCGGGTTGTTGACCAGGATCATGGAAGCGATGGTCACGCCGCGAAAGACGTCGAGCGACTGGAGACGGGAAGAAGGTTCCATGGAAGCCTCGCGCCGGGGGCTTCTCATCGTAGCAAGTGACTGGTCGAGCGAGGGCCTCAGGAAATAGAGAAGCCGGGCCACCCCGAAGGACGGCCCGGCATTCCCCGTAACGGGTCGTGGTAAAGTCCGCCATGCCCGCTCCCTTCCGGTCGCGGCTCTGATGGTGGACGAGTTTCTCTACGACTGCTGCTCTTCGTCCGGCTCGCGGCCTTCGCGCTGCGCCTTTAGCCGCTCTTCGCGACGGCGGGCGCGATCGGCGGCACGCTTCACCAATTGACTGCCGACGAGTTCAATCATGGCTTGCTCCGCTCCGTCTCCCTTGCGGAAGCCGAGGCGGGTGATCCGGACATACCCCCCGTTGCGCTGGCCAAACCGGGTCGACAGAACGTCAAACAGTTTCTTGACCGAGGCCGGCGTTTGGAGAAAGGCCGCCGCCTGGCGGCGCGAGTGAAGCGTGTCCTGCTTGCCCAGCGTGATCATCTTCTCGACCAGCGGCCGAACGGCCTTCGCCTTGGGCACCGTGGTGACGACGCGCTCCTCTTCGATGATGCTGGTGACCAGACCCCGAAAGAGCGCTCGCCGCGCGCTCACGTCGCGTTTTAGTTTCCATCCGCCTTGTTTGTGTCTCATGGTGGTCCTTCTGCTACTCCGGGATGGCTTCCTCGCTATCCAGATCCAGATCCGGCTCAGGCATGCTGGAGCCGGGAGGCGCCACCAGGCGCCCCGATGGGTCCATCTTCATCCCAAGGGTCAGCCCCATCGAGGACAGAATCTCCTTGATCTCGTTCAAGGACTTGCGGCCGAAATTCTTGGTGCGCAACATTTCGGCTTCCGTGCGTTGCACGAGTTCGCCGATCGTTTGAATGTTGGCGTTCTTCAGACAGTTATAGGAGCGGACACTGAGCTCGAGTTCCTCCACCGACCGGTTGAGGATCTCGTTCACCTTCTCCATGCCGCGTTCAACTACCTCTTCCACCACTTCGGGCGTCTCCTCGAAGTTGATGAAGATGGTCATGTGATCCTTCAGGAGTTTGGCCGCCTGGCCGATGGCGTCCTGCGGAGAAATAGCGCCATTGGTCCAGACTTCCAGGGTCAGTTTGTCGTAATCGGTCATCTGGCCGAGACGCGCCGCCTCGACGCCGAAATTGACCTTGCGCACCGGCGAATGGACCGAGTCGATCGGAATATAGCCGAGAGGCAGGTCCTCATCGAAGTTCTTGTCGGCACTGACATAGCCGCGGCCGGGTTTCAGCCGCATCTCGATGCTCAGGCGGCCGCCTTCGCTCACCGTCGCGACATGCATGAACCGGTCGAGCACTTCGACATCGGCGTCGCATTCGATCTGCCCGCTCAGCACTTCGCCCGCGCCCTCGACACTGATGCGCGCCATTTTCACGCCCTCACCCATCAGTTTGAACGGGATCTGCTTGAGGTTGAGGATAATGTCTGTGGCGTCTTCCACCACGCCCGGAATGGGGCTGAATTCGTGCTCGACACCTTCAATGCGAACCGCCGTAATGGCGGCGCCTTCAATCGAACTCAACAGCACACGGCGCAGGCTGTTACCGATCGTGGTTCCGAAGCCGCGCTGAAATGGCTGAGCCGTGAACATGCCATACCGGTCCGTCAGGGTCTCGGTATTGGCTACAAGCCGTTTCGGTTTCTGAAAGCCTTTGAACATAGTTCCTTTCCGCTTTCACGGTTCAGGAAGCGAGCCGGCGGGTGAGCCGGTTCCGCCACCTTACTTCGAGTACAACTCCACGATGAGCTGTTCGGTCAGTTGAATCTGCACCAGCTCATCACGTTTGGGGCCGCCCGCCACGCGGGCCTTCAGTCCTTCGCGATCCACTTCCAGCCAACCCGGCGCCGGCGCATGAGCCGTCGCGTCGCGGGCGGCGAGGATGGTCGGATTGTTCCGGCTGCGCTCCCGCACTTCCACCAGGTCGTTCAGCTTCACAATAAACGACGGGATATTGACCTTGCGGCCATTCACCGTGATATGACCGTGGCGGACGATCTGCCGGGACTGGGCGCGGCTGGTGCCGAAGCCCATCCTATAGACCACGTTGTCCAGACGCCGTTCGAGCAGGGCGAGCATGTTGTCGCCCGTAATGCCCTTCATTCCCGCGGCCTTCTCGAAATTGTTGCGGAACTGTCTCTCCAGGATGCCGTAAATCCGGCGCGCCTTCTGCTTCTCACGCAGTTGCAGGCCGTACCCGACAATTTTCTTGGCCTTTTTAGTTTTTCCGTGCTGGCCGGGGACAAAATTGCGCTTTTCGATGGCGCACTTCTCGCTGTGGCAGCGCTCCCCTTTCAGAAAGAGTTTAACGCCCTCCCTGCGGCAGAGCCGGCAAACGGGACCTTTATACCTTGCCATTCTTCTCCTTTGGCGCTCTGTCTATCGCGCCCCTATTCCCTCAAAAGGTGCAGTTTACGACCCTGGAACGGGCCTTCGTCCTGCGTTTCCCAACGTAACGCTTTTACACGCGCCGCTTCTTGGGCGGGCGGCAGCCGTTATGAGGAATCGGCGTTGCATCCCGAATCCCCTTCACTTCCAGGCCGGCGCTTGAAAGAGCGCGAATCGCCGACTCACGCCCCGACCCCGGGCCACTGACCCGGACGTCCACGGTACGCAAGCCGACCTCTTTGGCTTTTCCCGCGGCGGTCATCGACGCCTGCTGCGCGGCGAACGGAGTGCCCTTGCGAGAACCGCGGAATCCGAGCGAACCGGCGCTCGACCAGGAGACAGTATTGCCCTCCTGATCGGTGATGGTCACGATCGTGTTGTTGAAGGTCGCCTGGATATACACCAGCCCCATCGGGATGACCTTCTTTTCCTTTTTCTTAAAGCTCTTCTTCTTGGCGGCCTTCGCCGGCGTCTTCTGCTTAGCCATATCGATTCAACTATGTCTTCGAGGTCGCCTTCTTCTTGTTGGCGACAGTGCCCCGGCGCGGACCCTTTCGCGTGCGGGCGTTGGTATGCGTCCGCTGGCCGCGAACGGGCAGTCCCCGCCGATGCCTCATTCCCCGATAGGAGCCGATTTCGATGTGCCGTTTGATGTTCATCGACACTTCTTTGCGCAGATCGCCCTCGACGGCTCCCTCGTCTTCGAGCAACTGGCGGATGCGGCTCACTTCTTCCTCGCTCAGGTCCGACACCTTCTTGTCGAACTCGATTCCAGCGCGGTGGAGCAGCGACTTCGATCGCGTGCGGCCGACGCCGTAAATATAGGTCAGTCCCACTTCAACGCGTTTTTTTGGCGGCAAATCGACGCCTGCAATACGTGCCACGTTTTTCTCCCTATCCCTGACGCTGCTTATGCTTCGGATTCACACAAATGACCCGGACCACGCCTTCGCGGTGGATCAATTTGCACTTGTCACAGATCTTTTTGACCGACGCTCGGACTTTCATCGTTCGTTCTCGCTGCTAACCCTGTGTCGTACTTCGCGGCTGCGCCGCTCGCCACCGCTCCCTTACGGTCGCGGCTCTGTTGGTTTCCGTCCCGCCACCGCTCCCTGACGGTCGCGGCTCTGTCTATGGTCGCGGCTCGGATAACTTCCTGACGATCCGGCCCCGCGTCCAATCATGCGGCGCCAGTTCCACTTCCACCCGGTCGCCCGGAAGCAGCCGCACAAAGTTTCTTACCGTGCCCGACGCCGGATGAGCCAACACCCGCTGGCCGCTTGTCAACTCCACCTGGAACTTGCCTTGCGGCAGTTCCTCCAAAACTATTCCCTCGGCCTTCCGCTTCCGCCTTACGGCCGCGTCAGGACCCACGGCCCGTTCTCCGTCACCGCCACGCAGTGCTCAAAGTGCGCCGAATACGAACCATCCTTGGTCACGGCGGTCCAACGGTCGCTCAGCACCCGCAGATCGGCGCCGCCTGCGTTGACCATCGGCTCGATCGCCAGGACCATCCCTTCCTTCAACCTCGGGTTCTCGTTCTTCCTGTCCACATAGTTGGGAACTTGCGGTTCTTCGTGCAGTTTCGTCCCGATACCGTGTCCCACGAACTCCCGGACGATGGAAAACCCGTGCGCCAAAACGTGGCGCTCGACCGCCCCGCAGACATCAAACAGGCGGTTTCCGGAGCGCACCTGCTGAATCGCCAGTTCGAGCGACTCTTCGGTAACGCGCAGCAGTTGGCCGGCGACTTCGCTGACGTGGCCGATCGCGACCGTCGTCGCCGAATCCCCGAAGTACCCGTTCAACTCTACTCCCGTATCGATCGACACAATATCTCCCGGCCGCAGCACCCGCTTGGCCGAAGGCATCCCATGCACAATCTCGTCATTCACCGAGGTACACAACGCAAAGCGGTATCGCTCCCCGGCAGCCGGCACAAAATAGCCCTTGAACGCCGGCCGGGCTCCCGCTTCCTTCATCATCTTTTCCGCCGCGACTTCCAGGTCCCAGGTGGAAACCCCTGCCTGGCACATCTTCCGCAATTCTTCCAGGATCTGCCAAACCAGCATTCCCGCCTGGCGCATCTTCTCCATCTCGGCAGCGGTCTTGCGAATGATCATGCTTCCTCGACCGCCCGCCGGATCCGGCCGCAAATCACTTCCGGCGCCTCCGAGCTCGAAGCGATCTCCAGGAACCGGCTGCCCTGCTCCTCAAAGAACCGGGTGAGCGGCAGGGTCTTCTCTTCGTACGCTACCAGCCGCTCCCGGATCACCGGTTCGGCGTCATCGTCGCGTGTGAACAAAACTTCGCCGTCAAGATCGCAAGTTCCTTCCCGTTTCGGGGGGTTGTACTCGACGTGGTAAAGAGCCCCGCACGAGACACACTGCCGCCGTCCCGACAGCCGGGCAATAATTATATTGTAATCCACGGCGAGGTAGATCACCACCTCGCATAAACCCTTGCGGCGGAACAGGTCCAGGATCACCCTGGCCTGCGCAACCGTTCGCGGATACCCATCGAGTACGAATCCGCGCCGGCAATCCGGCTGCGCCAGGCGCCTTTCCACCAGCAGATTCACCATCGCGTCGGGAACCAGCCCGCCGCTTCGCATTAGCGAACCGATCTCGCGGCCCACCGAATCCCCAGACTCGATGTGGGCCCGCAACATATCCCCGGTCGAGATGTGAGGAATCCCCCATTCCTCCACCAGGAGCTTTGCCTGGGTCCCTTTGCCCGAACCGGGCGGACCGAATAACAAGACGGCCCGGACTGTCGCGCTTCTGTGCCCGCTGTCCTGCATCCCCGCGTTTGCCGCTGACTTCCTGGCTCCCGGCTCGTCAACCTCCGCGCGTCAGACCGAACTGCGCCGGCCCCGGATCCGGCCCGCCTTGGGCGTAAATCCTTCGTAGTGGCGCATGATCAACTGCGCCTCAATCTGGTTCACCGTATCCATCGCCACACCCACCACGATCAGCAGTGAGGTTCCGCCGAAGTAGAACGTTACACCCAACCCGTCCAGCAGAAATCGCGGGAAGGTGGCATCGATGAAGTTGCCCACCAGCGGCAAGTGCTGCAACTTGATCCCACCGAGCATGATGTCAGGAATCAGGCATAGAATGGCGAGGTAAAGGCCCCCCACCACGGTGATCTTGGACAGAATGGCGTTGATGTACTCGGCCGTGTTCTTGCCCGGCCGAATCCCGGGAATGAACCCGCCGTACTTCCGCATATTGTCGGCAGTCTCGTGCGGATTGAAGATGATCGAAATATAGAAGAAGCAGAAGAAGATGATCAGAGAGACAAACATCAGGACGTACAGCGGTTCGCCGGTGCGGATCGACGACAGAACTCCGCTCAGCCAGGTGCTGTTCTTAATCACCGGAAAGTTGGCCAGCGTCTGCGGCAGGGCCAGCAGTGACGAAGCAAAGATCACGGGAATGACGCCGCCTGCATTCACCTTCAGCGGCATGTGGGTCGACTGCCCGCCCATCACCCGGCGCCCGATCACCCGCTTGGCGTATTGAACCGGGATCCGCCGCTCACCGCGTTCCACCAGAACGACAAACGCTACGACCACCACCATCATCGCCAGAATCACGATCAGGGCCAGTGCGCTCCATTCGCGTGTCACAAACACGTTTTGGTACAGCGACTCGATGGCCTGCGGCAAACCGACGACAATGCCGGCAAAGATGATGAGCGACATTCCGTTGCCGATGCCGCGGTCGCTGATCTGCTCGCCCAGCCACATGATAAAGGCCGTCCCCGTGGTCAGCGAGATGATCGTCAGCAGCGTGAACCCGATACCCGGATGGATGACAATGTTGCCTTCCATGGCCTGCAGGCCCTGGGCAATCGTAAACGACTGGATGACCGACAGGATGATCGTGATGTACCGGGTCCACTGCGTGATCTTCCGCCGTCCCAGTTCGCCTTCCTTTTGCATCTTCTCCAGTTGCGGGATCACCACGGTCAACAACTGCAGGATGATCGAGGAAGTGATGTAGGGCATGATGCCCAGCGCAAAAATTGTCAACCGGCGGATGTTGCCGCCGGCGAACAGGTCGAAGAAGCCGAAGATGCCTCCGGCGTTTCGTGAGAAGAACTCCTCCCACCGCACCAGGTTGATGCCGGGGGTCGGGATATGGCCGCCCAGGCGGTAGACCGCCAACAGCGCGAGCGTAAACAGCACCCGTTTCCGGAGATCGGGAATCCGGAAGACGTTGGTAACCGCTTCTATGAACTTCTGCATGTCCCCTCGCCGCGCGCGCTAGCTCTGCGCGCCGCCGATGACTTCCGCTTTTCCACCGGCCTTCTCAATCTTTTCGGCAGCCGACTTCGAAAAATGATGTGCCTGCACCGTGATCGCGCGGTCGAGTTCGCCGCTGCCCAGGATCTTCAGACCCTCTCGCAATTTCTTGATGACACCCATCTCCATTAACCGGTCAGGACCAAACGCGTCGCCGGACAGACCCGCCAGGTCGCCCACGTTGACGATGGCGAATTCCTTCTTGAAGATGTTGGTAAAGCCGCGCTTCGGGAGGCGGCGGTGAAGGGGCATCTGGCCGCCTTCAAACCCGCGCATCTTCGAATAACCGGCGATCGAGCGCTGGCCCTTTTGCCCGCGGGCCGACGTTTTGCCGTGGCCCGAGCCCATACCCCGGCCGACACGCTTCGGCGGATGTTTCTGGCCGGCGGGAGGTTTTAATCCACTGAGATTCATCGGTTCAACTCCTACGGTTCGCTCCCTTGCGGTCGCGGTCATCACTCGTCGCCACCGCTCCCTTACGGTCGCGGCTCAGAAGTTACGGTCGCGGCTCCGAAGTCGCGGTACGGATCGTCACTCGGCGACGATCGCCAGAAGGTGCGGCACCTTTTTTACCATCCCTCGAAACGACGGCGTGTCCGGTCGCACCACTACATGGTTCAGCTTCTTCAGCCCCAGACTCCGGACAATCTTCTTGTGCGTCTCCGGCGTCGAAATCGGGCTGCGAATCAATTTGATCTTGATCATGTCTGCCATATATCGCCCTACAGTCTGTCGAGCGCCAGCCCGCGCAGATTGGCGACGTCCTGCTTGTCGCGCAATGACTCGAGCGCTACCAGGGTCGCCCTAACCAGGTTGTGCGGATTCCGCCGTCCGATCGACTTGGTGAGCACGTTCGGGATGCCTGCCGCCTGGATCACCGCGCGTACGGCTCCGCCGGCGATCACGCCCGTTCCTGCCGGAGCCGGCTTCAGCAGAACATTACTGCTTCCATACTTTCCAAGCACCCGATGCGGAATGGTCAGATCCATGGTGTTCACCTTCCGCAGATTTTTCTTTGCCGCTTCGATGCCTTTTCGAATGGCCGACGGCACTTCGCGCGCTTTGCCGACGCCGAAGCCGACCACCTTGGCCGCCGGATCGCCGACCACGACCAGCGCCGAGAAACTCATGTTCTTGCCGCCCTTCACCACCTTGGTGACGCGGTTGATCGAGACCACGTTTTCTTTCAGGTTCAGCGCCTGCGGGTCAATTCGCTTCACTTGAATCGCCATGCTTTTAGAACTCCAGTCCCGCTTCGCGCGCCGAATCGGCCAGGGCCTTGACGCGTCCGTGATACAGATACCCGCCGCGGTCGAAAACCACTTTGTCGATTCCCTTGGCCTTGGCCCGTTGGGCAACCAGGGTACCAACGGCTTTCGCGCCGGCGAGATTGCCGCCGCTCGAGACCGGCTTTGCCTTTTCGTCGGTGGATGCCGAGACCAGCGTCACGCCCGCCCGGTCGTCGATGAGCTGCGCATAAATGTGTTTCACGCTGCGAAACACCGCGAGACGCGGCTTCTCGGCGGTTCCGCGCACCTTCTTGCGGATGCGGCGGTGAATTCGCAAACGGATAGCTTGTTTGTCGATCTGGCGAATCACTTGCCCTTACCTCCCGCTCCTGCCTTGCCAGCCTTTTTGCGCAACGGCTCGCCGGTATAGCGCACACCCTTATTCTTGTACGGGTCGGGCGGGCGCAACGATCGCATGTTGGCCGCCACCTGGCCAAGCAACTGCTTGTCGATGCCGCTCAGCACAATGTGCGTCTGCTTGTCGACCTTCATTTCGATTCCGGGCGGCAACAGGAACTCGATGGAATGCGAATACCCCAGGCGGAAGCTGGCGATGTTGCCCTTGATGTCGGCGTTGTAGCCGGTGCCGACAATGTCCAGTTCCCGCGTAAATCCCGCCGACACTCCCTGCACCGCATTCGCCAGCAGCGCCCGCGTCAGGCCGTGCAGCGCTCTGTACTGGTCGCCGTCGCGCTCGAGCACCGCCGTGCCGTCCGATTGCTTGATGTGGATGCCCGCGGGCACCGGCACGGCCAGCTTCCCCTTGGGTCCTTCGACCAGCAGTTCTTCGCCAATGCTGAGCTTTACGCCCTTTGCCAGCGGCACCGGTTTTCTTCCGACTCTCGACATACCGAAACCCTCACCAACCTGCCGTTACCAAATCTGGCAGAGAATTTCTCCGCCTATACCTTCTCTGTATGCGGTCTTCCCCGTCATTACCCCGCGCGGCGTCGTCAGAATGTTGATCCCCAATCCACCCAGCACGCGGGGAATGTCGCCCTGGCCGACATAGACCCGGCATCCCGGCCGCGACACCCGTTCCAGGTGCGCGATGGCAGGCTCGTTCCCCGACGCGTACTTGAGATAAATCTTGATCGTCTTCTTGACGCCTTCCTCGGCTACCTTGAAGTTGAGGATATAGCCCTCTTCCTTGAGGATCCGGGCGATTTCGGCCTTCAGCTTCGACGCCGGCACATCCACCTTCGGATGGCGGGCCGACAGCGCGTTCCGCACCCGCGTCAACATATCCGCAATGGGATCGCTAATCATCCTTCCTCCTCACCTACCAACTGGCCTTGATCACGCCCGGCACCTCGCCGCTGAGCGCCAGTTGCCGGAAGCAAAGCCGGCAGATGCCGAACTTGCGCAGGAAGCCCCGCGGCCGCCCGCAGCGCCAGCAGCGATTCCGCAACCGGCAGGCAAACACCGGCTTTTTTCCATTGGCGCGGGCGAGCCGGATCTCGTCGGCCTTTTTCAAATCCTTGGCAATCTTCGCAGTCGTCGCCATCCAAACTCCCCTTACTTGCGGAACGGCATTCCCATTTGGCGCAGCAGGCTTATGGCCTCGGCGTCGGTCTTGGCCGTGGTCGTGATTGTTACGTTCATCCCTTTGACCTTGTCTACCTTGGCGTAGTCGATCTCGGGAAAGATCAACTGGTCGCGCAGCCCCAGCGTGTAGTTGCCGCGCCCGTCAAACGACTTGGGCGACACGCCCCGAAAGTCGCGGACGCGAGGCAGCGCGATGTTCACCAGCCGATCGAAGAATTCATACATCCGGTCGCCGCGAAGCGTGACGGCACAGCCGATCGCCATTCCTTCGCGCAGCTTGAAGGCCGCGATCGATTTCTTGGCCTTCGTGACGATGGGGCGCTGGCCGGTGATCTGGCCCAGTTCGCCCACCGCCGCATCCATCAGCTTCGCGTTCTGCGTCGCCTCGCCCAGCCCGATGTTCACGGAAATCTTGTCGATCTTCGGTACCGCCATGGGGTTCTTGTAACTGAACTCCTGCGTCAGCACCGGAATGACGTTTTTCGTGTAATGTTGTCTCAGTCTCGCCGCCATACGCACCCTACTTCTTGTCCAGTACCTCGCCCGTTTTTGCGCAGACGCGAACGACGCGCTTCCGGCCGCCGCTTTCCTGCACCAGATGCTTGATCCGCGTCGGGCCCTGCGGCCCCTTGATCATCACGTTGGACACGTGGATCGACGACTCGCGTTCGGCGATGCCGCCTTTGATCTGGCGCGAAGGATTGGGCCGTACATGGTGTTTCAGCATGTTCACGCCCTCCACCAGAATCCGCCCGGTCCATTGGTCCACGCTCAACACCCGGCCCTCTTTCCCTTTGTCGCGGCCGGCGATCACGACGACGATGTCTTCCTTCTTCAGGTTGATCCGCACCGGCTCGTCCAGCCGCTTCGAACGTTTCGGCATGTCAGATCACCTCCGGCGCCAGCGAAACGATTTTCATAAATCGCTTTTCGCGCAACTCGCGCGCCACCGGTCCGAAGACGCGCGTCCCCACCGGCTCGCCCAGTTCGGTGATCAGCACGGCCGCGTTGGAATCGAACCGGATGTAGGTCCCGTCCTTCCGCCGCGTCTCCTTGCGCATCCGCACGATCACGCACCGCACGACTTTTCCCTTCTTGATCGCCGAGTCCGGCGCCGCTTCCTTCACGCTGGCCGTAACCACGTCGCCCAGGCCCGCACGCAACCCGAGGTCGCCGCCTCGCGGCAGGATACAGGACAGCCTGCGCGCGCCGGAATTATCGGCCACATCGAGGATGGTTCGCATCCCAATCATAAGAACGCTCCGTAAACCTACTCAAATCTTGACGTCGAGATCCTTCGGCTGCGCCCCGATCACCGCCGCGCGGCGCACCACTGCGCCCAGCGTCCACCTCTTGGTCTTGCTGAGCGGCCGGCACTCGATGATCCGCACGATGTCGCCCACACGCGCTTCGCCCGTCTCGTCGTGCGCGTAAAACTTGTTGCGCTTGTTGACGATTCGCTTGTAGAGCGGATGGGGCACGCGGCGTGTCACCTGGACCACGATCGTCTTGGCCATCTTGGTCGAGACGACTTCGCCGAGTTTCTCGTTTTTCTGTCCCGTCTTCTTTTCTTCCGCCATGGCTTCTTCCGCTTACTTGCCGGCCGCCGCCAGCTCCCTCTCGCGCAGCACCGTCCGGGCCCGCGCCAGGTCTTTCCTCAACACGCGGTACTTCTTGATTCCATCCAGCTGTCCCATCGACATCTGAAACCGGATGCGGAACATCTGTTCTTCCATCTCGTGAAGCTTGAGCTTCATCTCCGCTTCGTCGAGGCCTCGAATCTGATCTGCTTTCATCTCCCTACCCTCGTCTCAAGCCGATTCCCGCTTCACGAACCGGGTCCGCAGCGGCAGCTTGTGCGCCGCCAGCCGCATCGCCTCTTCGGCCAGATCCTGCGGCACGCCTTCCATCTCGAACATCACCTTCCCCGGACGAATCACCACCACCCATTGCTCCGGAGCGCCCTTGCCTTTACCCATACGGGTTTCGGCCGGTTTCTTCGTGATCGGCTTGTCGGGGAAAATCCGGATCCAGACCTTTCCGCCGCGCTTGACGTAACGCGTCATCGCGATACGGGCCGCTTCAATCTGCCGATCCGTCACCCAGCCGCAGGTGAGCGCCTTCAGCCCGAAATCGCCGAACGACAGATCCGAGCCGCGCCACGCCTTGCCAGTCATCCGGCCGCGCTGCTGCTTCCGGTACTTTACCTTCTTGGGCATCAACATAGGGATTTCTCCTCACGCCCCTTGCGGCGCTTTACTCCTTACCTTCTTCCGAGCCTTCCTTAGCCTCCCGCTTCCAGCTTGGCGCCGCGGGCGGCGTCAGGGGAGGCGTGAGAGGCACGTTCTTGGCCGGTTGGGGCAATTCGCCCGGCGTAGCCTGCACGGCCGGCCCGGCCGGAGCTTCCGCCGCTACCGGCGCATGGCGTTCGATGCGCGGGCGGTCCCGATCCCGGTCGCGATCCCGATCCCTGTCCCTGCGCTCGCGGCGCCGCGGCTCGGGTTCGCTGCCGAGCGACCGCCGCCGGACCTCCAGGATCTCACCTCGGTAGACCCATGTCTTGACCCCAATCTGGCCATACGTCGTGCTCGCTTCGGCAAAGCCGTAGTCGATGTCGGCGCGCAGCGTGTGCAGCGGCAGTTGCCCCTGCAGATACCACTCGCTGCGGGCGATCTCGGCGCCGTTCAGCCGGCCCGACACCCGCACCTTGATCCCTTTGCAGCCGAAACGGAGGGCCGAATCCACCGCCTTGCGCATCGCCCGGCGGAACGCCACACGTTTTTCGAGCTGCAGCGCGATCGACTCCGACACCAGCTGCGCGTCCAGCTCCGGCCGTCCGACTTCCTGGATGTCGATGAACACGTCGCGCTTGGTGCGCTTGGCCAGTTCCTGCTTCAGCTTCTCGATCTCGGCGCCCTTGCGCCCGATGATGATGCCGGGACGCGAAGTGCGGATGGTGATCCGCAGCTTGTTGCCGGGCCGGTCGACCTCGACGCTGCTCACCCCCGCCGCCTTCAGCCGGTCCCGCAGGGTCTTTTTCAATTCCAGGTCTTCCTGCAGCAGCTTGGGATAGCCATGCTTGGCGAACCAGCGGGAGCGCCAGGTCTTGTTGAATCCCAACCGGAATCCGTACGGATGAACTTTTTGTCCCATCGTTCTCGGCTACTCCACGCCCTTTTCGGCCACTTTGACCACAATGTGCGCCATACGCCGCTGATAGCGGTAGGCCCGTCCCATCGGCGCGGGACGGATGCGCTTCATCCTTGGCCCTTCGTTGACGTACGCCGCCGACACGATCAGCTTGTCCACGTCCAGATCCGTGGTGCGGTTCCTGGCGTTGGCGATCGCCGATTGCAGCACCTTCTCCACCGTGGGCGCGATCCGCTTGTTCACCGCGCGCAGCGCCAGCAGTGCGTCGTTGGCCTTGAGGCCGCGAATCAGGTCCACCACCAGCCTCGCCTTCTGCGGCGAGATCCGGATGTATCTTGCTTCCGCTTTTGATTCCATCGCTTCAGCTCCCGGCCTATCCGGCCTTGGCCCCCTTCTCGCTCGCCTTGGCGGAGTGTCCCTTGAACACCCGTGTCGGCGAAAACTCGCCCAGCTTATGGCCAACCATGTTCTCGGTGATGTACACCGGGATGAACTTCTTGCCGTTGTGCACCGCCACCGTGTGGCCGACGAACTCCGGCAGAATGGTCGACCGCCGCGACCAGGTCTTGACGACCTTCTTCTCGTTGTTGGCGTTCATCCTGTCGACCTTCACGAGCAGGTGTTCATCGATGAACGGCCCTTTTTTGAGCGAACGGCCCATAATCGACTCTCTTCTAACGTTTCTTCGACTTGCGGTTGACGATGAATTTGTCGGTCCGCTTGTTGTTCCGCGTCTTAAAGCCGCGCGTCGGCTGGCCCCACGGCGTCACCGGGTGTCGGCCGCCGGAGGTACGGCCCTCGCCGCCGCCATGCGGATGATCCACCGGGTTCATCGAAACGCCGCGATTGTGCGGCCTGCGGCCCATCCACCGCTTGCGGCCGGCCTTGCCAAGCGACACGTTCTCGTTATCCACATTGCCGACCTGCCCGATGGTCGCCATCCCGTCCACCGGCACCCGCCGTGTCTCGCCGGAAGGCAATTTCACCAGAGCGTAGTCGGCTTCCTTGGAAACCAACTGTACCTGAGCTCCGGCGGAGCGGGCCATTTGTCCGCCGCGGCCGGGACGCAATTCCACGTTGTGCACCACCGTGCCTACGGGAATATTGCGGATCGGCAGCGCGTTGCCGAGCAGGATGTCGGCTTCGGCTCCCGACATGACCGTCATGCCCACCTTCAGTCCATCCGGCTGAAGGATGTAGCGTTTCTCTCCATCGGCGTAATGCAGCAACGCCAGGTGCGCCGTACGGTTTGGGTCGTATTCGATCGCCGCCACCGTGGCCGGCACGTTCACCTTGTCGCGCTTGAAGTCGACCACGCGATAGGCCCGCTTGTGCCCACCCCCGCGGAACCGAACCGCCACCCGGCCTTTCGAATTCCGGCCGCCCGACCGGGTCTTCGACTCAACCAAACCCTTCTCCGGACGATCCTTGGTAATCTCTTCCCGCGACAGAACCGTCTGGAAGCGCCGCGTCGGTGTGTATGGACGATAAGTCTTAATCGGCATTCCGGTCCCTCATCAAAGCTCGGCGTACTCCGGCACTTTCTGGCCCGGCTTCAAACGAACATAGGCCTTCTTCCAATCCGGCTTGTACCCGGAAAAACGGCCTCTCCGCCGCAATTTGCCATCGATGTTCGACGTCCGCACGTCGGCGACCTTCACTTTGAACAACTTTTCCACGGCCTGCCGAATGTGCGTTTTATTGGCGTCCGGAGCCACCTCGAAGCAAAGCGTGTTCTCCGCTTCCTTCTTCCCGACCCCTTTTTCCGTGACAATCGGCCGCCGGATCACGTTGTAGATGTTCATTGCAGCGCCTCCGCCAGTTTCGTCGCGGCCGCCTGCGACAGCAGCACCCGGTCATGGCGCAGGAGCAGGTACACGGTAACGTCTTTGGTCGGCACCAGGGTCACGCCTTGCAGGTTGCGGGTTCCGAGGACCAGGTTCCGATCGCCGGAGTTGTCGACGAGCAGCACCGAGCGCTTGGCCTCGAGCCGGTTCAGCGCGGCGCGAACTCCCTTGGTCTTCGGCTCCGGGAAGCCGAATTGGTCCACCACGATCAACTGGCCGTCGCGCAATTTTGCCGATAACGCCGAACGCAACGCGCCGAGCAGCATCTTCTTCGGCAATTTGTAGCTGTAGTCGCGCGGTACCGGCCCATGAATGGTCCCGCCGTGCCGCCATAGCGGCGACCGGATGGACCCCATCCGCGCCCGGCCCGTGCCCTTTTGCCGCCACAACTTTTTCCCCGAGCCGGCCACTTCCCAGCGCGTCTTGGTCTTAGCCGAGCCGCTACGCGCTCCAGCCTGCTCCCACCGTACTGCTTCGTACAGCAAGTGCTCGTTCACCGGCGCGCCGAACACTGGCTCGGCCAGTTCCATCGAGCCGACCTTCTCATTGTTCAGATTGAAGACGTCCACTGTCAGCATGGCTCTCGCTACCTCCCCGCCCTCTTGGCACGGCGAACCAGCACGTAGCCCCCGTTCGGTCCGGGAACGGCGCCCTTGACGATCAGCACATTGTCTTCGGCGTCAACTTCGATAATCTCCAGGTTTCGAACCGTCACCTGCGCGTTTCCCATGTGCCCGCCCATCCGCATGCCGGGCAGAACCCGCGACGGATAGCTCGACGCGCCGATCGATCCAGGCGCCCGGTGAAACATCGATCCGTGCGATCCGCCGCCACCGCGGAAATGATGCCGCTTCACCACGCCGGCAAACCCTCGCCCCTTGCTCACACCCACCACGTCCACCTTGTCGTTGGGTTTGAACTGGTCCACCAGCACCTTGTCGCCCGGTTTCAGATCGTCGTCACCGGGTCGCATGAGCAGTTCGCTCAGAAACTTTGCGCCTTCCACCCCTGCCTTCTTCAGGTGCCCGGTAGCCGGCTTGTTGATGCGCGCCGGCTTGACGAACTCGAGCAGCCCAAGCTGTACGGCGTTGTACCCGTCGTTGGCCGGCGTCTTCCGCTGCACCACCATGCACGGCCCTGCCTTCAGCAGCGTCACGGGCACGACTTGGCCATCCGGCCGGAACACCTGCGACATGCCAATCTTTTTGCCAAGAATTCCTGGAACCATACGGAACCTTCACCGCCGCGGTCCGGCACCGGACCGCGCGCTCCTTACTTGTGATCTTTTCCGAACGCCTTGATTTCGACGTCCACGCCCGCCGGAAGATCCAGCTTCATCAACGCATCCACCGTCTGCTGCGTTGGCTCCAGAATGTCCAGCAGCCTCTTGTGCGTGCGAACCTCGAACTGCTCCCGCGACTTCTTGTCGACGTGCGGGGATCGCAGCACGGTGGTGCGGCTGATCGACGTCGGCAGAGGAATCGGCCCCGCCACGGTCGCGCCCGTCCGCTTGGCCGTGTCGACGATTTCCGTCGTCGACTGGTCCAGCACCCGGTGATCGTACGCCTTCAGGCGAATGCGAATTCGTTCTTTTACCATTTCCGTGCGCTCAATCTTCCTGCTACCCGCTAGAAGCGCCGCGAGCCGTACGGCCCGCGGCCCCTGACACCCGCTCCCTTCCGGATGCCCGCTCCCTTCCGGTCGCGGCTCCGTTCGGTCGCGGCACCGTCCGCTATGCCAGAACTTCGGTCACCGTCCCGGCGCCTACCGTCCGGCCGCCTTCGCGGATCGCGAACCGCAAACCCTTGTCCATCGCCACCGGCGTGATCAACTCCACCGTCAGGTTCACGTTGTCCCCGGGCATCACCATCTCCGTCCCTTCCGGCAACTGCGCCACTCCCGTCACGTCCGTCGTCCGGAAGTAAAACTGCGGCCGATACCCCTTGAAGAACGGCGTGTGCCGCCCGCCTTCTTCCTTCGACAACACGTACACCTCGCCCTTGAACCGCGTGTGCGGCGTGATCGACCCCGGCTTGGCGATCACCTGCCCCCGCTCCACTTCGTCCTTTTCCACCCCGCGCAATAGCAGTCCCACGTTGTCCCCGGCGCGCCCTTCGTCCAACAACTTCTTGAACATCTCCACGCCCGTCACCACCGTTTTCCGCGTCGCCCGGAACCCCACAATTTCCATTTCCTCGCCGACCTTGCAGATCCCCTTCTCCACTCGGCCCGTCACCACCGTCCCGCGCCCCTGGATCGAGAAGATGTCTTCAATCGGCATCAGAAACGGCTTGTCCACGTCCCGCGCCGGCATCGGCACGTAGCTGTCCACCGCCGCCATCAGCTCGTCCACCGTCTGCTCCCACTTCGCTTCCCCGTTCAACGCTCCCAGCGCGCTCACCCGCACCACCGGCAGATCGTCCCCAGGGAATCCGTAGCTCTTCAGCAGCTCCCGCACTTCCAGCTCCACCAGGTCCAGCAACTCGGCGTCGTCCACCATGTCGACCTTGTTCATCGCCACCACGACGCACGGCACCCCCACCTGGCGCGCCAGCAGAATGTGCTCCCGCGTCTGCGGCATCGGTCCGTCGGTGGCCGCCACCACCAGGATCGCCCCGTCCATCTGCGCCGCACCCGTGATCATGTTCTTGATGTAGTCGGCGTGTCCCGGGCAATCCACGTGCGCGTAGTGCCGGTTCACCGTTTCGTACTCCACGTGCGCCACCGCGATCGTGATCCCGCGCGCCTTTTCTTCCGGCGCGTTGTCGATCGAATCGAAGCTGCGGAACTTCACCTTCGGATTGTTCTTGGCCAGCACCCGGGTGATCGCGGCCGTCAAGGTCGTCTTGCCGTGATCGATGTGCCCGATCGTCCCGATGTTGACGTGCGGCTTACTGCGGTCAAATTTCTCTTTCGCCAT
>JBJXGR010000552.1:0-5572 GCA_046160045.1 Bryobacteraceae bacterium
TCGGGAGTCGTGGAGGGTGTCGGCAACCCCACGGCTTACGCCGTGCCTCCCAAGTGGCTGGTTTCAGCTACCTGGGAAAACTGGGAGTTTCGGCTACGGAATGGCCCGCTACCCTGACCGATAGAAGAGCCCGACCATGCCACCCGCCTCGCAGGAGTTCCCCATCGGGGAGGACTTGACGGATGGCCGTGGCGGTGAAAGAATTCGGAGACACCGCGATGACCGCGCCTAGAATCTTCTCGTTTCTCGCCGGGATCCTGATGGCGGCACTGCCGGCTGCGAGTGCACCAGCGGGAGTGGCGCTGCTCCGGAAACATTGCGCGGCGTGCCACAACCCCGCCAACAAACAAGGCGCCCTGGACTTGTCCACGCGCGAGGCCGTGCTCAAGGGCGGGCAAAGCGGGCCCGCGATCATCGCCGGCAAGTCCAAAGAGAGCCTCCTTTATCAGGTGATCGCCCACCAGTCCCAGCCGGCAATGCCGTTCAAGGCCGCCAAATTGCCCGGCGCGGACATCGCCGCGATCGCACAGTGGATCGATGCGGGCGCGCCGTTTGAAGAGTCGCTGTTCACGTCGGTGATCCAGCCGCTGTTCTCGAGCAAGTGCGCCAGCTGCCATCATCCGGGGCCTGGGAGCAAGTCCGGCTTCGACCTCACGACCCGTGAAAAACTGATTGAGGGCGGAGACCGGGGCCATGGCATCGAGTTGACGGATCCGGACGGCAGCCTGCTCGTGAAACGTCTGCGGCACGACGTCAAGCCGGGCATGCCGTTCGGCGGAGAGAAGGTGGGCGAAGACACCATCGGCCGGGTGGTCGAGTGGATTCGAGCGGGTGCGCCGTACGACGGGCCGATCCAAGCGCCGGTTGTCTCCAAGGCGAAGGAAGTCGACCGCACCCACTGGGCGTTTCAGCCGCCGGTCCGTCCCGCCATGCCGAAGTTGAAGAATGCGCGCTGGGCGCGGAATCCGGTAGACGCATTCCTGCTGGCGCAGATGGAATCAAAGGGTCTCGTCCCGTCGCCGGAGGCGGACAAGCGGGTGCTGCTGCGGCGGCTGTATGTCGATCTCTCCGGCCTGCCGCCGAGCACCGATGAGATGAAAGCGTTCCTGGCCGATCGAGCGCCGGACGCTTACGAAAAGCAAGTGGAGAAGCTGCTGTCGAGCACGCAGTACGGCGAGCGCTGGGGACGGCATTGGATGGACGTCTGGCGGTATTCGGACTGGTACGGACGGCGCGAACTGGACGATCAACGCTTCAGCTTCCGGCACATATGGCGCTGGCGGGACTGGATCATCGAGTCGGTGAACGAGGACAAAAGCTACGACCGCATGATGGTCGAAATGCTGGCCGGCGACGAAGTCGCTCCCAACGATCCAAACACCTTGCGGGCGACCGGATACCTGGCGCGGAGCTTTCATCGCTTCAGCCGGAACGTGTGGCTGCAGGATACCGTCGAGCATCTGGCCGTGGGCTTCCTCGGGGTGACGATCAAGTGCGCCCGCTGCCACGATCACAAGTACGATCCGATCCGGCAGGAAGAGTATTACCGGCTGCGGGCTTTCTTCGAACCCTACGATGTCCGCCTCGACCGGGTACCGGGCGAAGCCGACACGCACGAAAACGGCCTGGCGCGCATCTTCGACACGGTAGCGCGCAAGGGCACCATCGAACCCTACTCGCCGCCCATCTACGACAAGACCTACCGGTTCATCCGCGGCGACGAAACCACTCCGGACCTGCAAAACGAGCTTGCGCCGGGCGTTCCGGCAGTGCTGGGCGCCTGGAGCGCGAAGATCGAAGAGATCAAATTACCGCTTGAATCGTACGCTCCCGACACGCGCGGATTCGTGCGGCGCGACCTGGTGGTGGAGGCCGAGCGCGAAGTGCGCAAGGTGGAGCAGGCGATCGCGAATGCGCGGGAATGGGCGACGGAAGCCCGGCAGGCCGTCAAGCGATTGGGCGGAACCGGGTGGAAGGCGCCTCCGGCGCAAGCGGCGAAGATCCGTTTTGAAGACCGAGTGCGGCCGTACCTGCGCCGCCAATGCGCCGGCTGCCACGGAATCCTGCAACGGAGCGATTTCGTAGCGGGGACGCTCGAGTCGATGCTCCGCGGGGGGTTGCTGCACGGTCCCGCGGTGATCCCGGGCAACAGCGCGAAGAGCCCGATCGTGCGATATGTACGCGGCGAGTTGTCGCCTCGTATGCCGAAAGATGGCCGTCCGCTGCCCGAAGACGTGATCAAGGATCTCGCTGCCTGGATCGACGAAATGCAGCCGGCAGATCCGCGCAGTACGCTGGCGAATGCCGAGACCCGGTTGGCGCGACTCGAGAAACTGGTGGTCGCGAAGAAACTGGCCGTCCCGGCGCTGGTGGCACGGATTGACGCGGACGCTGCCAAGGTGACCAGGCCCAAGGACCCGCAGACTGATGCGCTCGCCGAAACCGCGAAGGAAGCGGAACGCCGTTACACCGTGGCCCAGGCCCAGGCTGACTTGCTGGAAGCCCAGCAGGCTTTGGCGGAGGCGGAGAGCGCCAAGGGCACACAGAAGGACGAACTCGGAAAGCAGATCGCCGCCGCCAAAAAGAAGCTAGAGGCCGCCGCGGCGGTGCTCGGCAAGGCGCAGGAGCACCACACCCCGGTGATCGAGAAGTTCCGCGATACCAGTTCCGGCAGGCGTTTTGCGCTGGCGCGCTGGCTGGGCAGCAGGGAGAATCCGCTGACGGCGCGCGTGGCCGTGAATCACATGTGGCTGCGGCACTTCGGCAAGGGCCTTGTGCCGACGGTGAACAACTTCGGCCGTAACGGCGCCCGGCCGTTGAATCAGCCGCTGCTCGACTGGCTGGCGCTGGAGTTCATGAACAGCGGCTGGAGCATGAAGCACGTCCACCGTCTGATGGTCACCTCGACCGCCTACCGCATGATCTCTTCCGGCGTGGAACTGAGCAAAGCGAACGCCAAAATCGATCCCGACAATACCTACCTGTGGCGAATGAGCCCGCGGCGGATGGAGGCGGAGGTGGTGCGGGACAGCGTCCTGATGCTGGCCGGAATGCTGGATCCGGCGATGGGCGGTCCGGATATCGACGAGCAGCAGGGGCTGACCTCGCGCCGGCGAAGCCTGTACCTGCGGCAAACGCCAGATTCGTATGTCGAATTCCTGCGACTGTTCGACCAGCCCAGCCCGGTGGACTGCTATTACCGGACGGAAAGCATCATGCCCCAGCAGGCTCTGGCGGTGGCCAACAGCCTGCTGACCACCGACGCCTCGCGCCTGCTGGCGAGGAAGATCGAGCAGCGGACGGGAGTCGAACCAGACGCCTTTGTCAGAGCCGCGTTCGAGACGGTGCTGGGAGCGCCGCCGACCGCGCAGGAACTTGCCACCAGCAAGGCCTACCTGACAGAACAAGCCGGCCTGTTACGGGACCCGGCCAAATTGACTCGCTTTGAAGTAAAGAAAGAGACGACAGTGGACCCGGCAACGGCGCCGGAAACGCGGGCCCGGGAGACGTTTGTGCACGCGCTCCTGAACCACAACGAATTCCTCACGGTAAGATGACGGGTACGGAGGGGCAGAGATGAACTTCAAGCCGCCTTGCGGACGGATTCACCGGCGCAATTTCCTGGTCGACTGCGGAATGGGATTCGCCGGCATGGCCATTGGCGCCATGTTGCAGAAGGACGGAGTCGTGCGCGCGAACACGTCAGAAGGCGCCTGGCGCCCGCCCGACGGCAAACCTCACTTCCCCCCCAAAGCCAAGAGCGTGATCTGGCTGTTCATGCAGGGAGGCACCAGCCACCTGGAGTCGTTCGATCCCAAGGCTGCGCTCAACACGTACGCCAACAAGACCATAGGCGAGACGCCGTATCGCGATGTCCTCGAAAACCCGCTGACAAAGAAAAACGTGCGGCAGCCGGTCCCCGAGACCCGGAAGCTGATGCTGAACCTGTATCCGCTGCAGGTGGGGTTTCGCAAGTGGGGGCAACTGGGCGTCGAGATGACGGACTGGTGGTCGAATCTCGGCGAGGTGGTGGACGATCTCGCTTTTGTCCGTTCCGTATGGACGACCGACAACGACCACGGAGCGCAGTATCAGTTCCACACCGGGCGGAACCTGCTGGAAGGCAGCCACCCCTCGGTGGGCGCGTGGATTCACTATGGGTTGGGCACGCTGAACGAGAATCTGCCGCAGTTCGTCGTGCTGGGCGAGCAGATTGGGGCCTGCTGCGGCGGGTCCATGTCGTCGGGCGCCTCGTACCTGGGACCGCAACACGCGGGCGTGGAGTTGTCGATGGATCCGAAAGCGCCCCTGCCTTTCGCCACGCCTTCGGGCGAAGTGTACCGCGAGGAGCAGCAGAAGTCTTTCGAGTTCATCAACAAGCTGGATCGGCTGGCGGCGCTCCGCTACCCGGACGACCCGTCGATGACGGCGCGGATCAAGTCGTACGAGCTCGCGTTCCGGATGCAGGCGGCCATCCCCAGGGTGTTCCAGCTACAGGAGGAGAAGGAGCCCATCCGGAAGCTGTACGGCCTGGATCACGAGACCACGAGGCCGTTCGGCGAGCGTTGCCTGGCGGCGCGGCGGCTGGTGGAGCAGGGCGTGCGGTTCGTGCAGGTGTATCACGGCGGCGGCGCGGCCAGCGAGTGGGATTCGCACTCGGAGTTACAGAAGAATCACGGCCGGCTGTGCCCGCAGGTGGACAAGCCAATCGCCGGGCTGATCAAAGACCTGAAGCAGCGCGGCTTGCTGGACGAGACCATCGTCGTGTGGGGCACCGAATTCGGGCGCACGCCGGGAGTCGAGGGCGCTCGCGGCGGCCGCGATCACCACCCTTACGGATTTTCCGTCTGGATGGCGGGAGGCGGTCTGAAGCGCGGCATCGTCCACGGGGCCACCGACGAAATCGGATTCCATGCGGTGGAGAACCGTCACTACGTCACCGACATTCATGCCACGGTGCTGCACCTGATGGGGCTCGATTCCAAGCGGCTCGATGTCCCCGGACAGCAGCGGCTTGAATTGGACTACGGGCACCCGATCCGTGAAATCATCGCCTAGACGCTTAGTGGCTGTCTGGGGGCAGCGCGTCCGGAAAGTCGAATTGATAGATGGGCTCGATGTTCGAGTCGGGGGTTGTCATCGAAATTTTGGCCCAGCGCGTTTCGGCCCCCGCGTAGACGTTCGCCGAGGTGCGCACCACCACGCTGGTGATCGGGAGGCCGCCCACCAGACCCGAGGCCATATTGCCGATACCCTGCGCGAACAGCTCCCGATTCGGCGGCGAGATGCGGCGGTAAGGATCGATCTTGTCGGCCGCCTCAATCGCCAGCAGGGTCTCGATGCTGCCCACGACGGCGATGGTTCCCGCCGCAATCCACGTCTGCTTCTGTTGGATGGCGGAAAAATCCGGAAGGGTAAACTGCTGGAAGAACTGCGCAACGGAGGCCACCTCGGGAAGCCTGACCAGGTGCTCCGGCTCGTGCAAATGCAGGAAGGGCAGTGCCACCCCGAAAAGCTCGTTGAGTCCAATCCCGGCAGCGCATGCGACCACGGGCGCGGGAATCAGCTTCAG
>JBJXGR010000553.1:0-3496 GCA_046160045.1 Bryobacteraceae bacterium
GGCCAAAGTCGTGATGAGAAGATCCTATGGCTTCCGCACCTTCCGCGTCCTCGAACTCGCCTTGTATCACTCACTTGCCAAGCTGCCCGAGCCCACCCTCGCCCACAAATTCTTCTGACGAGTCAGAGAACTAGGCTTTGTACTGTCGGCGGTTGCGGTGCCGGCGCAACAGAACAAACTGAAGGTCGCTGTGGTCGGAGCGGGCGTGTTTGGCACGTGGATCTCACACCAGTTGCAGCACGCCGGGTGCAGCGTAACCCTGTTTGACCAGTACGGGCCGGCAAACGCACGGTCAAGCTCGGGTGGCGAGAGCAGGCTACTACGGGTTGGATACGGTACGAGCAAACTGTACTCAGAATGGGCTATTCGCTCGCGCCAAGTGTGGGTGGACACACTCAAGTCCCTTTCCCATAGCGAGTGTTTCGTACAAACTGGAGCGCTTTGGCTCATCCGTCCCGACGATGCATATGGGATCGCCAGCCTGAAGACATTGAAGGGGCTGGACTGGCCCTTCGAGATCTTCGACCACGCCGAACTCCAGCGAAGATATACCGGGATCAGGGTGCCGAGTTCCTGCCAGGGGGTCTTGGAGCCGCTATCCGGGGCACTGCTCGGAAGGCGTGCCGTGGCTGCGGTCTTTGCGGTCTTCGTGGGCAAGGGCGGTTTGTTCGTCCCGTCCAAGGTTGCTTTGGATGGCGAGACTCTGCTGCTGGGTGGCCAGAAGTTGGTCTTTGACAGGATCGTTGTCGCCGCCGGGCCTTGGCTGCCGAAACTCCTACCGGCCGTGATCGGGAACAAGATCAAACCCACGCGCCAACAGATCATGTTTTTCGGCGTGCCCCCGGGAAGCCAGACATTTGCCGCCGGTCAATTCCCCGCATGGGTCGACTTTACCGACTCCCGCATTCCTTACGGTTTCCCCGACATCGAGGCTAGGGGCTTTAAGGTCTCATTCGACAGGCACGGTGCACCTGTCGACCCAGATACGGAGGAGCGAATCCCTTCGGCCTCTATCGTGAAGGAAGCGCGTCAATACTTGGGTAGCCGGTTCCCAGCGCTTGCAAAAAGTCCGCTCGTTGAGTCGAGGACATGTCAGTACGAGAACACGGACTCCGGCGACTTCATAATGGACTGGCAGCCGGAAAGCAAGCGGGTGTTCATCGCCGGAGGCGGCTCTGGCCATGGTTTCAAACACGGGCCCGCTGTTGGGGAACATGTCTCCAAGGTGCTCACGGGCCAAGAAGCCTTGATCGATCGGTTCCGCATCCCCAACGCCACCAGGACTGGCTCCAGAGACGTGCATTAGTTACCAGGCATCCAGATTCTCGATTTGAGTCAGTGCCCGCGATGTTGGCGGAAAGTCGGCAACCCTTCCGCTACTTTTTGGCGGATCGCCAATGCGGGTTCTGTCCGGATGCGCCGTCCATGGAGCAGTAGGCGCCAGAGAGCTGGGCTATGATGGCACAAATGATTCTGCAAACCACCCGCGCGGTCATCGTGTTCGCCACGATTGCGAGGCTAACCGCCCAGGAGGTTAGCCACACGCCGCGCGAGCCGCTCATCGTCCGCGCAAAATCGTTGGAGTTGAATACCCCATACGTGCCGCCGCCTGGTAATCCGCTGGAGCATCATACCGCGGGCTTCGCTAAGATCATGTGTTCGGCCGTCTTTATCACCGGCCTCGATCCGGACTTCGCCGCCGAAAACGTCGGTTATTTCACCAGCCCCTACGCGGAGCGCGCCAAAGTCGGCAAGCCGGTAATCGACCGCGCTAATAAAGCTGTCCACATTACCCTCCCCAACGGCGTCAAGCGCACGGCCAAGTACCTGGGCGATCAGGGCTGTGTCACCTATCCCTCCGGCACCCAGTCGATCCAATTCAAACCGCTCACCATCCCGCGCAAGCTCCCCAACGCGGCTACACAACCCTGGCCGATGGGGGATTTGCTGCCGAAGGATCTGCCCGCCGGCATTAACCTCACAAAGCTCACGGCGGCCGTGGATGCGGCATTCGACCCGGCTAAGTCTCTCACCGCCGGCTTCGCCGTCACGTGGAATGGCCGCCTCATCGCCGAACGTTACGGCCCCGGCATCACCGCACAAACGCCACTTGAGAGCTGGTCGATGGGTAAGAGCTTAACAGCCACGCTCCTCGGCGTACTCATCCGACAGGGCGTCTACAAACTCGATCAACCCGCTCCCATCCCGGAATGGCAAGCCGCCGGCGATCCGCGCTCCCGAATCCGCATTGCCGACATTCTGAACATGTCCAGCGGTCTCCGGATTCGTGCCCCGCAGGACCCTGATTACGATTCCGCGTCGACCTACCCGGACCATCTCTACCTTTACACCGGCGGCGGCAATTCCTTCCACTACGCGGCCACTCGGCCGCAGCAGTGGCCGCCCGGCACAGTCGGCCGCTATCGGAATACCGATCCGGTTCTGGCCAACTACCTCATTCGTCTGGCCGTGGAAAAACGGGGCGAGACATATCTCGCGTTTCCCTGGCGCGCGCTTTTCGACAAGATCGGCATCCGCACCATGGTCATGGAGACCGATCCCTTCGGCAACTTCCTGACACAGGGCTATGAGTTCGCTTCCGCGCGGGACTGGGCCCGGCTCGGCAATCTCTATCTGCAGGACGGCGTCTGGAACGGCGAGCGCATCCTTCCCGAAGGATTCGTCAAGTTCGTCAGCAGCCTTGCCCCTGGCTGGAAAGCCGACGGACGGCCAGTCTATGGCGGGTTCTTCTGGCTCAACGGAAACGGCACGTTTCCGGTGCCCAAAGAAGCATATTACATGGCTGGCGCCGGGGGGCAGACCACGTTAATCATCCCTTCGCACGGCCTGGTAGTGGTCCGGCTCGGCCACTTCAAGGGCAGCGGATCTGGATCCAAGAGCTTCCGAAACGCTTTGAAGCTCTTACTGAAAGCCATCCCGGCCAAGTAACTTAGACCTCGCCATCGGTCATGGCTTACATACGCGGCAGAGACCGCCAAATGCCCCTCTCTCCCTTTGAAAAACTTAGCCCATACGAAATCGTCTCCGCGATCGCAGCTACTTTCAACAGTGCGCATGACAGGATCTGAGTTTTAGTGGCGGAGCGGGACGGCCGGCAGGATTTGCCCATGATGGTGGCCGATGCATCGGGAAAGTGTTGTCCGGATAGGGAACGGATGGTCGGCATAACTGGCCAATCGTGATGCCCGCGCGGACCTTTAGATCTTCAGTGGCGCTGTCCACGTCGATCTCAAGAAGACCGCTGAGTCCATCAGGTGTTTGCCAATCGGTGAGCGCACGGCGGTGATTTGAGGGCCTTCGAGCATCGCGAAACCAGATGCCGCTCTCGGTTTCCACCCGTGTGAAGACCTCCTGCTGCCACGAGGGCTCAGCCGGAGCCTGTGCGAGGCGGGGTACCCAAATGCCGATCAGGATTTGGGTGCGGCCGGGATGGGTGGGGGTCGAGGGCAGGCGGATACTAAAAGAGCCCCCACCC
>JBJXGR010000554.1:0-43642 GCA_046160045.1 Bryobacteraceae bacterium
CCGCCGTACAGGACCGCGCGGCGCTGCCCCAGAAACCGGTCCGCGATCCATCCGCCGGGCAGGCTCAGCAGAAAAACCATCGACGTGAACAGCCCGTAGATCGCGCTCGCCTTCGGGACATCGAAGCCCAGCCCTCCGGTCGAAACCGAGGCCGTCATGAACAGGATCAGCAGCGCGCGAATGCCGTAGTAGCTGAATCGCTCCCACAACTCTGTGAAGAACAGCGTCGCCAGTCCTCGCGGGTGGCCGAAGAAACCAGTGTCCGCGTTCGACGGCGCCGCTGCAGGCGCGACCGGAGATTTCATGGGATCACGCGTGGCCCGAGGACTTTGTGGAAGCCAGATCGGGGTTGTGGAGGCCGGCGGGGCGAAGTTGCGCCTCCTCCAGCCGCTTGGCTTCCTGCCACGTGTAGATCATGCGTTGGATCACCGTCCAGTTGGACAGGACGGCCAGCACCCACAGCGCCGGGGCCATTCGGTTGAACAGAGCGCCGATGATGATCAGGACGATCCGTTCCGGCCGCTCGAGAAACCCTACCTTGCATTTGGGAATCGTGTTCTCGGCGCGGGAGCGAGTGTAGCTGACCATCACCGATCCGGTCATGACGATCGCCGTCAGCACGATGTAGAAGAACCGGTTGATGCTGGCGTAGTAGACCAGCAGGCCCATCAGCAGCGCGAGGTCCGAATACCGATCCAGCACCGAGTCGAAGAACCCGCCAAAGCGGGTGACCCGATTGGTGTGCCGCGCGACGCGCCCATCGACCATGTCAAACAGGCCGGCCCCGATCACCACCAACGCAGCCGCCCGGAAGCGGCCCGCGGCGAACAGAAAGGCGGCGAAAATATTGATCGCCAGCCCGATGAACGTGAGAACGTTGGGATGGATGCGAGACAACGCTAACCAGCGAACGATCAGATCGATGATCTTTCCGCAAAGGATACCGATCCCGCGCGTGAAGGTCATGCTCCTCACTCGGATAGGTCGTGGACCGTGGTTAGTTTCACTATTTCAAACTCCCGCACTCCACCGGGAATCGAAATCTTAACAGTATCGCCCACTTCTTTTCCAACCAGGCCCCGGCCGATCGGGGAACTGGCCGAAATCCTGCCGTTCGATACATCCGCCTCTTCGCTGGTGACCAGCTTGTAAGTATACTCCTCGTCCTTCTCCAGGTCCAGGACAACCACCGACGACCAGAGCCCGACCCGGTCCCTGGGAATCTTGTTCAGGTCGACCATGGAGATCTCGGACAGCCGCTTTCTGAGTTGCCCCAGCCGCGCATTGACGTAGCCTTGCCGCTCCTTCGCGGCATGGTATTCGGCGTTCTCGCTCAGGTCTCCATGCTCGCGAGCCTTCTTGATCTCGACGGGTAGGGTATGCCGCAACTCGTAGTCGAGGGCTGCAACCTGATCCTGCAGCTTCTTCTTGATGTCCATGGAACTTTTACATTATACCCGGTGGATCAGGTGCCTACGATGCTCACGTCCCGAATTATGCCGCCAACGCTGATACGGAACACGTTGACGCCGCGTCCCAACTCGACCGACACCCGAAAAACGCCGGGGTAGATGAAGCCGATCCGCGTAACTTCGCGCACCGTTCCGGTTCCATCGGTGACCGTTACGTCGGCGTTCGCATCGGTGACCGGAACGCCGGACTCTTCGATGATGCGGAAGAAGATGGCGTTGCGAATGGTGGCCCCGGCCACCGCGCTGGTTTCCTGATCGAGGATCGTGATGTGCCCCGGCGTGTTCGTACGGACGGCATACCAGTAGGGGACTCGCTGGGTATGGCCGGACACCGAATGGGTGAAGGTGACAAAGCCCTCTTGCACGCCCCCCGGCAAGCCGGTGGCGATCAGTTCGACCCGAACCGTCGTCGACTCGCCCGGGGCCAGGCGTATGAGATTGGTCGAAACCGACACGGCCGGTTTTTCCTGGAACGAGGCAACCGCGACGGCGTACTCGACCGGATCGTTGCCGACGTTGGTCACCCGGACCTCGCGGGTGAGCGAAGGACTCCCGCCGCCCGCGCCAAAGCCCAGGGTCGCCGGCTGCAGCGTGAGCTGGCAATAGAGGGCCGATTCAACGTTTAACGCCCCGCTTCCGGCCTGCTGGACCCAAGCGGGAAACGGCGTCGCGCTCGTCACCAGGATCGACCGGTACTGCTCCGCGGACAGCCCTGGGCGCGACGCTTTCAGAATCGCGGCCGCCCCTGCGGCCAGTGGAGCCGAAAAGCTCGTGCCATCCATGAGGGCGTAGCCGGTCTCGTTGTACAGGCCGCCGCTCGACACCGAACGTTGCGTGGCCGTCAACAGGTCTTCCCCGACCGCGACGATCTCGGGCTTGATCGCCTGATTGACCGAAGGACCGGCGCTCGAGAATCTCGACAGTTGATTCGGGTCGACGGCGACCGCCTTCAGATCAAAATCAACCGAGATCACCACCTGGGCATTGCCGGTGAGCCGGTTCTTGAGATCGACTCCGTCCGCATAACTGACCATGACCGCCGGCAATTGCTCTCCCTGCGCGTCCATCCGGGTGACGGGACGATCCACACTGGTATACACGATCGCCGCGAGCGCGCCAGCGCGCAAAGCGTTCGCCAGTTTGACTTGAAACGTGCAAGTCCCGCGAAGGATCAAGGCGACGCGGTCGCTCAGACTGCTGGCCGGCAGAGGATTGCACGCCAATCCTGACGAGTCCAGGTTGGCGACATCCTGTAAGGCCGCTTTGACCGGGGCCGGCGGCCGCGGGCCCGTACCGGTGGTGGCCAGGTAGGGGCGGATGCCATCGATCGTCGCCGACGCCGAGAACACGCGAGCGTTCCGCATGGCGCCCACTGTGAGGGCCGCCGGAGCGGTTCCTGGAGACCCGATGGTCCCCGGGTCCGGGCCCGAGTTCCCGGCCGAGACCACCACGATGACGCCCGCGGCCGCGGCTCGCCTAACGGCGTCTACTTCAGGATCGACCTCCAGGAGCGGTGCGACGCTGTCTCCCAGGCTGAGGTTGACCACGTCCATCCCATCGGCGACGGCATCGTCGAGCGCTTTCAGGATGAGATCCGTCGTAGTCGTTTCGTTGATTCCCGAGGAGCCGAAGATCTTGTAATTACCCAGGTACGCTTTCGGTGCGATGCCGGCGACCGCACCCTGGAGACTCTGATTGGGCGCCCCGGCGGCAGCCATGGCCGCTCCGGTCCCGTGACCGACGCGATCGCTGGCCGAGAGATCGTCCTCCCGGGTCTCGAACAAGTTCGCATAGCTGCGCGCGACGATCACCTTGGCGTTGGTGAGTGCCAGGTCGCGGTCGTGGTTTACCTTTGGAAAGCCGACGGGCATCGTCAGGCCGGGATCCTGAAAGCCCGGGTGGCTTGCCTCGATGCCGGTATCGAGAATGCCGATCCTGATGCCTCGTCCGTCGGCGCGTTCGCCCGCGATCCGGATCGCCTCGGTCACGCGATGGACGATCACCGCCTGATCGAGGTGCAGTTTGTGGCGGCGGACCGGATGCACCCGTTTGACGCCGGGAAGCGCCTCCAGGGCTTCGGCCGATTCCGCCTCGACGGCGATGGCATTGGCGACGTTTTCGACGCGGCTCAGCACCCGCGCGCCCGCAGCCTCGAGCGCGGATTGCACTCGCGCCTGCTGGGCCCGCACGGCCGCTCGCTGCGAAACCGCCGATCGCGTTTCCGATCTGACGGCGGGTTCGTCCGTCAACTCGACCATCCAGCGGGTCGCGCCGAAGACGGGTAGACCACACAGCAACAGCGCCAGGGTTCGCAAAAACCGCATACTTCCCTTTAGAGTACCGCGTCCGTTCATGTTTCCGGCGCCGCCATGCGAAGCGTTTACGGCTCGGGGTTGGGAGGGTCGTTGTTCTTCGGCAGAACGAAGCCAATCTGGCGCGGAAGTGGTTGATTTCATTGGTATTGCTTGGCTTCGTGCAATGGCTTCGATTGGCTTCGTCGAGGAGTTGCGGCGGGGGTCGGCCAACGCTGCCGACGTGGGGGCATCGATTTGGACGGGAGTCGCCATGGCGCCCAGAGGATACCGCATTGTCAAGAGGGAATGAATTCTGGAAACCGGCAAAGTATTGATTGGCTGGCTGTTAGATTTTAGAAACTGTTGTGAGGTGACCGGCCGCGCCGGGCGAGGCGGTCCACCGAACGGTGTGAAATGGTCCTCAGCCACCGCTCCCTGACGGTCGCGGCTCCGAAGGAACAAATCGAAGCCAGCGCGAGCCCTCCCTTGCGGTCGGGCCTCGGATCGTGCGGGCCATCGGGAGTGGTGGAGGTGACACTTACCTCTTACGGTCGCGGCCTCACGTCGTTTGCCGCGCGGCCGCCTCGGTCCTGTCCCGCCGTGCTTGCTCCAGCCATGCCTGGAACATAAGGACGGTCCACAGATAGCGGTGCCCGTTGTGGCCGCCGGCCAGGTGCGCTTCCCATTTCTGCTGTACCGGCGCCGGGTTGAGAATCCTTTCCTCCCCCAGGCGGCGGGAATCGAGTAGGGAAGCGGCCCATTCGCGCAACGGGCCTCGCAGCCACTCGTCAATCGGCACGGCGAAGCCCATCTTGGGGCGGTCGATCAGCCGCTGTGGCACGTACCGGGTCAACAGGCGCCGCAGGATCCACTTCCCGCTCTTTCCCTGAAAACGGTAACGCGCCGGAAGGCTCCACGCGAACCGGAACAGATCGGCGGAGAGAAAGGGCACCCGCGTCTCGAGACTGAAGGCCATACTGGCGCGATCCAGCTTTACCAGAATGTCGTCCGGCAGGTAGTTCATCGTGTCCAGCAGCATCATGCGCTCCCGGATGTCGCTGAACGGCGCATTCGCGATCGAAGGGCTCAGCCGCGATTCACTTTGAAGAACCACGTTCTCCGGGGACGTCCAGAACGAGACCAGGCGGAGGTAGAGTTCATCCTGCGTCTCCACGGGGATCACCTGGCCCAAATGATGCAGCCGGTGGCGGGCGTGAAAGGTTCCCCACATCGGCAACCAGCGCATCAGTCCGGTTTCCGATCCCGCTGACTCGGCGAGGTGACCCAGCACCCGACGTACCGACAGCGGAATTCGCTCGGCGGCAGCCCAGATGGAGCGGCCCCACTGGTAGCGGAGATAGCCCCCAAAGATCTCGTCGCCGCCATCTCCCGACAGGGCTACCGTCACATGTCTCCTCGCCAGTTCCGAGACCAGCAAAGTCGGCAGTTGGGACGAATCGGCGAACGGCTCGTCGTAGATATGGGGAAGCTTCGGGATGACGGCCAGCGCGGTTTCCGGCGTGATCAGCATTTCGGTGTGCTCCGTACCGAGATGGCGGGCCACTTTTTGCGCGTGGTAAGCCTCGTTGAATCTCCCTTCGCGGAAGCCGATCGTGAACGTTTTCACTGGCCGTGTGCTAACCGCCTGCATGACGGCCACGACGGCGGTGGAATCAATTCCTCCCGACAGCAGCGCGCCCAACGGCACGTCCGACACCATTCGCGACTGCACCGTCGTTCGCAGCCGCGCATCCAATTCGTCGAGCGTTTCCTGTTCGCCTCCGTTCCATGCGCCGGCCATCGCGGCGATCGCCGTGTCGCGCGCCGACCAATACGGGCGTGGAGTGCCGGCCGAGGCCTTCCCGGCCTCCACGATCATCCAGGTTCCGGGAAGCAGCTTACACACGTCGCGATAAATGGTGTACGGCGCCGGGACGCATCCGAACCGCAATAGCAGCGCGACGGAGGATCGGTCAATCGCGTCCGGGAAATCCGGGCATGCCGCCAGCGCTTTCAGTTCCGAACCGAAAATGAACCGATGTCCGGCGGCGGCATAGTAGAGAGGTTTTTCACCGAACCGGTCGCGGGCTAACACCAGCTTTCGTTCCGTTCGGTCCCAGACGGCGAAAGCGAACATGCCATCCAGTCGTCCGAGAGTCCGCTCGACGCCCCATTCCGCGATCGCCGCGAGCAAGACCTCCGTGTCGGAGGTCCCCCGGAACCGGCAGCCGAGGCGGCCCAGTTCCTCGCGCAGCAGGCAGTAGTTGTAGATCTCGCCGTTGAAGGTGATCACATGCCGGCCGCAAGCCGAGACCATGGGCTGCCGTCCGTTCTCGGAGAGATCGAGGATCGACAGGCGGCGGTGCGACAGCGCCACACCCGCGGGGGGGTCGGTCCACACTCCTTCCTCGTCGGGGCCGCGGTGTTGAAGGGCGCGGGCCATTCTCAGCGCTACCGCGCGAAGCCCCGCCTCCGGACGCCCCGCGCCAAATTCAACGATACCGGCAATGCCGCACACGCAGCGCTTCCTCCTGGGATCTCATGGCGGGCCTCGATTCGTACAGTGCCGCATACGCCGAAGTTGCCTGGTCCAGCGAAAACACTTCCGCAATGCGGGCGCGTGCGGCCAGCCCAGCCTCGCGCCGCGCGGCCGGATCCGCCGCCAGAAGCCGGTTCATCGCGGCAGCGAGCGCCTCGGGATTGCCGGGAGGAACTACCACCCCGGTCTCGCCGGCGATCCACGCCGAATCCCCGACGCCGGTCACCACGCACGGCAAGCCCGTCGCCATCGCCTCGCCGATGGTGTTGCTGAAAGCCTCTGACCTGGACGGAGATACGAACAGATCCATCGCGGCCAGGATCGCCGGAATGTCCCACCGCTCACCCAATAAGTGGACTCGGCCGTCGAGTCCAAGTGACCGAATCAACTCGCCCAGTGTGTGATTGTTCGCATCCACGCCGGTCCCGGCGAGCACGAACCGGGCCTCGGCCGTTACCTGTGCCGCCGCCCGAAGGAAGGTCGGGTGGTCCTTCACGGGGTGCCATCGCGCGATCACGGCCACCGCCGCCGTCCCGTCCCGCAGGCCGAGGTCCCGGCGGATCCGCTGCCTGTCCTCCAGCGAAGGCCGGAAGACTTCGAGATCGAATCCATTGGGGATCACCCAGGTACGGCCGGCATCGAAACCAAGCGCCCGCTCATGCTCCCGAGCGGCGGCGCGAGAGCAGTACACGATGACGTCGGCGAAACGCGAGAGGGGTCCTCCCATCGCCGCGATCCACCGCGTCAGCCGTTTCTCACTTGCCAGTCCGGAGACCGCCGAGCGGACGTTCCACACCAAAGGCGTCCGGCCCGGCAGCGCGAGCGAAGCCGACAGCGCCGCGAGATTCGCGTGATACATCCAGGCCTGGATGACGTCCGGCCGAAGGCGCCGGAGGGTACTCGCGAGCCTGAGGAGGCCATCCGGCCGGGAGGGACGGAGGCGCATCGATTCCACAGCCGCCCCCGCGGCGACCACTCTTGCGGCCATTGGGTCGTCCCGCCGTCCCAGCGTGATCACCGTGTGCGCGAACCGCCCGCGATCCATCCGTCCGATCAGCCGCGTCAACGCGGTTTCGGCGCCGCCCACTCCAAGACCGGTGATGACGTGAGCCACCCGGGTCACACAACCCCCTTCAGCAACCCAGCCAGACGGGGCGCGAGGTTTCGCAGGCTGTAGTGCTGTTCCACCTTCTGACGTCCCCCGACGCCCATCCGTCCGGCGGCGCCCTCGTCTTCAAGCAGGTGCAGGATGGAATCCTCCCACTCCCGCTGTGTGCAGGCCGCCAGCCCGCCGCCGGTGGCAAGCACTTCCGCGTTCATGCCGACGGGGGAGGCCACCGCCGGCGTGCCGCACGCCATGTACGTCAGTAGCTTGAACGAGCACTTGCCTTGGGACCAGGCATCGTCGGCCAGCGGCATCAGGCCGACCGTGAAGCTCTGCACCGCCGCCACTTCCAGGTTCTCTGACCAGCGAATGAACTCAATGCGGCCCGGATCGATTCCCGGCAGGACCGGCAATCGGTCGGCCACCAGCGTCAGCCGGACGTCGCGATGCCGGTCCATCACCCTGACCAAGGCGGGAGCGATCTCTTCCAGGTATCGGAAGCCGCTGCTCATTCCCGACCACCCGATGCGCCGTCCCCCGGCGCGCTGGCTCCTGGTTCCCGGGACAAACCGGCCGGTGTCGATGGCGGTTGGCAGAATCCGGACGTTCCGGTTCCAGTGGCTGAAGGCTTCGGCGAGGTAGCCGTTGCCGCAGATCACCAGATCGCACAGGGCCGCCAGGCGTCTCGCGGTGACGCCGCGGCGGTGCAAAAAGATGGCGTCATCCACGTCCAGCACGCGGGGCCCGCGGGTGAGCGGCTCGGCCGTGAGGAGGGTCGAAACCATCTCGCGCTGAAACAGTGTGACGTCGGTCGAGAGCGAGGATAACGCGGACGCGGTCCGTTCCGCGATCACCAGGGGCGCCCACAGCAGTCGCCGGATGGTGCCGCAGGGCGGATAGCTGCCGAGCACCGACAGGTGTTCGTGCACCTCAACCCCTTCGCCTCGAAGCAGGGGGATGTACTGGCGCACTCGGAACCGGGCGCTCGGGACAGTCGCGCCGGCCGTGTATGCGGCGACCTTAAGCACGGGACTCCGCGGCTTGCCCGGTCGACCGTGTGCCCTGTCCGGTGGTTCCCTCCGGTTGCCGGACCGGCGTTGCGGAGTCCAGGCCGGTCTTGCGGGCAACCCGTAGACCGAGCTGAACAAGCCGCACCCTGCGGCTGGGCCGATGGATCGTCCTGACAACGAGATAGCTCACCTGAAGGGCCTTCGGCGCAGGCGGACGGCGTGTCTCGCGCGTTCGTCCGCTGAAACAGTAGTGGCCGGAGGTGGCACTTTCTCTCTACCCTTTTTGCGATACCTACGACAATCTGAAACGGGTGACAAAGACCGCGAACGTTCGGAATCCGCCTGCAGGGTAAGATGGTCGTTTGAGCGAGTCAATTCCGGCGATCCACCCCGGTCTGGCGCGATTTCCGAGGCTGCTTGCGCGGATCACGCTGGCCCCCGGACCGCACGAGGAAATCGTCGCGCGGGCTCCTTACACCGGTCAGGTGCTGGCGAACCTTCCAGCCGGGGGCGAAGCCGACGCCGAACTGGCGGTGCAGCGAGCGCGGTCGGCACAGCCGGCGTGGGCTCAGTTCCCGATCCCGGATCGTGCGCGGGTGTTTCTGCGCTTTCACGACCTGCTGCTCGACCGCCGGGAAGAGGCGCTCGATCTGATCCAACTCGAGAATGGCAAGGCCCGCCGCCACGCGCTCGAAGAGGTTCTCGACACGGCGGTGGTGTGCCGGTATTATGCGCTCCGGGCGGAGGAACTGCTGCGGCCGCGGAAGCGGAGGGGGGCGATCCCGGGGTTGACCCGGACCTGGGAGTTGCGGTCGCCGGTCGGCGTCGTGGGACTGATCGTGCCCTGGAACTATCCCCTCAGCCTGGCCGTCACGGATGCGGCGCCCGCCCTGCTGGCCGGAAACACCGTGGTCCTCAAACCCGACCCCCAGACCAGCCTGACCGCCCTTTGGGCCGCCGGCCTGCTGATCGAGGCAGGCCTGCCGCCGGACGTCCTTCCCGTCATTACGGGGGAAGGTGCAGTGCTCGGGCCGGCGTTGTGCGAGCGCGCCGACTACCTGATGTTTACCGGCAGCACCCGGACGGGTAAACTCGTCGCGCGGCAGGCGGCGGAGCGGCTGATCGGCTGCTCGCTGGAACTGGGTGGCAAGAACCCGATGATCGTGCTCGCCGATGCGGATCTGGAGGCCGCCGTGGACGGGGCGATTCGCGGCTGTTTCGTGGGCGCGGGGCAGGTCTGCGTCTCGATCGAGCGGATCTACCTACACCAGTCGCTATTCGAACGGTTTCTGGGCCGCTTTGCCGAGCGGGCCCGAGGGCTGCGGATGGGTGCGGCTGCGGACTTTTCGGTGGAGATGGGCTCTCTCACCACGGAACGCCAGCTTCGCACGGTGGAGGACCACGTCCGCGACGCATTAGACAAAGGAGCCACGCTGATTGCCGGGGGACGCCGGCGGCCGGATCTCGGCCCCCTGTTTTACGAACCGACGATCCTGACAGACGTCCGCGAGAACATGACGCTTTTCGCAGAGGAGACGTTCGGACCGGTCGTGTCGGTCTATCCCTTCACTACAGAGCAGGAGGCGGTGGAGAAAGCCAACCAAAGCCGCTATGGTTTGAGCGCGAGCCTCTGGACCCGCGACACTGCCCGAGGGGTCCGGTTGGCGGCCGGGATCCGGGCCGGCAGTGTCAACGTGAATGAAGCGTATGCGGCCGCGTGGGCGTCGGTGGATTCGCCCATCGGAGGAATGAAGGAGTCGGGCCTCCGCCCGCGCCACGGCGCCGAGGGCCTGCTGAAGTTCACAGCATCCCAAACCGTCGCGGTGCAGCGAATTCTCCCGCTGGCTCCATCCGGGCGCCTGGGTGCGGCCGGATACGCACGGTGGATGACGCGTCTGCTCCGGCTGGCGCGCCGCCTTCGAGTGGCGGCCTGAGTTGGCGGCAACGGAAACGAGGGGAAACGAAGGAACGGGCGGAAGGTTTCAGTTCTTTGCCGTTGAAACGTCGCGTCCTGTCACCGCTTTTCTCTGCTTTTCTTTGGAGCTGGTGCATGCTGGAGTGATAATGGGGCAGCGATTCACCATGTCCGTCGAACAGGCCATTCTCGAAGCCGTCCGGGCGCTGCCCGCTGACAAGCAGCAGGAGATCCTGAGCCACGCAATGCGTCTGCGGGACGAGGCGGCTCCCAAGAAGCCATTCAAGAGCATCAGAGGACTTTGGGCCGATCTCGGCATTTCGCTGTCCGCGGAAGAGATCGACGCGAACCAGCGCGAGATGTGGAAGAACTTCCCCAGGGAAGACATCTGATGCCCGCTGTTGCCGTGGACACCCACGCCATCGTCTGGTATTTGGCCGGCGACCCGCGACTTTCCGCAAAGGCCGCTGCGGCGCTCGATCTGGCGACTGCTGAAGGTGAACCGGTTCATGTTCCGTCCATCTGTCTCGTCGAACTGACGTATCTGGTCGAGAAGGGCCGTGTCCCGGCAATTGGGCGGGAGCGGCTGGTGCGAGCGCTCGACGATCCGGCAACGCCCTGCCGACTGGCTCCGCTCAATCGCGCCGTTGCGAACGCCCTGGAGTTTGTCAGCCGCGAAGAAGTGCCGGACCTTCCAGATCGGATTGTGTCGGCTACAGCGCTCGCATTGCGTGTGCCCTTGGTCAGCCGGGACGGCAAGATTCGGGCTTCGCAGGTTGAGACGATCTGGTAGGGGACTCGTGGCGAAGGGTGAGGCAATCGACAGATCGCCTCCAAAGCGCCACGAGCCCGCGTGCAGAACGACGCCACGCCGGGGTATATTCGGGAATCGAGACGACTCCATGCAGGCACGATTCTCCACCCTTGCGTTCGTGTTCATCTGCGCCTCCATCGCCGGCGCGCAGGAATCCTGGCCTCAATTTCGCGGACCCAACTCTTCCGGGGTATCCCCGTCGACAGGTCTCCCCGTGGAATTCGGACCGAAGAAAAATGTTCTCTGGAAGACGGAATTGCCTCCCGGCCATTCGTCACCGATTTTCAGCAAGGACAGTATCTTCGTGACGGCGGTCGACCATGAAAAGCTGTTCGCCATTGCGATCGACCGCAAGACCGGACGGGTTCAGTGGCGGCGTGAAGTTCCGCGCCCGCGCACCCAGGAGGTGCATAAGGCCAACGGACCGGTGTCGCCGAGCGCCGTGACCGACGGCAAGAATGTCTACGCATTCTTCCCAGACTTCGGTCTGGTTTCTTATGGGCCCGACGGCAATGAGCGGTGGAAGGTTCCAATGGGCCCCTTCAACAACCCGATGGGCATGGGCGCCTCGCCCGTCCTCGCCGGCGACATCCTGCTGCTGGTCTGCGACCAGGAGGCCGGCTCTTACATGCTCGGCATCGACAAAAATACGGGCAAGCAGAGATGGCGTGTCGATCGTGCCGATTTTACCCGCGGATTCTCCACTCCCGTCATGTATCAGCCCAAGGACGGACCTTTGCAGGCCATGGTCGCCGGCTCCTATCAGCTTGTTTCCTACGACGTCAGGAACGGCAAGCCGGTATGGTGGCTGCGCGGCCTGACGTGGCAATTGAAACCCACGCCGGTCGTCGGCGACGGGCTCGTCTTTATCCAGGGATGGGCCGGCGGTTCCGACACTGGCCAGCAGGAGGACATCCCCGCTTTCGAAGAAATCCTAAAGATCATGGACAGGAACCAGGACGGAAAACTCGAGAAGGCGGAGGTCACCGACGAGAAGATCACCAAGGAGTGGCGCAGCGTCGACCTCGACGACGACGGCTCTTTGGATGGGCGGGACTGGCGCCTCTATCAGTCCAGGCGCAAGGCGCAGAACGGGTTGATCGCGGTTCGCCCCGGCGGCAAGGGCGACCTCACCGATTCGAGCCTGGTGTGGCGGTATTCCAAGTCCCTGCCCAACGTACCGTCGCCGCTCTACTACAAGGGGCTTCTGTTCATGTTGAAGGAAGGAGGTATTCTTACCTCGTTCGAAGCGGTTAGCGGCAAGATGCGGAAGCAGGGGCGGATTCAAGGCGCGCTCGACCCGTATTTTGCCTCGCCGGTCGCGGCCGACGGCAAGATCTTCACCGTCAGCCAACAAGGGAAGGCGGCGGTCATCAGCGCCGAACCCGAGTGGAATATTCTGGCGGTCAACGATCTGGAGGAAGAATGTCACGCCACCCCGGCCATTGTCGACGGTAAGCTCTATATCCGCACCAAGTCCGCTCTGTACTGCTTTGGCGGCAACAGCGCACTGGCACAGAGGTAACGCATGGAAGAGCAGGTCATCGGACGCTATCAGGTCGTCGAACTCCTCAAGGACGGGCACTTCGCGGCCACCTTCAAGGCTCGCGAACCCGATAGCGATGAAAAGGTGGTCGTCAAGTTGTTCAAACCGGCGGCCCTGGCGGAGCCGGCGCGCTTCGATCGCCTGAAGAAAGACGCCCTTCGCGCTTCGGCTTTGAATCATCCTAACCTGGCTGCGATCATCGAGTTCGGCGAGCAAGAAGGACGGCCGTACCTGGTGACGCCGTTCGTGCCGGGCGAGTCCCTCGAAGCCACGCTCAAGCGCAAGAGGCTTCGGCGGAAGGAGACCATCAGCTATTCACAGCAGATCCTGAGCGCCATGGAGGCGTTGGAAGCCGCGGGTTTGGCCCACGGCGATCTGCGTCCATCGCACGTCATGGTGGCAATCGACGGCCGCCTCCGTGTCACCGGCACGGGATTGGCGCGTCTCGTGGAAGGCTTCGAATACTCGGCGACGTCGCAGCCGCCCGGAGCCACGCCGGAGACCACCGCCTACCTCGCGCCGGAAGTGATCGAGGGCCAGAGCCCGGACACCATTACCGACATCTTCTCGTTCGGTGCTTTGTTCTATCACATGGCCAGTGGCCGCAGTCCATTCAAGCGGGATTGGGTGGTTGCGGTGCTCGATTCGATCCTCAAGGAAGATCCGCGCCCGCCCGAGACGGTGTCCAGCCACACGCCTAAGGGCAGCGACAAGGTGGTGGCGCGCTGTCTCGAGAAGGATCGGGAGAAGAGGGCCGCTGCGTTCGCCGATGTGCGTCTTCTGGTCGAGAAACTGCGGATCGATTATGTCTCCACCACAACGGCCAAGCGCACGTTCAAAGTGGAGAGCTGGGAACGGCTGCTGCGCACCGGACTGATCGCGCTGGTCACGCTGATCGTGGTTGGCGGCGCCCTGATGTGGTGGCAGAGCCGGCCGAAAGACACGACCGTTTCTACGGGTTTGCACTTGGTTACCACCGAAGGCGGACTCGACACGGATCCGGCAGCCTCTCCGAAGGGCGACCGGGTCGTCTTCTCGTCAGACCGCTCGGGCGACGGACACCTCGATCTGTGGATTCAGCCCATCAACGAAAAGAAGGCCACGCGCCTCACCCGGCACACGGCCGACGACCGGGAACCGGCCTTCTCGCCCGATGGCAAGTGGATCGCCTTCCGCTCCGAACGGGACGAAGGCGGGGTTTACCTGATTCCCACCGCGGGCGGGACAGAACGCCTGATCGCTCCTGGCGGGCGCCGTCCCCGATTTTCGCCTGACGGCAGCCTCATCGCCTATTGGACCGGCCCGGCTGGCCTTTCCCCGGACATCATGGGCGATTACAAGGTGTTTGTCGTGAGCGCGCAGGGTGGCGAGCCGCGCCGGCTTGTGCCGGAGTTCGCGGCCGCCCGTTTTCCCGTATGGGCGCCCGATGGCAAGCATGTGCTCGTCCTCGGCAAGATGACTCCTTCGGTCGATTCAGGCCTCTCGGATTGGTGGATGGCCCCGATCGACGGGACTGGACCGGTGCGGACCGACGCCTGCCAGTCGATGCGCTCATACGCCTTGCTGCCGCAGGCTCAGTGCGCCATTCCCGGTGACTGGAAAGGGGACCGGGTGATCTTTTCGATTCCCGAAACCAATGGAGCGCATTTGTATCAAGCCCGGTTCAACGTCACACAGCCGCGAATCGGCGCTCCCCCCCAACGGCTCACCGATGGAGACCGGCTCCACATCCAGCCTTCGCTCACCGCCGAAGGCCAGTTTGTCTTTACCTCCGAGTCGCTCGGAGTGGGAGTCTTTTCCCTCGCCCTGAAAGCGGACGAAGGCCGGACCGTCGGCGAACTGCAGCCGATGGTTCAAGGCAACGGCCATAACACCTATCCCACTCTCTCCGAGAACGACAAGAAGTTGGTCTTTCTCTCCAACCGCGGCGGCAGCATCGTCCCCTGGATACGCGATCTGGACACGCTCAAAGATGTGCCGGTGACCGACGCCCGGCAGGAACAGTCCTGGCCGCGGATTAGTCCCGACGGCTCCAAGGTCGCCTTCTCCGAGCAGAAAATCGGCCGCTACGAGCAGTTTGTGGCTCCGCTCGGCGAAGGGCCCGTTCAACTCGCCTGTCAGGATTGCGGCGGAGCGCTGGTGTACGATTGGACGCGCGACAGCGCGAGACTTCTGGTGGACTATCATCCCGCGTCGGCCCCCTACCGCGGAGTGGCCATCGTGAATCCGGAAGCCGGCGCCAGGCAGCCGCTTCTTCTGGATCCACAGAATCCGGTGACGCAGGCCCGGCTATCGCCGGATGGCAGGCACGTGGTCTTTGTGATGCGGATGCAGTCCGGCCGTTCGCAGATCCACCTTGCCCCTTTCCGCGAAGGCCTGGTGCCGAGGTCGGAGTGGGTTCCGGTGACAGACGGGAAAACCTGGGACACGTCTCCCCAGTGGTCGCCCGGCGGTACGCTCATCTACTACATGTCCAACCGTGATAGCAGCCGCTGCGCTTGGGCGCAGAAGCTGGATGGAGGCTTCAAACCGGAAGGCGTACCCTTTGTCGTTTACCATTTCCACTCGGCGCGGCGTTCTCCGGCCCTGACCGGATTTAACGGCCTCGACCTCTTCGTGTCGCGGAACCGCCTCCTGATCAGCCTCGGCGAGATCACTGGCAGCATCTGGACGGGGCGCACCGGCAGCTAAGGGCCTCCCGGATGCTGGCGCTGTGGCTTCCGCTTCTGGCGGCCGTCGCCGTGCGGATGGCTGGCAGAATAAGGACGAATGACCGCATCCGGCGACTACGACGGCGTCCTGTTGGGGGCCGGACACAACACCCTCATCCTGCAGTCCTACCTCGGCCGCGCGGGACTGAAGACCCTCTGCCTGGAACGCCGTTCGATCGCCGGCGGCGGCCTCGCCACCATCGAGGATTCCCGCCGGCCCGGTTTCCTCCACAACACCCATTCCTTCTATCACCGCGCCATCAACCAGATGCCCTGGTACCGCGATCTGGAACTGGAGCGCCTCGGCGCGCGTTATCTGGAACCCGAACTGAACGTCGCCCTGCTTCTCCGGAACGGCGATGCCTTGGAGTGGTGGACCGATTTCGAACGCACAGCCGCCTCGTTTGCGAGGTTCAGTCCCCGCGATGCCGCGACGCTTCGGCGCTGGCGCGACGACTTCGCGCCCATCGTCGAACACATCCTGGTGAGGGAAGGCCAGGCCCCGCCGCTCCCCTCCGATCAGCGCACGGCGCTTCTCGAACGGACTCCCGAGGGCCGGCGGTTGCTTGCGGTCAGCCGTCTGTCTCCCCTCGAGTTCGTCGAGGCGGAGTTCGAGAACCCCGTCATTCGCGCCGGTCTGCTGTTCTTCAACGGGCTGCGGGAAGTTGATTTGCGCGCCCGGGGCTTCGGCCATCACATCCCGGCACTGCTTGCCAGCCACCACAAGGCCCAGATGTGCATCGGCGGCTCGGCGGCCCTTGCGCGGGCGCTGGTAGCGGCGGTGGTCGAGGGCGGTGGCGACATCCGCCTCAATACGACGCCCCACAGGATCCACGTCGAGAGTGGCCGTGCGGTGGGGGTCGAAACGGACGATGGCGCATTCTTCCGCGCACGCCATTTTGTGGCGTCCGGACTCAATCCGGTGCAAACCTTCCTCGACCTGCTCGACCCCGCTTGTCTTCCCGTTGAATGGCGAAACAAAGCGGCCGCCTACCGGTTCAACCTGCTCGCGCCTCTCTTTGCCCTGAACGTGAGCCTGAAGGAACCGCCTCGATACCATGCTGCGGAGAGGAACCCCGCTCTCCACCAGGCCTTCATGATCATCCTCGGTTTGGAGCATTCATCGCAGTTTCACGACATCGTCCGCTGTCATGGAGAGGGCGTGGTTCCTCCGCCAGTGATGTGGGGATCCTGTCCCACCGTTTTTGATCCCTCGCAGGCGCCCTCGGGGTTTCACACGGCGTTCCTGTGGGAGAAACTGCCCTACCGCCTTCGCGGAGACGCCGCCAACTGGGACCGGGAGCGGGACGTCCACGCCCGACGGATGCTGAAGGTCTGGGCGGAATACGCGCCCAACCTCCCGGGCGCCTTGCTCGATTACTCCGCTCAGTCGCCGCTCGACACCGAGCGCGCGCTTCCCAACATGCGCGAAGGCGATCTTCTCGTCGGGGCGCTGTCACACGGCCAAACCGGCGACCACCGGTCGTTCCCGGGCGCCGGCAGCTATCGAGGCTACTTCCCCAATCTCTATTTGTGCGGATCGTCGAGCCATCCCGGCGGCAACATCACCGGCCTGCCCGGCTACAACTGCGCTCAGGTCCTGTTCGGCGATCTGGGACTGCCATTCGAGAAACCGGACTTGGGAGTTCGTTAGGCCGGGTATCTGACAATCCGGCTGGTTCAACGCTCATGCCGCGATGGTAACCCGCTGAATGCCGATGAACTCCAAAGTGCTCGGCTCCTGGCCTTCCACTTCAAGGCAAAGTTCAATCGCTTCGCGAATTTCCACCATGAGTTCGTCAAGCGAGGTGGCATCGGTGTGGCAGCCCGGCAATTGCGGCACCGAGGCTACGTACATACCCTCCTCGTCCCGCTCGATCACGACATCAAACTGGCGCGCCATATCTCCAAGTCTACTCCGCCACGAACACCCGAAGAGTTGCCAAACCCTGCTGTCCGGACAGCCTTCGCCCTCGCCGATCCATCGAACCGGCGGGCCTGGTGCCGCCTCGATCAACCCGCCACGAGTGAGGATCTGGGTCGTGCGTGCAGTCGCTATGGCCGCAGGAACCAGTTCCGTCCCGCTTCAGGAAGTGCGAGTAGGCTCCTCATCCTTGAACCAAGACGATCAATGGGCGAGGTTTCCTGCCGAACGCGTCTAGTTAGGGCATCGCCGCGATGGCTGCCCGCAACCTGGCGTTGGGAGCTGGGGGGCTTTCGAGCAAGATCAGAACCAGGAGGCTGTCGCGCTCGGACAAGACGAAGCGCTCGGCGTCCTCGATTACGATCTGGCCTCGGCCGCCCGCATGAGCCTCGCCTCCTGCTCCGGCCGTACCCGGAGGTTCATTCGCTTGTTGTCGTTGACCGCGACTCTGGGCATCGTAGCTCCCTTTGGGCGCGTACTCATCCAAAGGGTACAGGGGATCCTGGCTTTTGGCAATCTGTGAGTATTGGAGGCGTACGGTATGCCAACGGCTGAATCGACCCACAGGGATCCTTGCACTCGAGACGCGTTCGCTATGCTGAAATCTTGACCATGCTGGCCCGAATCGCGCGAACTCTCACCGGTCACCCGGACGCGCATCGGGCCTTGGAGCAGGAACTGGCGTCTCTGCGAGTCCAGCGCGATGCCTTGGCCGCCGAGCGGGATTCGCTCAAGGATCACCTCGAACGCCTGGACCGCGAACTCGAGGACGCACGCCGCCAGTCCCTCGAACTCGCCGCTGCTCTGAGCCAAGTATCCGGGCAGCGGGGCGCCCTGGTCGACGAGCGTGACGCCTTGAGGGCGCATCTCGAACGCCTCGATCGCGAGTTGGCGGATGCGTATCAACGCGCGGCGGCCATCGACCGGGATCGGCAGGAAACTCTCGAACACGCCCAACGCCTCCTCTCCGAGTTGGCCGGCGTAGAAGGCCGTCTTGCCTCCCTTGCCCAGGAACGGGACGAACTCAAAGGTCATGCCTCGAACCTGCAGGCCGCATTGGACGAGGCTCGCGAACAACTCGACCGATGCGGCCCTTTCGCGCCAGGCAGTTTCTATTCGCCCATCGTCGACCCGCGGAGTCCCTACGTCCGGCGCGCTTTCGACTTCTCGCTCAATGCCGATCCACTAACGAGAATGCCGGGATGGAACGAGTCCCGCGTGGTCGCACTCTTCGAGCGATGGGCAGTCCATGCAACCGCCTTGGACCTACCCGAGACTCCGCGGCCGGCCTCCCGCTATTTCCTTTCCAACCCCTTTTTCGCCTACGGTGACGGCTTGGCCTATGCGGGCATGCTCCTGGAGTTCCATCCCGCCCGCGTCGTCGAAATCGGGTGCGGCTTTTCCTCCTGCCTGGCCATGGATCTCAACGACCGCTGTTTCGGCGGACGCGCGTCCCTGCGGTTCATCGAGCCCTTTCCCGACGCGCTGCTGGCCCGGCTTTCGCCCGCTGATCCCTATCGTTCGTCGATCGCGCCCATCCCGCTGCAGGATGCCGTCGACGAATGGTTTCGCTCGCTTCAGCCGGGAGACATCTGCTTCTACGACGGCTCCCATGTCGTCAAGACGGGCAGCGACGCTCACGATTTCTATTTCCGGATTCTCCCCCTGCTCGCCCCCGGGGTCGTCATCCACATTCATGATGTGTTCCACCCGTTCGAGTATCCTCAGGAATGGGTTCTCGATGACCGGCGGTCCTGGAACGAACTCTACCTGCTGCGCGCCCTGCTCGAGGGCAACCACGACTATGAGATCCTCGCCTTCAACGACTATCTCTATCGGGTTCGCCCCGACATCGTCGCGCCGCGCCTGCCGCTGGCTTTGAAGAACAATGGGAGCAGCCTGTGGCTGCGAAAACTACGTTGACGGAGGAGAAACTCAAATGGCCGGCTTAACCTGGGATCAAACCGAAGACATCGCCCTCTCGCTGTACGACAAGTTCCCCGACCAGGACCCGCTCACCATCCGGTTCACCGATCTACACAAATGGATCATTGAACTCCCGCAATTCGATGACGATCCGGCCGCGTCCAGCGAGGGTAAACTCGAAGCCATCCAAATGGCCTGGTACGAGGAGTGGAAGGACAACCAGGATTGACGGCCCCACGGGCGGATTCCGCAACCTGTTGATCCGAAAAGACACCGGCCGTGATGGGACCCTGTACCCCGCGTACTAGAGGGACACCCTAATGAAACTGTCCGCTTGTGCCGATTATGCGTATTTGACGGCCCCCGAGTCGTAGGACCAAGGGCGCGTCGGTCAGAGTACCCGGCGGTCAGCAGTTCTAAGGATCTGGATTAGGTGTTCTAAAGTGCGGTCTAGGGACTTATCAGCATTGATCTTCGATACCGCATCGGGTGACCCTGCTAGGAGGTGAGGTAGACCATGAAGGGCTTTGTCTGGAGTCGGATGGGTTCCTTGGCATTCCAATGGAGCGCGGCTGTCTGGCTGACTGCGTTCGCAGGGTCGCTCCTTGCCCAATCACCGACGATCTCGAGCGTCCGGGTAGCCACCACGCCTGTTGGCCGGGCCTACTATGTAGATGGCCAGTTCTACAATAGCCCGCGGGTGTTCCTGTGGCCTGCCGGCAGCAAGCACACCCTGTCGACAGACTCGATTCAACTGGACATCCGTGACAAGGTCCGCTACTCGTTCGGCGGCTGGTCTTCGAATCTGGGCACGGTGATTTCGGACGGCGCCGGCAATACCATCCAGATCACGGTGGACGCAAGATTGACCGAGATCACGGCCACGTTCAGCGAACAATACGAGGTCTTCGTCTCGTTCTACGATTGTCCGCCCGGGACGCCGCAGGACCAGCCCTGCCCCGGAACTCCCGGCGTGGTGACCGCCGGGGCCACCTTCAACTTCAGCGGAAAGACATACCTCAGCGCAGGCACTTACAGTGTCAGCGCCAAGACGAACCGCGGTTGGGTCTTCGTGGGCTTCTACGCTTCACCGAATCAGACTGCGCCGTTCATCGGCTCGATTAACATAACCGGACCGATGAGCATCTACGCCAAGTTCGCTCTGGCCCGCGAGATACGGATCGAATCGACTCCGCCCGGACTGCAGGTCTATGCCGACCGCGCCCCCGTGAACACACCCTTTACCATCGAGTGGGGACGGGGATCGCAACACACGTTCGACGCTCCGGAGGCACAGGATGATCTCCAGGGGCGGATCTGGATCTTTGATTCATGGGCCTCAGGCGCCCCACGCCAGCACAATTACAACGTGCCCGAAGGCGAGACTCCCCTCGCGTTCAGCGCCAAGTTCATTCGGGGAGAACGCGTCACGGTGCTCACGGAACCGGTGGGGCTTCCCATTTCGATCGACGGCCGCTCGAACCTGCCGGAATCCACGTTCCGATGGGCCGTTGGATCGCAGCATGCGATCGCCGCGCCGCTTCGCCAAGTCGATGCCAAGGGCCGTGTGCTCACCTTCAAAGGTTGGGCCCATGGCGGCGACGCCGCCCAGTCCATTACAGTCCCGGACACGGGCGGACTCGGTAGCCGCTACGTCGCGATCTATGACTCGAGGGGCCCGGTCACGATTCAGAGCAATGTTCCTGGTCTGCGCGTCAACGTCGACGGCACTGAGTGCGCAACGCCCTGTAAGCTGGAACCCGAAGTCGGGCAGACCATCTCGATGGCCGTCCCTCAGATCCTGCCCGTATCCGACGGCTCGCGCTACTATTTCACCGGCTGGGATCCTGGAGCGATCGCGTCAACGGAGCGAACGGTGACTGCCGGCCAAGAGCCGATCCTGGTCACCGCCTCCTACCGGCTTCAACACCGGCTTACGGCGTTCAGCGATCCCTCCGATGGCGCGCGAATCACCGTTTCGCCTGTAGGCGACCAGGGTTTCTACGACGCTGAAACGCCGGTGAAGGTCGTTGCAGAAGCCAACACAGGTTTCCGCTTCCAGTTCTGGGACGGAGATGCCGCTGGCTCCAACCGTTCGGCCGACGTCGACATGTTCGGCCCCCGCACGGTTCGGGCGGTGCTCGCCAAAGTCCCGACCATCTCGAAGGGCGGCGTGCGAAACGCGGCGGATGGCACCCTGGAGGGTGGAGTCGCAGCCGGATCGGCCATCTCCATCTTTGGCGCCAGCTTGGCCGGCAGTGATATCACCGGCCCCTCGAATCCTTTGGTCCAAACCCTGGGCGACGTGACCGTCCTGGTCGGCAGCCGCATTCTGCCGCTTTACTTCGTCTCGTCCGGACAGATCAATGCTCAACTGCCTCCGGACATGCCGGAAGGCAACCAGTCGTTGATCGTGCGCTGGGAAGGCAAACCTGACACGACCGCCGACTTCACGGTGGTTCGCAACGCACCCGGCATCTTCCAGAATCTGATCGGCGGGCAGAATTACGGCTTGATTCTCAACTCGAACGGTGTCCCGGTCACTCCCACGAGTCCTGTCCGCAAGGGGGAGACGGTGACGATTCTCGCTTCCGGTTTGGGTCCCTTCCTGACCACGCCGCCCGAAGGGTTTGGCGTTCCCGCGGAAGGGCCCAACTATCGCACGGCTGATCCAACGGACGTGCTGGTCGGCAACGACGTCGTTGCACCGATCTATGCCGGCGCAGCCGAAGGCCGGCCCGGCATCACCGCCGTTCGGTTCCGGGTTGCCGATACCACTCCCTCCGGCAACGTGCAGATTCGCGTCCGGTGCGGCGGCCGCACGAGCAACACCGTTTCGTTGCCCGTACAGTGATCACCAGGTCGGGGACGCAAAGACCGCAACCTTTGTGACCGTACGGAATCCCATGGCTTCGTAAATCCGCAGGCCATCCTCGGTGGATTGCAAAACGGCGCGGCCGATGCCCGTCTCCCGCTGAAGTGTATCGATCGCGCTCCTCAAGAGTGCTTCGGCATATCCGCGGCGCCGGTGCAGGGGAAGCGTCGCCACGTTGTAAATCCCGATCGCATCCTCGGACACGACCGCGCCGGCCGTGACGACGGGTTCCCCGTCCACGTAGCCGACCCAGGCATGGAAGTCTTTCCACACCGGGTCCCATTGGAAAATCTCTCGAAACCACCCGATCGGGACCCGAAAGCAGACCGACCCGATATCGCAAAACGCCACGCGCTCCTGCGGTCCGTCGACCCGCCGGATCTCCAAGCGCGGCAACTCGCGCCGGGCGGGCAGAATACGCTCCGCGAACATTCCCGGAAGATCGACCGTCCAATCCAACCGGCGTCGCTCCAGCAGACGGCGCAGACGGCCCCGAAGTGCCGGTTCCACCATCCCCTCACAGCTCCAGAACGACCAGCTCAGTTGGCGAGCCTCGAAATGAACCGCGGCCGCCGCAAGGCGGCGCTCGACGTCCTGCGGGTCGGCCACCACCGGTGGCGCCCAGAACGCAGCGTTGAACATCTGGAAAGCGACTCCCGCCGAAGCAATGGACACGGCGCTGATGTCGCGGATGTCGGCATGGTCTCTGGTGGACGCCATGACGCGAAAGCATCTCCGCAGATTCTCCTCGACAATTCGCGCTTCCCGCCCGTTGGAGTTCAAGCCAGCATCTTCCGAATCGCTGTGCCGGCCACATCAGTGAGGCGCATCTGCCGGCCATTGTGAGAGTCAGTGAGCTTTTCGTGGTCGAAGCCCAGCAACGCGAGAATCGTCGCGTGGAGATCGTTCACCGACGCGCGCTCCTCCTCGGCCCGATAGCCAAACTCGTCCGTGGAGCCCACCATACGTCCGCCACAGGCTGAGGAGCCATCGTACCGAGGTTATCAGAAAGTGGCCGTTTCGACGCGCATCCGTTGGATTCGGTTCGGGCCGCGCGTCTATCATCAAGAAGGGGGCAGCCAGGCAAGACAGCCGCCGCCTGTTTCGGTTGGAGGATATTCTCATGCATCGCTGGCTGGTCATCTTACTCACTCCCTTGTTGGCGCACGCCGCCGTCGAACAAGAGATCGCCCCTGCCGCCGCAAACCAGTTCCGGTTGACTGTCGCCAAGACGGGTCTGTTCAGCGGGAAGAAACACTTGTTCGACTTCGAAACCTACCAGGGAGTGATCCGCTTTGAGAAGGACGACCCGGCGAAGTCAAGTGTTCGGATCGAGGTCAATTCGAAGTCATTCGTCCTCCGGGACGAATGGGTCAGCGAGAAGGACCGGCGAAAGATTACCGAGTTCACGCATAAGGAGATGCTCGAAACGGAGCGCTACCCGGCCATCCGGTTTGTCTCTTCGAAGGCCGAAGCCGCGGGCGAGCAGATTAAGGTTACCGGTGATTTGACGATCCGCAACATCACCAAACCGGTAGTGGTGTGGGTGAGGCAGAGAGAATCGTCGGCGGACGGAATGCTTTTCGAAGGCCAGGCGAGGTTCCGGATGACGGATTTCGGTCTCAAGCCGCCAACCGCGGCCCTGGGCGCGATCGGCACGAGGGACGAAGTGGAGCTTTCCTTCGTCCTGAAGACACGCTTTCGATAGCGTTCGAGAGCGGGCCATCTGCTCCGAGGTGCGCGAGCGTCGACTCGCTGTGGGGCGACCGTTCAGGCCGCTACGCGCTTTAGGCCTATTGATTACTGCAACCGGCGGATGGATAGTTGGCTCTATGGCTCGGACCACGCGGGTTCCGGCACTGTCGTCTCTTCTTCCAGCGCCGCCTTTTGCGCGGCCTCGATTCCCTTCTCGTACCCCTTGTCGAACGCCCGCAGGTTCAGGTCGAGCAGATTCTTCGGAACCGAGGCGCTCAGGGCGTCGACAAAGGCCTGCTTCGGAAGGAAGTTCCCCAAGGCCGCGAGGAACCCCACAATCACGACGTTGAGCACGACCTTCTTGCCGAGTTCTTCGGCCACGCGCGTCGCGGGAATCCCAAACACCCGCACGGCCGGAGCCAGACCTTCCACCCGCACCAATTCCTCTTCCACGATCAGCAAGCCATTCGGCTTGATGCCGGAGTGGAACTTGGCGAAGGCCTCCTGCGACAAGGCGACCAGAATATCCTCGTGTGTCGTGTACGGATAGAGGATCGGTTCCTCCGAAATGACCAGTTGCGCGCTCGACGCACCCCCACGCGCCTCCGGGCCGTAGTTCTGCGTCAGCGTCGCGTGCCCGCCATGAAAGATCGCCGCGGCCTTCCCCACGATGTTCGCCGCCAGCAGGATGCCCTGCCCGCCAAATCCCGCGAAGCGGATCTCGGTCAGCATGTCTTCACCTCGAATTGGAAGGGCCGGCCCAATTTCTGCGTGTAGTATTCCCGCATCGTGTCGATGTACTCCGGCCGGTCTTTCTTATCGACGAACTTGCCGATGACGATGTCGCCCGACTTGGTCATGTCGACATCCTGGGTCGGCGCGCCGTGTTTGGTCTTCCCATGCTCTTTGTAGAACTTCATCGTGTCCAGGCCGTCGCCCATCTGATTGCGGCGCTGGAACAAAGTCGGGCATGGCGAGATCACTTCGATGAAGCTGAAGCCCTTGTGCAGAAGCGCTTCCTTCATGGTCTTGGCGAGTTGCACCACGTGGTAGGTGGTCCAGCGGGCGATAAACGAAGCGCCGGCCGCTTCCAGCAGTTGCGGCAGATTCATCGTCGGCTCGAACGTCCCGTAGGGCGAGGTCGCCGTGGTACAGCCTTCCGGGGTGGTGGCCGCGCTCTGGCCGCCGGTCATGGCATAGATCAGGTTGTTCACGCAGATGACCTTGATGTCGAGGTTGCGCCGCGCGGCGTGGATCAGGTGATTGCCGCCGATCGAGGTGAGATCGCCGTCTCCGGAGTACACCACCACGGTCAGTTCCGGATTGGCCAGCTTCAACCCCGTCGCGAACGGGATGGCCCGGCCGTGTGTCGTATGGAAGGAGTCCAGGTTGACATAACCCGCTACACGGCCGGAACAGCCAATCCCACTCACCACCGCGATCTTGTCCGGATCGAGCTTGGAATCGCTGATCGCGCGAGCAAAGCAATTGACCGTGGTGCCAATACCGCAGCCCGGGCACCAGATATGCGGGATCCGCGCCATGCGCAGGTACGGCTCTACCGGGTTGTGCGCCTCGGGCAGCGGCTCTTCCACCTGCAGCGCCGATTCCAATATCAGATCGTTGCTCATCTTGCCCCCTCGACGATTGCCGCCAGAATGTCTTCGGGCCTGTGTACGCCCCCGCCCGCATGAGTGACAGGAATCGTCCGTGCCCGCCCGCCGGCCACGCGTTCTACTTCGAACACCAGTTGGCCAAGGTTCAACTCCGGGACCACCAGCGCTTTGACGCGGGCAGCCACTTGCCGGATCTTCTCTTCCGGGAACGGCCAGATGGTGATCAGCCGCAGCTTGCCGACCTTCAGGCCGCGCTCGCGTGCCACGCGGATGGCCCTCTCCGCCACACGCGACGTGATGCCGTACGACACCACCACCACATCGGCGTCGTCGAGGTGCTCTTCTTCGGTCATGGTGAGTTCGCCGGCCGCGTTGCGGATCTTGTCGCACAACCTCCGCACGAGCTTGTCCTGAGCCTGCGCGCTCACCGCCAGGAAGCCCCGTTCATCGTGCGTGACCCCGGTGATATGAAACCGATACCCTTCGCCCGCGTGCGCCATCTCGGGCGCCATGTGCTCGCACGGCTCAAACGGCAGATAGTCGCCCGGGCGCTTGGCGGTGTGATGACGCGGCGTGACGTCGATTTGGTCCGCCGCCGGGATCACCACCTTCTCGGTCATGTGCCCCACACACTCGTCCATCAACAGGATGACCGGCGTGCGGTAGTCCTCGGCGAGGTTAAAGCACTTGATCGTCAGATCAAAGCACTCCTGCGGTGAATTCGGACAAAGGGCGATCACCTCATAATCCCCGTGCGAACCCCAGCGCGCCTGCATCACGTCGCCTTGGGCCGGCAGGGTCGGCAAACCCGTGGAAGGCCCTCCGCGCTGCACGTCCACAAACACACACGGCGTCTCTGTCATCGCCGCGTAGCCGATATGCTCCATCATCAGCGAGAATCCCGGTCCGGACGTCACCGTGAACGACTTTGCGCCCGCCCACACCGCGCCCTGGAGCGTGATGGAGGCAGCCAGCTCATCCTCCATTTGGATAAAGACCCCGCCCACCTCCGGCGCTCTGCCGGCGAATCGTTCCACAACCTCGGTCGAAGGAGTGATCGGATACCCTGCGGCAAAACGCGCACCGCCCGCCAGAGCCCCTTCGCAACATGCCGCATCCCCGTTGAGGAAATGCACACCGGTGAGTACGGCTTTTGCCTCAGCTTGCATTGGCTTCTCCTTTTTTCTTCGGCGGTGCTGTCTTGGTCCCGAAGATTGCGAAATCCGGGCAGTACATCCCGCAAAGATCACATCCTGAACACTTTTCCGGTTCGGACACGTAGGGCGGATGATATCCCTTGAAATTAAACGCCGACGAAAGTGCGAGCACATGGGTAGGGCAAAACTCTACACAGAACCCACATCCTTTGCACCGTTCGGCCACTATCCTGACTACACCTTTTGGCATTGAGCGCGACCTCAGATACCCTGCCGCAATTGCCCTGCCATTGTGCGCGGACTCGCATGGGCATGCATTTCATGCGCAATCAGCGGCTGACCATCATCGATAAGGCTTGGGTTTTGACGCCGGCATGTCGAGTGCCGGACGCATGTCGGAGGGTCAGCGCTGGGCCACAAATCGGGTCGGGGTCCGGCTTACGGGTTGAACTGGTGCAACTCCGCTGCGACAAAGGCGCCCATTGACAAGCCGATGATCAGGACGATTGCGATCAGCACGACGCCCGCGGCTTCGAGGTGCCGGAACAGCGTGTCGTGCACTACCTTCTCTTCATGGCGGAGATACTGCTGAAGCGTCATGGCACACCTCCTTTCCACTCTGTCCAGCTACAGTGTACCGCCAGGACCGCGCGCTGACCAGCATTCCGATCCGGCAACACGCCAAACGGAATCGTGCCGCAAGATCACGGAGCGGAAGCGACGGCTCCGCCCGCGCGCAGCGCTTTGCGGGCGATGGTGCTTACCGGCAAGGTCTCGAGTTCCTCGCGCGCGACCCACCGAAAGCCTTCCGGCGTTTTGCCGAGCGAGGCTTTCACCACGCGAAACGTGAAGTGATGGTGCGTGATCGTATGGCGGAACCGTCCGAGTTCCGTGCCGACCCGCACGCCGGACAACTGTTCACGATACGGGAGTTCCCAAAAGCCGAACATGCGCTGGGAGGGATCGTTCTGCTGCCACATGAGCAGAGATCCGTTCTTCTCAATCCGGAGCAGAACGTGTTCGAGCCTTTCCTGACGCACCTTGCGCAGCTTGACCGGCAACTGCTCCTCGGTCCCGGCGGCGCGGGCCTGGCAGCGGCGGGCCAGCGGGCAGAGCAGGCAGAGCGGCTTGCGCGGAAGGCAGACCGTGGCCCCGAGTTCCATCATGGCCTGGTTGAAAGCCGCCGGGTCGTTGCGATCGAGCCACGCCGCGGCCACACTGCCGAAGCGCGTTTTCGTGCTGGCCGACGCGATATCCGAGGGATCGTTCGTTACCCGAGCCACTACACGCAGGACGTTGCCGTCCACCACCGGGTACGGCAGTCCAAAGGCAATGGAACCCACCGCGGCCGCCGTATACTCCCCCACACCGGGCAGGCTCCGGATCTCTTCGTAGCTCGAAGGAAACGCACCGAGTTCCACGATGCGCCGCGCCGCGCGTTGCAGGTTCCGGGCGCGTGAGTAATAACCCAATCCGGCCCACAGCGCGAGCACGTCCTGATCGGTGGCGTCGGCCATCGCGGCAGCCGTGGGGAAGCAGCTCAGAAATCGGTCGTAGTACGGCAGCACCGTTTGCACGCGCGTCTGTTGCAGCATGATCTCGGAAACCAGGATCGGCCAGGGGTCGCGCGTCCGCCGCCAGGGTAGATCGCGGCGGCTCGCGTGATACCACGGGATCAGCTCGCCGGCGATCGGGTGGGCGGGCACTACGTCTGATTGTACGCGCACGTTGCCGCAGCCGGGGCGATCCCTGTACAGTCGATGGGAATGGCAACTCCCGATCTGACGATTCTCTCCCGATACTCGACGCCGACCGTATCGAACGCGATTGAGTTATTCGAAATCCGGCCGCGCAACGAAGGGTTCCTGCGGCCGGGCTTTCTCTGCCTGCAGCCGGACCTGCCTCCGCTGGCCGGATTCGCCGCCACCTGCCTGATCTCGGGCGACCGCGCGGACACGTACGGCCGCCGCACCGTGTTCGAGTATTGGGAACACCTGGAGAGCCTTCCCGGCCCGCGCATTTCCGTGGTGCAGGATCTCGATCCCCGTCCGGGAACCGCGTGTTTCTGGGGTGAAGTGAACTCGAACATCCACCTCGCGCTCGGATGCAGGGCGACGGTAACCGATGGCGCGGCCCGCGATCTCCCGGAAATGCGCGCGGCCGGGTTTCAGGCGTTGTATCGTTATCCGTGCGTCTCACACTCGTGGGGACATCCGGTCGGGTTCGGCTGCCCTGTGAACATCGACGGGGTGATCGTACGCCCGGGAGATCTCCTGCAGGTGGACCAGCACGGGGCGTTGATCGTGCCTGTGGAAACGCTGCCGCATCTGGAAGAAGCCATCCTGGAGATTGAGCGCCGCGAACGGCCGGTGATCGACTACGCACGGAGCGGAACGGCGACGCGGGCAGGCCTGGTGGAGGCGGTGACCCGTCATCTGCTGAACGCACCCGCCTGGACTCCGAAGATCTGACGCCCCGGCGTTCACCCCATCCTCTCCAATGCCTGGATCGTCGCCTTGATATATCCGTATCCGAACGCAAAGGCCTGCAGGTACCCCGGATCATCCGGATGCTGCGGCATGTGATCCGGCATCAGCATATATGGGTAGTCCACTTCATGAAGAGTACGCGCCACGTCGATCATGTTCATGTCGCCGTTGTCGGGATACACCTCGTAGAAATCGTCCCGCTTGCCGACAATGTTTCGGAAATGGATATTGAAGATCTTCTTCCGGGCGCCGAAGTAACGGATCACGTCGTGGATTTCGCGCGCGGGGTCCTGCAGCATCTCGGCAACGGTTCCGACGCAGAAGTTCAACCCGTGATACGGGCTCTCCTGAATCGAAACGTACCGTTTCAGGCCTTCCACCGTCCCCAAGACGCGGTCGACGCCTCGATACCCTTCCGGCGGGACGCCGGGATCGTGAGGATGTCCCATGGCCCGGATCTTGTACTCGTTGCACACCGGAATAACCTTTTCCAGAAAGTACGTGATCCGCTCCCAATAAACATCCGCGGTGACGCGTCCCGCCGGAGTGAGTACCTGGGCGTCCTTGACGTCTTTCCAACGCCAGGTGCTGTACTGGGAACCCCCGCGTCCGGGCGTGAAGCCGCTGCGCACATTGAAGAGAATCCGAATGATGTACTTGAACGCCGGGATGCCGGCTTTGGCGCAGGCGACGATGACTTTGTGCAGATAGTCGATTTCGCGGTCGCGCTGCGGGTGCTTGCCGAGCGCGATGGCCGAGACGGGAGCGCTGTGAATTCGGGGTTGCTCGGCGACATCCAGGCGGATGCCGAACTTCTCGCAGGACTCGCGCGCTCGAGACAGGTCGTTCGCCATGGTGGCTTCCGACCACTTGGCCGGCCAGCCCGCGATGTGATCGACCGCGTGCCGCTTGAGATACTCGAGCGACTCCCGGGTCAAAGGCTTGCCTTGCGTCCCGACGTGCATGCGGACGGGCCGGCGCCCCCGTCCGCCAGACGGCGTCTGTGCCGTCGCAGCACTTGCGGCGACACCGGTGGTCAAGAAGCTACGGCGGTTCATGAGCGGATCCTCCGCGGCGCAGTGTATCACGGTCCGGGCTTCGCCGGCCGAACAACACCGTACAACGTCCGATTATTCGAGCAGTTGAATCGCCAGGATGACGGCCCGTGCCAGGTGGAACGGATCCTTTACCGGCAGCGCGATCAGGTCCGTGACCCGATCGCCGCGGCGGTCCAGGCGCTGCCACCATTCGCCGTCCTCGCGCATCGGGAACCGGGCAAAGCTCCATTCGTGGATCTTGCAGTACCACTCATCGAACACGGGCGCGCCCGTCAGTTCGTAGGCCAGCAGCGTGGCATACAGCGCTTCGCTGTGCACCCACCAGACTTTTTTATCGGAGTTCCCCACCAGCGGCGGTCCGCCCGACGTGTCGAGGTTGAGGATGAGGCCGCCGTGTTCCCGGTCCCATCCCAGGTCAAGACACCAGCGGATGATCTCGGCCGCGCGCGCGATGGTGGCCGTATCGCCCCGCCGCCGCGCCAGGTGCATCAGGAACCACATGCCCTCGATCCCGTGTCCGGGCACGACGTAGGTTCCCTCGGGAGGCGGCAGTTCCTGGTACTCGGAGCCAAGAAACTCCAGGATCAGCCGCCGCTCCGGCCGGACAAAGCGGGTCAGCACCTCGGCCGCGAAGCGATCGGCCTGAGCGTCGATGGCGGCATCCCCCGTCGTGATCGCCAATTCGCTCGCCACATCCATCAGGATCATCGGCACTCCGTGCGCTTTGTGCCCGGCCGGAACCGGGTATGGCGCCAGGTCGCCGAAATCGGGGGCCGCAATGCGGCCGAGGATCTGGGCGTACGTCTCGCGCGCGGCCTGAAGGTACCGCGGTTCGTTCACCGCACGCGCAAATTCGCCGAGCCCGTAGACGGCAAAGCAGTCGGCGAAAATGCTGATCGGCCCTTCGACCGGACGGCCTTCCCGGGTGACCGAGTAATACCAGCGGCCCTGCTCGTCGCGGCCGTGAGCCAGCAGAAAGTCCGCGGTCGCCCGGGCCAGTTCTAAGAACTCCGGGCGCGCGTCGATCCGGTTGTAGAGCGCTGAGATCATCCAAAGCCATCGGCCCTGCGACCATAGGTACTTGGTCGTGCTCAGAACGCGCCCTTCCTCCGTCATCGAGCTGAGGACGCCGCCGAACTCGCGGTCGGCGCCGTGTTCGAGCCAGAACGGGACGATGCCTTCGAACAAAAGCCGCCGGTAATGTTGTCTGAGCACCGTTCGGTCCATCGACTGGATTCTACCGCTCCGGGCGCTTCATGTGCCTGGGTTCGGGGAGCAGGGGCCACGGGGCCGCGCCTGCCAGACAGACCTTGCGTTTCGCGTCCGGTTCGGTTACCAAGGGTCCGGAAGGCCGCACGTGACATGAACCGTAGACACTTTCTCGAAGCCGCATCGGCGGCGAGCTTAACCGTAGCTCGCGCGGAGACAAAGCCCGTGCGGGTCGCCGTGATAGGGACGGGCAATCGCGGCAGCGGGCTGACGCGCACCATGACCCAGCTTCCGGGAGTACAGATTCGTGCCGTCTATGATCCCAATCCCGAGGCGCTGGCGCGCGCCCAGAATATCGTCGCGTCGGCCGGCCAGCCCAAACCCGAGGGCTACCAGGGAGATGCGTCGACCGAAGTGTGGAAGAAACTGGTCGAACGCGACGACCTGGATGCGGTGATCATCGCGACCCCCTGGGAGTACCACACGCCGATGGCCGTCTATGCGATGAAGGCGGGCAAGTACGCGGGAGTCGAAGTGCCCGCCGCCCAAACGGTAGCAGAGTGCTGGCAACTGGTGGACACGCACGAACAGACCGGCGTGCCGTGCATGATGCTCGAAAACTGGTCGTTCCGGCGCGACAACCTCGCCGTCCTGAAGATGATCCGCGCCGGCCTGCTGGGCGAGGTCGTGCATTGCCACTGCGCCCACTCGCACGACTGTGTCGGCCACTCGCCCTGGTATTTCGATCGCCAGGGCGTGCCGCGCTGGAGCGGCTACTACCTGATGGGCCGCAACTGCGATCAGTACCCGACTCACAGCCTGGGTCCGGTGCTGAGCTGGATGAACATCAACTGCGGCGACGCGTTCGAGACCCTCGTCTCGATGGCGAACCGCTCGCTCGGCATCAATCACCAGTTCGCCAAAACCCTCGGGCCGGATCATCCCGCGGCCCGGCGGTACTACGCGCAGGGGGACATCGTGACCTCGCTGATTAGGACGCGGCGGGGCAACACGATCGTCCTCAACAACGATATGCAACTGCCCCGCCCCTACGACAACCGCTGGATGATCCAGGGAACAGACGGCATCTATAGCGAGGAACGCAATTCCGTCTACCTCTGGCAGCGGAGCCCGAAGCCCTACGAGTGGGAGCCCTTCCCGCCTTACCAGGACCGCTACGATCACTCGTGGTGGAAGCCGGATCCGAAACCCGGCGGTCGGCCCGGTGACCAGATGGCGCAGGGCCACGGCGGCACCGACCATATGACGCTGCGGCGCTTCCTGACGGCGGTTCGCAACCGGACGCAAACGCCAGTGGACGTCTACGACTCGGTCGCGATGAGCGTTGTGATTCCCCTTTCCGGGCAGTCCATTCAACAGGGGAGCCAGCCGGTGAGTTTCCCCGACTTCACACGGGAAAAATGGGAGACCCGCAAGCCGGCCTTCGCGATGGAGGACAATGCCTAGGATGGCAAACACTCTGCTGCTGCACTCGATCAGCTACGCCGGCCTGTGGGGCCAGGCTTTCCTGGACGTGGAGCCGTTCATCGAAAAGGCCGCCGAACTGGGCTTCGGCGGAGTGATGCTGACGGCCAAGGGGCCGCACCTGTCCGTCCTCGATTGTGGTGAAGCGGAACGCGCCCGCCTTCGCTCCCTTCTCGAAAGGCGTAACCTCAACTCCGTCGTCCTGGCCGGCTACTGTAATCTAACCGGCGACCTGGAGCATTCCGAGGTGCCGGTGCGCGAGATTCAGACGCTCTACATAACGGAGTTGGCGCGCCTGGCCCGCGATCTCGGCGCGCCGGTGGTGCGCATCTTCACCGGCTACGAGAATCCGGCCGCGGACTTCACGCGGCAATGGCGCCTGGTCGTCGAGACGATGAAGGAGTGCTCCCGGCGCGCGGCTGACTTCGGCGTGACCCTCGGCGTACAGAACCACCATGATATCGGCGTGGGCTACGAAGCGTTTCACGACCTGATTCAGGCCGTGAACGAACCCAACTGCCGGGCCCTGTTCGACGCCTGGGCTCCGGCCCTGCATGGCGACGACCTCGTGAAGGCGGCGGCCAGACTCGCGCCGCTGACCGTTCACACCACCATTGCCGATTACGTGTTGCGCCCGCGCTACAAGTATCATCCGGCGCTGGTGAACTACGAACGGCAGATGGCATTTGTGCAGGCAGTGCCGATGGGCGAGGGCTTCATTGATTACCGGGCATTTCTTGGCGCGATGCGCGCCGGCGGGTTTGACGGGACCATTGCCTATGAGATGTGTTCTCCGCTCCAGCACGGAGGCTCGCTCGAAACGCTCGACTCCTACGCGCGGCGATTCCTGGAGTATATGAACGTTGGGTAGGGCCGAAGGCAATCAGTCCGGTGTCCGATCGCCCGGGGGCTTTTCGATCTCGAATAGGATCGCCTGGATCGCGGCCTGCAAGGGACCCAGGTCCTGCTCGAGAACTTGCCACACAGTTTCGAAGTCCACTTCGAAATAGTCGTGAACCAGAACATTTCTCATTCCCGCGATTGACTTCCAGTCGATCTCTGGATGTTCGCGTTTGTGGTGTTGGTCCACTCTCTGAACTGATTCACAAAGTACCTGGAGGTTGCGAACGATCGCATCCTGGAGCGTGCGAGACGCAAAGACGCTCTCGCGTCCGCGCACGGAGTCCTCTTGCATCCTACGAATGCATTCCAGAACGTGCCGAAGGTAGGCGCTCTGAGATTTCACAGGGGAACGGCTTCACGGAGCACAGCGTCCCGGATCAACGGGCTCAGCGACCGCCGAATCACCACTTGAACGGGCCGGCCTAGCAACAGTTCAAGATCCGCGACCAGGCTGCCGGGGAACCAAGACGTGGTTTCGCCCGTAACGTCGATGAGAAGGTCCACATCGCTTTCGGGCGTTTCCTCCCCTCGCACCACCGATCCGAACACCCGTACGTTACCCGCTCCGTGCCGGGCAGCGATACGGAGAATATCTTCACGGTTCTGTCGAATCTGGTCCCGCGCGCTCACGCACCTCTATTGTATCGCCAATCCTTGTATTGCCTTGGCGCCAGCCCCAGCCGTGTGGACTAACGTAGGACATGCGCGCGTCTGTGAAGCGCGCTTGCCCGGGCTGCCTTCAGTCTCCAGCGTACAACGCGGCGGCCACCAGGCTCAGAACCCCTAATCCGGCTAGCCCTCCCACGACGATCCAACCAACCGTTCGGCCGGCCTTCCGGCCCGGCGACTCCTTGGCGGCGGCGACTTTCACCGACTTCACGTCGTCATAGGCGAGAGGCACCGACGTGAGTTTACCGCTCTGAATGGTCTGAACGTTGAACCCCTGGTCCGAGGTCTCGGCCAGCCGGCCACGAATCTTATCCTTTCCATGGGTTCGGATCTCGACGATGGACCCGGTCGGAATATCGAGCAATTGCTCCTTGGTCGCGGGTCTGATTTCCTGCTTATTCGATGCCGCCGCCACCGTGCCCTGCGCGGCGAGTGTGGTCACGAGAAATATCACAAGTACTTGCTGAAGCATGGCAGCCTTTGTCTCCATGCCCTGCGCGGATGCAGGCGAACAGCCGCAGCTTGACTGCAATTGAAATCAGCTAGATAGCGTTTTCTGAGGTGTCAGGGGAATCCGACACTGCATGTATGTGATTACAGGAGCGCTCCCTTCGACCGATCAGGCGAGTACACTCAGCAGGCGGTCAAGGTCACCCTGGTGGTTGTAGACCGAGGGCGAAATCCGCATGCCCGGAACGAGCGTCACGTTGCCGGCGTCGTCGGTGAATTCCCAGCGGCGCAGCGCGATCACGGTATCCGGAAACGCCTGGCGAAGTCTGGCGGCGGTCTTGTCGTACTCCGGCAGGCGAAAGCTGACGATCGGCGTGGGATTGCCGGGTGGCGTGATGGCCGGATACCCCATCGCCGGCAGTTCCTTCTGCAGGCGGTCGGTCAGTCCCTTGGCGTGGGCACGAATGCTGGCGATGCCCAGCGAGTGAATGTACTTCAGTGCCGCGTGGGCGCACGCTCCGCCGACGTACGAAAAACTGCCCGTCTCGTACCTCGCGGCCCCGGCCCGGAGCGAAAACCGGGAATCGGCCTGCGCGCCGGTAGGACTCGAGAACTGCCGGACTCCGTAACGGGAGCGCCGCACGACGGAGTCCTGCAACTCCTCGCGCACGTACAGGAATCCGAATCCCGAATCACCTTGCAGCCACTTGTATGCGCCGCACGCGGCGAAGTCGATCCCCATCTCCTTCACGTCGATCGGTACGGCGCCCGCGCCCTGAATGATGTCGGCATAGACATAAGCGCCGTGGGCGTGCGCCGCCGCCGCCGTCGACCGGACATCGTGCAGATAGCCGTTGATGTTCGACACCAGCGCCAGAGACACCAGCCTGGTGTTCTTGTCGATCGCTTTCTCCATGTCCTTCGGATCGACCCGCCAGTACGGATCGCCGCGATGATGCACGATCCGCAGTTCGATGCGGCCTTCTTTCTGGAGCATCCGGTAAAGGTACTTCGAGGCCTGGTAGTGCAGATCGTCGATGACGACGTTGCCCTTGGTATCGCCCAACCGCATGCCGGCCACGACAAGGTTTTCGCCGTCCGTCGTGCTCTGCACAAAGGCGATCTCGTTCGACCTGGCGTTGATCAGGCGGGCGAACATCTCCTTCGTCTCGATTTCCTGCTGCCCCGCGAACGGAGCGGCGCCGTCGCCGGGCCCTTGCACCTTCCACGCCAGGTACTTCTCCATCGCCCGCATGGAGTGGATCCCGATGGGATGGTAGTCCGCGCCCGAGATCCACAACCGCCGCCGCAGCCAGGGAAAGTCGTTGCGGACGGCGTTCCAGTCAGGCTCCGCCGCCGCTGTCTGCAGGGCTATCCCTGCGAGGCAGAGTTCCCGCCGGTTCAGTTTCATCACCAAACTCCTTGCTTCACGGTCACTGTCACGCGGTCGCATTGGGCAACCAGTCCACACATGCTACTACGCACGCGAGGAAAGTTCGAGCCGGTAGAGATGGGAGTCGCCGCGCAGAAAGATGGCCCCGCCGGAAACCGCGAGCGAGGCCAGGGTTCGCTCGCCGATGCGGTTCACGGCCAGTTTGCGATACTGCGTGCCCGGTTCGATGACGGTGGTCTCGCCCTCTTCGCTCAAGAAATAGATCCGGCCGTCGGCGAACACTGGCGACGCGGAGTGATTGCCGCCCAGCCGCTCCTGCCAGTGCACTTTTCCGGTCCTGGCGTCGAGGCAACTGGCGATCCCGCTGTCGCTGACCATGTAGAACTCGTCACCGACGATGATCGGCGAGGGCGTGAGGGGAATACCCCGATTCGCGGTCCATACGACATGAGATTTCGTGACTTCGCCGCGGCCGGTGGGCTTTACAGCGAACAGCACCGGCTGAAAGAACCCGGAGCAGATGTATACCAATCCATGCCCGTACACCGCGCGCGGGACGTTGGAGAATCCCTCCCCGTAGTCGATGGACCAGAGTTCCTTCCCGGTCGCCGGCTCATACGCCATCGCCTTGAACGCGCCGGGGCTGACCACCTGGTCCTTTCCTTCGACGGTAATGATCAGAGGCGTGGTGTAGGCCTGATTCCCCCGCGAGCGGGCCGTCTTCCACTTCACCGCCCCGGAATGCTTGTCGAGAGCCGCGACGTACTGCGAATCAAAGCCGTCGCAACTGATGATGAGCAGGTCCTGGTAGAGCGCGGGCGATCCGCCAGGTCCGTGCTGCGGCTGATATTTGAGCTTCTGGGTCTTCCACAGGATCCTGCCGCCGGCATCGAGACAGGCCGTGCCGAAGAACCCGAAGTGGACATACGCGCGATCGCCCTCGAGGATCGGAGTGGGGGAGGCCGGATTGTTCTTCTTGTTGACTCCGGTCACCGAATCGAGGCGAAATACCTCGACGTCGTGAAGGGTTTTGCCCGAGTTCCGATCGAGACAAAGCGCCCGCAGCGAGCGGTCGCCGTCGGCCGCCGCCGTCAGCCAGATGCGGTCGCCGAGGATCGCCGGCGTCGACCAGCCATTGCCGGCAACCGGCATGCGCCAGCGCACGTTTTAGGTTTGGCTCCAGGTAAGCGGGAGTCCGCGTTCGGTGGAGTGGCCCTGAGCGGTCAATCCCCGGAACTCGGGCCAGTTTTCCGCGCGCAAGGCGCCTGCCGCCAGTAAACACGAAAGGGCTTCTCTCCGGTGCATGTTGTCTATGCTACCGGAAACGCTCCTCGTGCCACGGGTCTCCGTTCATGTGGTAACCGTTTTCCTCCCAGAATCCGGCGCGGTCGTCCGGCATCAGTTCGAACCCGGCGGTCCACTTCGCGCTTTTCCAGGCGTACAACCGAGGAACAATCAGACGCGCCGGCCCGCCGTGTTCCACCGAAATCGGCTCGCCGTCATGATAGACAGCCACGAGCGCATCTTCAGCCAGGAAGGCGTCCAGCGGCATGTTGGTCGTGAAGCCGTGGTCATGACCATAGGCCAGCGCATACTTCGCGCCGGAAGTCACGCCGCCGGCCATCTCGACCAGGCGCCGCGTCGACACGCCCTCCCAGAGGTTGCCAAGGCGCGACCATCGCGTGACGCAATGAAAATCGGAGAATACCTTGACGCGGGGTAGCTGAAGGAAGCCGGCCCAGGTAAACGTCAGAGGCTGGCCGACGAGGCCGGAAACCCGGAATTGCCAGGTATCGAGATCGATGCGGGGCGGACCATACGCATCGAGCACCGGCCACTTCCTGGTCCGCGATTGCCCAGGCGGAATGCGGTTGGTCCGGCGGGTATCCGGGCTGACGATGACGTCCGCCGGCAGGCCTTCAGGCGCCGGAACGGCATCTCCCTGGTGCTTGTTGATCTCCTGGCTGGTGCCCCATTTCTTCAGGCGCTGCAGATACTCGGTCAGTTCGGCCATCGCTCTCCTTACCGTTCAGATGCTCCCGCCCGAGTGTTTCTTCCAAGAATATCGTAGGGCGACCCCTGCTCTCTTGGCAGGAGCAGGTCGAAGCGCGGCTCGATCGCGCCAGAGAACCCTGTTCGAACAGCGCGTTCGCGAAACCGAGTCGCGCGGCATCTTCGGCGGCTTGACGGACCGCCGCCGGCGACAGGTCGATGCCGAGGATCGGGCCCACGCGCGGCGCCAGCTATAACTCCGCGTCGCCGATTCCGCGGTTTCCTGTTCCCCGCGCTGGTTGTCTCAGGCTAAACATGCGCCAACAGGGCTTCCGCCAGCGCGTCGGCGACTTTCTGTCGATTCCTCGCAGTCGCCGCCGCTTGCGGCACATTCACCCGGAACAACTGGTCGACCTCCGGAACATCCATGAACTCGATCTCGACCAGGCACGCGCGGCACGGATTGGAGGATACGCTGTTGCCGAGCGCAACATCGCTGAGCACCCCTAGGACTTGCTCTTTCACTCCCCGGTTGTACTTTGGAAGGTTCTTCGTCGACGGGTCGATTTGATTGAGCGCAACCAGCACCCGGTTTTGGACGGTCTCGGCAAAGGCCCGATCTTCCGCTTTGTTGACGTTGACGGGGTGAATCAGCGTCTCCAGGCCGCGTACCTTCTTGTTGGCTCCATTGAAGTGAATGCTGAGGAAGAGTTTCGCCCCACTCGTTCGCGCGACGTTTGCGCGAGCGCTCAGTCCTTTGTTGCTGTCCGTCTCCCGCGTGAGAATTACCTCCACGTTTTTGCCGGCAAGTACCGCTTTCGACAGTACCGACGCGCGCGTCCGTTTGGCGACGTCCAGCGTCCAGTTCTTTTCCAGTTCGCCGGACGCGGAACTGGCGTTATTGGGGCTGCTGCCGCCGACCGGTACCGTGCCGCCGTGGCCGGGGTCGATCACCAGGACCACCGCGGTGCCCGCCACCGGCGGTAGCGGCGGCGGCACGTCAACATCGGGCGCATCCCTCAGCCGCCGGGCCGCCTCATCGACCAGAGACAGAATCTGATTCACATAAGTGGCGCCCGCCGGATTGTAGATGGGCCCCATGAAGTTGATGAACGCGTCCGGACTTTGAGCGGCCCTCTGTTCCCAGCCGTTATAGGGCGAACGCGAAAGGAATTTCCAGTAGCCGACGATAAAGGCGTCGAGGCTGGCAAACTTACAGTAGAAATCCAGGCCGTCATGAGCCGTAAACTCGACGGGGGTCGCGAAGCCGACCATTTCAGATCGCCACTTGAGGCCGCCGAAGTTAAGATGTTCCGTGGCGAGGCGGGAAGTGCCGCGCCCGGACTCGAGAATCCACTGCGCCAGCGTCACCGGCTTCAGCGAGGGAAATGCAATGTTGGCGGCCTTGTAGCGGGTGACTAAATCGTCGAATAGTTCAGGCATGAGTTAGATCTACTCCTCCGGATCTTTGGCGGAATCGCACCTTCTGAAGCGCGTCGCGGTCCGTTCTGTGATTAAAGCACGCCAGAAGCCGCGGTGCCTCATTACTCCCGCCGGAGTAATTCCTAGGCTGCGATCTCCCGAGTTGACCCTGCGATGGGCTCGATTTCCAAGACCGACAGTCGGTGGCGCGGGGCGTAGCCGGCCAGCAGGTCCAGGAAGAGTTGCCGATCGAAGTCAGAATCGAAAACCACCTGGCGGTTGTTGCCGCGTTGTGTGACGCGGTGAGCGACCTCGGGCACGACCAACCGACCTCGGCGTGGCATCCATGGAGATAGTGGTCGGAAAGCGCGATCCTCTCGAGAAGTCTGCAAAGCAATTAATGTCCCTGGTTTTCCCCGTCGGCCTCCAATTGCACGATGGAGACAGTCTGCTGATGGTGCACAACATGAGGGTCAGAGAGTATCAGGCGAAGTAAATCAGACCCGTAGTTGATGATCAGCACGTGCGGCCGGTAGGAGGTTCACTGGTAGCGCTTGTCATCGTGAGCGTTGTGGGATACAAGATGGGCGAGTATGATCGCATGATGTTTCAACGGATCCTAAGAGGAGTCAAGCTGTGAGAATCCCGGTTCTCTGTCTGATGACTGCCATCTGCGCTTGGGGCACGGTGAACGTCCGAACCGACCCGCGGGCGAGCCTCCAGGAGCGCTTTGGCGCCGAACGCCTGACGGCAGCGTTTGCAGGATTGACCGTTGACGGCGAGGTAGTCGCGGCGACGCACTCCTCCGCGCTGTTGAGTGAGTTGGGCGGGCACGCGCAATTCCAGGCCGGCCGGGCCGAATCGTTCCGCATCCTGCGCAAGGGGAACCGCTGGTTTGTCATAGGCAGCGACGCTACGGGGGTCTTGTACGGGTGCCTGGATCTGGCCGATCGTGTCCGCAACGACGGCCGGTTGCCTCAGTCGATCGATGTCGCCGATGGACCGGCCTTCAAGATCCGCGGCACCAACCTGTTCTGGATGAAGTTTGGAGACAAAGGCTACGACTGGCCGGTGACCCGCGAGAATTTTCCATGGTTCTTCGACCGTACTCTGATGCTCCGATACCTGGATCAACTCGCCGCCAACCGCTACAACACGATCTTCTTCTGGACTGGCCATCCCTTCCCCTATTTCCTGGAACTTCCGCGCTTCCCGGAAGCTCGAATGCTGGAACCGGAGGAACTGAAGCGGAACATGGAACACCTGCGATGGTTCACCACGGAGGCCACACGCCGGGGCATCTGGACGGTGTTCCACTTCTACAACATCCACGTATCGCCAAACTTCGCCAAGGCTCATGAGCGCGAGGGAGTGCGGACCGCCAATCCTGCGTCGACGCCCTTGCTGGCATCCTACATGCGGCATGCGGTGAGCGAATTCGTTGAATCGTATCCCAATGTGGGATTGATGTTGACCGCCGGAGAAGCGTTGCATGTGAAGCAGGAAGAGTACATTCGAGATGTCATCGTAGGCGGGATCAGAGACAGCGGCAAACGGCCACCTCTGATCGTCAGGCAATGGGCGATCGATGCCGGCCGCTACCGGGAGATCGTGAAATCCAGCTACGACAACCTCTACACGATGATGAAGCACAACACAGAGATGCTCATCAGCCCGCACCCGGACGAGCGTAACCGGGACTGGGTGGCATTTGGACAGAACCACATCGTCAACCTGCACGAAAACAGCGATATCAAACCGTTCCGCTGGGCATCGCCGGTCTTTATTCAGCAGATGGTTTCGAACTGGCGCCAGTGGGGCGTCAGCGGCATCCATCTCTATCCTTTGGTCTCGTGGCAGTGGCCGTTGAGCCTGGACCGGGCCGACCCGCCGTTGTTGGCCGTGAACCGTGACCGTGATTGGATGGCAGCCTTCGGGCGCTACGCATGGAATCCGAATCGTGCTCCGGCCGAAGAAGAGCGTTTCTGGAGAGCCGAATTGAACCGGCGTTTCGGCGAAGGCGCGGGCGATGCGGTTTATGAGTATTACGTGAAAACCGGACCGGTGATGCCGGGACTGCAAAACCTGGTGAATATCGCCAACATGAACTTCCACCCGACGGCCGTGAGCCAGGAAGCCAGATTGAACGGCATTCTCCATTCGGATCGTTGGGCGGGAATTGGCGATCCACTATCCCGGCCGCTGGACGATTTCACTCTGGATTGGATGGAAAAGAGATTTGGCAAGTTGAGTGTGACGGCCCGGCGGTCGCCTCCGCGGTCGGTCAAAGGATTCGTGCGATGCGCGGCTGGCGCGAGGTGTTCGGAAGCGGTGGAGCCTCAACCGCTGACGGAAGTCTTCGTAGAGATGGCGGATCAGGCGCTCGAGGCGTTGGAGCGCGGCGCCGGCCTGGCGCGGCAGGAGCGGCAGGAGTACTCGCGGTTCGTGAACGATGCCCGGTGTATCGTTCACCTGGCGCGGTTCTATCGCGCCAAGGTGGCGGCGGCGATCGAGAAAGGCATCTATGATCACGGTGGGGACGATCGGAAGTACGAGCGGATGCTGGAACACCTGGCTACCAGCGTGGAGGAGTACTCCCGCCTGTCGCACGCCGCGACGCCGGCATACCGGCAGGTGACCGACCTGGGCGAGTGGTACCGGTGGACGACGGTAGACGCCGATTTCCAGGAGGAACTGGCGTTCTACCGGGAACAGCGCGACGTGTCGCGGTCCGGCGCCGAGATCGTCTATCTCGGGCAGGACGGGCCTGCGGGGAACTCAGGGGACACTTTCTACTGGCTGCTGGAACGCTACCGGTCCGCGCGGAACTGGAAGAGCCAAAGTTATTGTTTGGGCGACCGCCTGTTGGCCAAAGCGAGGTTGGTGGTGGTGTCGGATCTGAGTTCACCGGTTTACAGGAAACACCGGCCCGAACTGATCGAATGGGTCCGCCGGGGTGGAAAAGTGTTGGTGTGGGATCCGCTGGGCCGAGCCTTTGAAGACCCTCTGGTCGAGGGAATCACGTTCCGTTCCGATGCGACCCGCCGCGGCGGAAGCCGCTTCGCATTTACCGCCGCAAACGAGACACTTCTAAGTGGACTTTCGGATACCCGGGTCACGCTGGAAGCTGCCAACTCGCTGCGGGCCAGCATGGTCGAAGCCACCGGCGACTGGCATGAACTGGCCTACACCGTCTTGCCAAACACCGGCGGCGGCCAATTCCACAGGAACTGGGAGACATTTGGCCCTCGTTGGACTTCCCTGATGAACCAGGCGCGCATCCCGCTCATGCTGGCGCGGAACTACGGCGCCGGATCTTTGGTCGTGGCGCAACTCGGCTCATGGAATGCAAGCGCCAAGCCGCAAATGAGCATCGACCGGAGTGAGGAAGCCCCACCCTTCCTGCATCGGCTGGCACGCAATCTGATTGCCTGGGCGGATGCGCCTCAGTGATCCTTCGTCGAGTCATGAGCATTTTTTGGGGGACCTCCGTTCGGCACACTTTGAGAAGCGAGGTTGCGCCCCAGTCTCCCTTTCTGACAACCTGCATGCAAGAATAACGACACGAAGGAGCGTCATCCCGCGCCGCGCGCCAGTCCGTGCCGTGTCGATGCGAGGGCCAAACCATGTGGAATGACTCAGAGCTTCAGCATGATGTGGAGAATGAAATCGGCTGGGAACTCAGGGGCGACCTCACCAGGATCAGCGTCGTGGTCAAGGGCGGCGCGGTTGAACTGGCCGGGCACGTCGACAGTTTTTGGGAAAAATGCGCAGCCGAGCGCGCCGCCTGGCGCGTCGCTCATGTCAATCACGTCACCAACGGAATTCGCGTTGTCGTTCCTTTCAATCAGCAGCGGGGTGACGACGATATCGCGCTCGCCGCGATGAGCAACCTCGAGTGGAACTGCCTGGTGCCGGAGACGGTCGACGTTCAAGTCGCCGATGGGTGGGTGACCCTTTCCGGCGCCGTTGA
>JBJXGR010000555.1:0-30763 GCA_046160045.1 Bryobacteraceae bacterium
CAGCCGCCGCACCGCGGCCTCCTTGAACTCTTTCGTGAACTTCCTTCGTGTTTGGCCCATGACTCTCTTCTCCATTTAATGAAAAGTGAGTCTTAACCGGTTGTCTCAATTTAGGGGCCCACTCCAGGGATTGGTTTGAGAATGGTATGGTTGGTTACTCGATGGATGTGATGCGTAGGATCCGGCGGCTTCTGGGGAGGCCCACCAAGCTGCCGTACCATCTGCACCGGAGCGAACTGGCGGAGCCGAAGGAGGCGCCGCTCCATCGGGCCCGGGAGATTGAAGCGTTTCTGCGGAGCGTCGACCATGAAAACGAGGGCGCACTCCGCTACCTGGAAACGCACCTGGCACGGCTCGTCCGGACGCTGACTCTGGTTCCACCGCCGGGCAGGACGCGGCGGGCTTTGGAACTCGGCGCGTACATGCAGATGACTCCGGCCCTCGGCTGTGTGTTCGGCTATGATGTGCGCGGAGCCTACTACGGGCCGCTGGGAAGAGTGGATACCAAGAGCGTCTCGTCGGGCGGCAAGGAAGTGTTCCGCTGCGAGATCGACCTGTTCGACGCCGAGCGGAACACGTTTCCCTATGCCACCGGGCATTTCGACGTGGTACTGTGCTGCGAGCTGATCGAGCACCTGTTGCACGATCCGATGCACCTGCTGCTCGAGATCAATCGCGTGCTCGATGACGGTGGCGCGCTGGTGCTCACCACGCCGAATATTGCCAGCTACACGGCGGTGGCACGTATCCTGAATCGGAAGGAGCATCCGCAGCTTTTCTCCAAGTATGCCAACCCAAAGAGCGAGTTTAGGGACACAGAATTTCCGCACGTACGCGAGTACACGCCCGACGAGGTGGCCGAAGCGGTCGCAGCCGCGGGCTTCGCCGTGGAGTACCTGTTCACCGAGAAGATCGCTGGGTATGAATCGGATCTGTACTTCAGGGATCTACTGGACCGGATGGATTATCCGACCGAACTGCGCGGCGAGCAGATTTACGTCCGCGCGCGCAAGCGGGCGGGAGCGCCGATTACACAGTATCCGCCCTTCTTGTACGAAGGGTGCTGACTAATCTAACTTCATAACTTCGCCACGTCCAGCGTCGCCGCTGCATGCTTCCAGGCGTCGTCGAACTCTTTCTTTACCCATTCGACACCAACGAACTTACCCTGCGCTTTTAGAGATTCCAACAGCCCATAGAGCGACCGTCCATTCCGCGGATTGATTTCCAGGTCTTTTCTGAACACCGACTCAGCCTCCGATACGCGGCCGTGCCGCAACAGTGCTCCACCGAGCGCCTCCCGAACCGGATAATGCCACTCCGGCGGCTCCATGTAACCCAACTTGTCCTGCAAATCAACCGCTTTGCGCAATTGGGCAATTTCTGCTTCGGCATCGCCCTTCGCGCGAGCAATTTTGGCTTCGAGTTCCGCGACTCCGATGGCCATCACGCTTCGCGTGTTGTTAATCATGAGCGTCTCGTTCTCCGGGATGCGCGAGCATACCGCGACCAGCCGTTCGCTTTCCGCCTGCGCATCGGATACGCGCCCAAGCCCCGCCAATGCCAGCCCGCGCGCATAGCGGTAGTATGCGTGCATCACCTGCGCCTTATCATTCGGCTCCGGCTCGGCCAGCATCTCATTCCACTTGCCGAACCGCGTCAACACCATCCATTCGAAGGATCCGTACGGCGCCAGCATCGGCATGCCGTCGATCGCACCGGCGACGTTCCTCCGGAGCCTCTTTGCGTAGTCGAGCGCCTCATCGTACCTGCCCTGCATGATCCGCGCATAGGACACAAAGTGCAGATTGTGGGAGTAGTACATCAGCGGGTAAACGCCCTTCGCGCCCGACCGTTCGATGTATTTTCGATCCACCTCCGCCGCCGTCACATTCACGGTCGCCGAGAGTTCGTGATCGCCGGTGCGGATGAAGATGTGCGATGGCATGTGCACCATGTGGCCTGCACCCGGCATGAGATTCCCCAATCGGTGCGCGCTCGGCAGCGCCCGCTCCGGGTTCCTGGAAGCCTCCACCGCGTGAATGTAGTAGTGGTTTGCGCCTGGATGATTGGGATCGCGCCGCAACACACCCTCGAGCACCTCCAGAATCTCCAGCGTCCCCTCCGCTGGCACGCCATCCGCACTCCAGAGCTGCCACGGGCGCAGATTCATCATCGACTCCGCGTAGAGCGTGGCCGCATCGAGATCGTCCGGATACCGGGACCGCACCTCGCTCATCGCATCCTTATAGAGGACGGCGAGTTGTTTCCGATCCGCCTGAGGGTCCCTCGAATAGCGCTTTACCAGTGCATCCACGTACGCCCGCTCGTGCTCCGGCGCATTCTTCGCCAGCACCAGCGCGCGATCGATCGCCTTCCATGCCTTTTCCTCGCGTTCAGGCATCGGCGGCATGTTGTAGTTCGGCCCCAGCGCCAACGCAATTCCCCAGTGCGGCATGGGCGACTTGGGATCCAGCTCGGCCGCCCGAGCAAACAGCCGCGCCGCTTCATCGTGATTGAAGCCGTAGATTAGCGCCAGGCCTTGATCGAAGAATTGCTGCGCCAGCTCGGACTTAGTGGCGATCGGATGTCTGTGGGAGCCGAGTCCGTCCAACAGTTCCGCGGGCTTCGCATTCTGGACTGCGCGATGATCATGTTGCGCCAGCGCAACAGAAGCGGCAAACAGCATGAAAGACAAGAGTCGGTTCACATTCACCTCCGGAGCCGGGTGTTCTTACACCAGCCTAATGTTAAACGCGGAAAAACGCCCTCTGTCGGGCTCATTCGACGCGACTCGGCCCTACGGTGATAGGGGGGCGGCTGACGCATCCCCAATGCAGTCACAGAGGGTCAAGGACGTCGACGGCGGGCTGAGTGAATCCGCCGGGACCGGGCGCGAGGCCCGGTCCGGAGCGGAATCAGGTCTTCGCGACCATGGCTGGGGCCGGCTTTGCGGCTTCCTGGGCCTCCACGACCGCGATCGCCGCCATGTGCACGATGTCGTTCACCTCGCAATCGCGCTGGAGCACGTGCACCGGTTTCGACAGGCCCATCAGGATCGGTCCGATGATCTCGGCGTCACCCAACTGCTTCAGTAGCTTGTACGCGATGTTGCCTGCCTCCAGGTTGGGGAAGATCAGAACATTGGCCACTCCCTTGAGCGAGCTGAACGGATAGGTGCGCTCGAGGATGCCGGGCGTGACCGCCGTGTCGGCCTGCATTTCGCCGTCAATCATCAGGGACGGCGCGCGCTGCTTGACGATCTCCACCGCGAGCTTGACCTTCACGGACAAGGGGTGAACCGTGCTGCCGAAGTTGGAGAACGAGAGCATCGCCACACGCGGTTCCACATCGAAGCGACGGGCCGTTTCGGCCGCCGCGATTGCGATTTCCGCCAGGTCCTCGGCCGAAGGATCGATGTTGACTGTGGTGTCGGCCAGGAAATACAGGTCGCCGCGGGCAGTGATCAGCAGATACATGCCGGAGACTTTCCGGATCCCCTCGCGCGTCTTGATCACCTGAAGGGCGGGGCGGATGGTGTCCGGATAATGGTGCGTCAGTCCGGCGATGACCGCGTCGGCGTCGCCGGTTTCCACCATCATGCAGGCGAACAGCGTGGGATTGCGAAGCCACTCCGGCGCCTCCTGCATCGTGATGCCCTTGCGGTGACGAAGCCGGTGGAGTTCTTCGGCGTAATGGGCGGCCGAGGGCGACGAAGCGGGATCGACGATCTCGGCGTGGTTCAGGGACAGCCGTAACTCGCTGATCCGCTGGCGGATGCGCGCTTCGTTGCCGAGCAGGACCGGTTCGGCGATCTTCTCGTCGAGGATCACCTGGCAGGCGCGCAGGATCTTGTCCTCCTCGCCTTCCGGAAAGACCACGCGCATCGGACGCTGCTGCGCCTTGTGCATCATGACGCGCATGATGTGGTGCGCGGGGCCGAGACGGCGGTCGAGTTGATCCCGATACTCGTCGAGATTCACCTGAACCTGGGCGACTCCGGTGTCCATCGCCGCTTTGGCAACCGCGGAGGCCTCCCAGATGAGCACGCGCGGATCGAACGGCTTGGGAATGATGTAATCGCGGCCGAACCGGAGATCCTCCACCCCGTACACGCGCCGAACCGAGTCCGGCACATCCTGGCGCGCCAGCATCGCCAGGGCGTGGGTGGCGGCCAGTTTCATCTCGTCGTTAATGGCAGTGGCGCGGACGTCGAGCGCCCCGCGGAAAATGAAGGGGAAGCCAAGGACATTGTTTACCTGGTTGGGGTAGTCGCTGCGGCCGGTGGCGACGATGGCGTCGGGCCGCGCGGCCAGCGCCACGTCGTAGGGGATCTCGGGGTCCGGATTCGCCATCGCGAAGACGATGGGGTTCGCGGCCATCGTTTTGAGCATCTCCGGCGTCACCGTATTGGCGGCCGAAAGCCCGAAGAACACGTCCGCGCCGCGGAACGCATCCGTCAACGTGCGGGCGCCGGTGTCGCGGGCGAAGCGCTCCTTGTAGATGTTCATGCCCTTCTGGCGGCCCTGGTAGATCACGCCGATCGAGTCGCACATCAGGATATTCTCGCGGCGCGCGCCTAGCTTGATGACGTGCTGGGCGCAGGCCACGGCGCTGGCTCCGGCCCCGTTGAAGACGATGGTCACCTCCTCGATCTTCTTGCCGGCCACTTCCAGCGCATTGATCAGCGCCGCGCCCGAGATGATCGCCGTACCGTGCTGGTCGTCGTGAAATACCGGGATCTTCATCGTGCGGCGCAGTTCCTCTTCGATCACAAAGCAGTCCGGAGCTTTGATGTCCTCGAGGTTGATGCCGCCGAAGGTCGGCTCCAGCATCTGGCAAGCGCGGATGATCTCCTTGGGGTCGAGGGTGTCCAATTCGATATCGAACACGTCGATGTCGGCGAACCGCTTGAACAGAACGCCCTTGCCTTCCATCACCGGCTTGCCGGCCAAAGCCCCGATGTTCCCAAGGCCAAGGACGGCGGTCCCATTGGAGATAACGGCGACCAGGTTGCCCTTGGAGGTGTAGCGATAGGCGAGGCTGGGGTCGCGTTCGATTTCCAGGCAAGGGACGGCCACGCCGGGCGTGTAGGCCAAGCTCAGGTCGCGTTGGGTGAGGCAAGGCTTGGTCGGGCGGACGGAGACCTTGCCGGGAGGCCACGCCGAGTGGTACTCCAGGGCATCTTCTTTACGAATTTTCATGGCGTGAGTCTGCGGCTCCTTTCCGTAAGCGCCGGTGAGCGGATTCCGGAAGTTCTTGGGGGAAAGGACGCTTCATCGCGCCTTTTCCCCCGGGTGTAGTCCTTCTTCCGGTCTCAATGGACTCGGGAGAAGGATATCATCACGGGCTTGGCCCACTTCAGGAAGTCGGCTGTCTTCAGGTGCACGACATCCTTGTGTGTGCCGGCGTTGAAGGCAATGAGTTCCTCGTCAGCCAGGCTGCGGTCCAGATAGACCGGCATATCGTAGAGGTTGCCAAAGGGAGGCATGGCGCCGAGTTCCATGTCGGGAAACAGGTGTGCGATTTCGGTTTCGGTGGCCAGGCGTAAGTGTGCGACGCCGATGGCCTCGCGCAGGGACTGCAGGTCAACCAGGCTGTTCGCGGGGAGGACGGCGAATCCGTAATCGCCGTCGGCGATGAAGACGACCGTTTTGGCTACTTCGTGCGGCCGAAGGTGCTCCACTTGCGCCACCTCCCGCGCCGTATACGCCAGCGGGTGGGTGGTGTGGCTGTAGGGAATGTGCTGCTGATCGAGGAACTCTTGGAGTTTTGGAAGAATGGCCATTAGTACCTCCAGGTCAGACGTGAATGTAGCAATTGGCGCACCAGCCCTCTCCCGGCGCCCGGAGGCCAATGCAAAACAGGTTGCCCCTCCCGGCAAGCCGCGGCATCCGCCACGAAGAAAATGCCTGGGGGCAAGGCTCCTTTGCGGTCGCTGCCAACGTGGACGGCAATACGGGCGTAGAGAAAGCCGACCCCGCGTAGGGAAATACGACACCCCTTTGCTGTGCCTCACAACACCGTCGAGAAAGGGTTCGGATGCGGCTGATCCTTCACCGGTTTAGGAGTACACCGCGCCTTCGTGTCTTTCCAGCGCTGCCTGAAGAAAAGCGTGGGCTGAGTGTTGAGGTATCCATCAGCTTCATCTGTTGAACATTTCCGCGTGTCGTCGCTGCAGAATCCCCCAGCTCCCTGTGAATCAACCAGTTACGACCCGGGCTGCGGTTCCTCCAAACACTGGCCCTCAAAGTGTCCTTAGCAAAAGCGGGTGCGGTCCCGAAAGCGAGTGCGAACCGCGAAGGGACCCACTCAAGAAAAGGAAAGGTGACCCCATGACTGTCATTCTGGTTCTTGCGACATTCATTGTATTTGTTCTGTTGGACTGGTTCCTCAACCGCAGCCAGGCGCCCGCGGAAGCCGTCGTTCCCGTGCAGGCAACCGGCGGGGATTTCATTGATGGATTTCTGACCCCGGCGAAATTCCGCTACCACCCAGGGCATAGCTGGCTGGAACGCGAGAGACCCAATCGGGTTCGCGTGGGAATCGACGAGTTCGCGGCCACGCTGGTTGGCCGGATCGACTCCATCGAGATGCCGAAGCCCGGCCAGTGGATCCGGCAGGGACAGCGGGTGTTTGCGTTTCTCCGGAACGGCGAGCGCGTGGAAATCGTTTCGCCGATCGAGGGCGAAGTGGTGGAAGTCAATACGCAGGCTGCAGTCAACCCCGAAATCCTACGTCAGGACCCTTATGGCAAGGGATGGCTGCTCGGGGTACACGTGCCGGATGAGGAGGGAACGCTCCGCAATCTGGTTCCGGTCAACCTGGTGGCGAGTTGGATGCGCGAGGCGGTGGAGCGGCTTTACAGCCTGCAGCCTCGGTTTGCCGGCGCGACTGCGGCCGATGGAGGACGCCCGATAGACGATATCTGGCAGGGCTTGCCCACAGGGTCCTGGAAGGCGACAGCCTCCAAGTTCTTCCTGACTGCATGAAGTGGCTCCGGAATTGCAGCAGGGAACCTGCTGGACCGATTTGCTCCAGAGGTTCCCTGGGCTGGCGAAACCCGGGAGGAAGCGGACCATGACGAAAGCAATCCTATACGACAGTACCCGTTGCGTGGGCTGCCGCGAGTGCGAAAAGGCCTGCGCGGCCCGCTGGAAGAACCCCTATAACGATCAGATTGCGGCGGAAGAGCGCGTTTCCGCCCACAAACTGACGGCTGTAACCACCCACGGCGAGCGATTTAGCCGCAAACTTTGCATGCATTGCCAGGAACCGACCTGCGCGTCGGTCTGCCCCGTGGGTGCCTTTACCAAGACGGCCTTGGGGCCGGTGATCTACGACGAGACCAAGTGCATCGGATGCCGTTACTGCATCCAGGCCTGCCCGTTCCAGGTACCGACCTACGAGTGGTCGAGCACGGTGCCTCGGGTGCGGAAGTGCAACATGTGCTATGAGCGCCAAGTTCAGGCGAAACCCAGTGCGTGCACCGAGGCCTGCCCCGCTGACGCAACAACGACCGGCGACCGGGACGCGATGATCGCCGAGGCCAGGAAGCGAATCGCCGAAAAACCCGATGGCTATTACCCGCACGTTTACGGCATCCGCGAAGCGGGCGGCACCTCGGTTTTCTACCTTTCGGCGGTGCCGTTCGAGCAGATCGGCCTGCGCACCGGTGTACAGCAGGAAGCGCTTCCGCCGCTCACGTGGAAGGTTCTGTCGCTGGTGCCGGATATCGCTACAACCGGTACTGCGTTACTCGGCGGCGTGTATTGGATCACTCATCGCCGCGAGGCCGTTGCGCGGGAAGAAGGCAGAACCCCCAAGGGCGGAAAGGAGCGTGAGTCATGAAGCGCTTGGGCGTATGGTCCCTGATCTTCTGGCTTCTGATGGCGGCGGGCGCATATGCCACGTGGCAGCGGGCATTTCATGGTCTGGGTGCTGTGACGCACCTCAGTGACCAATTTCCCTGGGGCATTTGGATCGGGTTCGACGTGCTGTGTGGCGTCGGACTGGCCGCCGGCGGGTTCACCCTGGTGGCGGTGGTTCATATTTTCAACATCGAGAAGTACAAACCGATTCTCAGGCCGGCGATTCTTACCGCATTCCTTGGGTACCTGTTAGTGATTCTGGCCCTGATGTTTGACTTGGGCCGGCCTGATCGCATCTGGCACGCGTTGGTGATGTGGAACCCCCGTTCGGTGATGTTCGAGGTGGCTTGGTGCGTGATGCTTTACACCACGGTCTTGTCCCTCGAGTTTCTACCCGTGGTGCTTGAGAAGTTCGGCTTAAGAGCCCCGTTGCGGTGGCTCCATGCCGTCACTCTGCCGCTCATCATTGCGGGAATCATTTTGTCGACGCTGCATCAAAGTTCGCTCGGATCGCTTTATCTCATTTTTCCGAACAAACTATACCCTCTCTGGTATTCGCCCCTCCTCCCCTTCTTCTTCTTCCTGTCGGCAGTGTGCGTCGGGCTGGCCATGACGATTTTCGAGTCGTGGCACTCGAGCAAAGCGTTTGGCCGGCATCTGGAAGCTTCGCTCCTCGGCGGCCTGTCCAGAATCCTGGCGGTTCTCCTCTCCGTATACTTGGTGCTTCGATTTCTGGATCTGAGCCGCCGGGGGGCGATTCGATTGATCTTCGAGCCCCGGCCGGAGTCGTACCTGTTTATCCTGGAGATCGCCCTGATGATCATTCCCGCGCTGCTGATTTTCCGCGGGCACACACGGCGTCCTCCGGTTCTGTACGCGGCGAGTGTCATGACCGTTTTCGGCTTCGTGACCAACCGCCTCAACGTGAGCATCACCGGCATGGAAGCCGCATCGGGAACCACGTACATCCCCAAGTGGACCGAGATCGCAGTGACCCTGGCCATCATTGCCCTGGGGTTCGCGATCTTCCGGTTTGCCGCCATGCACCTGCCGATTTTTGAAGGACACGAATCGGCTCAATCTCGCCCGGCACCGTCAACGCAGGAGGAACCCGAGCTGACAAGAGCCTGAATATGCCGGTCTTTCTTTCGAAGGTCCGTTTCGGTCTGGCCGCCAAGCTGGCAGTGTGCCTGGCGGCCAGCGCCGTTTCGATTTTCGGCCTGTTCGGATACCTCAATCTTCGGCTCCACCAGCGTGAATCCGAGTCCATGGTGCTGGCGAGCGCGGATCGGATCGGGGACATTATCCAACGCAGCACGCGGTATCAGATGCTGCACAACGATCGCGAGGCGCTCTACCAGGTAATCCGGGACATCGGCAGCGAGCCGGGAATCGCGCGCGTGCGCATCTTCAACCAGGAAGGCCGGATCAGCTTTTCGACGCTCCTTTCGGAAGTCGGCCAAGTCGTCAACAAGAGCGCCGAGGAATGCTACGCATGCCACACGCAGGCGGCCCCGATCGTCAAGTTGAACAGGCCGGACCGGTCGCGCATCTTCACGGAAGGCAGGCAGCGGGTGCTGGCGCAGATCCGGCCGATCGAGAACGAGCCGGCGTGTTCGAACGCGGCCTGCCACGCGCATCCCGCCTCGCAGCAGATTCTGGGCGTAATTGACACGCATCTGTCGCTCGCGGTCGTGGATGACCAGGTGTCGCGCGCGCAGGCCGGCCTGGTCGTATTCACCGGCTTGGCAGTGGCGCTGATTCTGCTCGTCAGCCTGGCGTTCGTGTGGCTGGTGGTGCACAAGCCGGTGCAGGCCCTGATTCGGGGCACGCGGCGGCTGGCCGGCGGCGATTTCCAGTATCAGATCGACATCCGTTCCGGCGACGAACTCGGCGACCTGGCGCTCTCCTTCAACCGCATGACCGGCGAGTTGCGCCGCGCCCACACCGCGCTTCGAAACCGCGCCGACACCCTGGAGGGACACGTCGAACAGAAAACCCGCGAACTGCAACACGCCCAGACGGTGCTGATGGGCAGCGAGAAATACGCCTCGCTCGGCAAACTCGCGGCCACCGTAGCGCATGAAGTCAACAACCCACTGTTCGGCATCCTGACCTATGCCCGTTTGGGCCGGAAAGAGATTGCCAAAGCCAGACTGACCGGACCGGCCGTGGAGCAATTGGACGAGCAGCTTCACGTCATCGAACGCGAGAGCCGGCGCTGCGGCGAGATCATGCGCAACCTGCTGACCTTCGCGCGCCAGGCTCCGCCGCGGCGGGACGTCGCCGACTTGAATGAGCTGGTGCAGCGCGCGGTTACCCTGGTGCGGCATCAGCTCGAATTGCAGGGAGTGGGTTTGGAGACCCGGTACGCCCCGGACCTGCCGCGCATTCCGTGCGACCCGGGCGAGGTCCAGCAGGCGGTGCTGGTGCTTCTGATGAACGCCTGCGAAGCGATGCCCCAGGGCGGCCGGCTGATTGTGTCGACGGCAACGGAGGAGGCCGAAGTGGCCATCGGCGTGAAGGATACCGGCAACGGGATTCCCGCCTCTTTGATCGAAAGTATCTTCGAACCCTTCTTCACGACCAAGGAGGATCAACACCGGACCGGTCTCGGGCTCGCGGTTGCCAAGAGCGTCGTCGAGCGGCACGGGGGCCGGATTGACGTCGCGTCCAAAGACGGCGAAGGCACCGAGTTCACCATCCGGCTTCCGGTGTTTGCCGCCGAATTCGAGCCGGCAGGAGAACCCGCATGAACAACGGAGCAGGAAACATTCTGATCGTCGATGACGAACTGGTCGTGCGCGACTCCTTGTTGAAGTGGTTCAGCCTGGAAGGCTACACCGTAAGCGCCGCGGCAAGCGCGCGCGACGCGCTGCAGATGTTGGCGGATACGGCGCGGCGGGCCGAGATCGACGTAGCGTTGCTCGATATCAAGATGCCCGGAATGGATGGCATCGAACTGCAGCAGCGGCTCCGGGAGACGGATCCGGATCTGATCGTCATCATCATGACGGGCTACGCTACGGTCGAAAGTGCGGTGCAGGCGCTCAAGCAGGGCGCCTACGACTACATCACCAAGCCTGTGGATCCGGACGAGCTGACACACCTGGTGGCGAAAGCGCTGGAGCATCGAAAGGCGAAACGCGAGGTGGTGCGCCTGCGCGAGAACATCGCCGAGTTGCAGCCGCCGGCCAATATCATGGTGGGCACGAGCGCGGGGATGAAACGCGTGGAGGAACTGATCGGGATGGTGGCGTCCACCGACGCGACCGTACTGATCACCGGGGAAAGCGGGACGGGGAAAGAGGTAGTGGCGCGCGCGATCCACACGACGAGCCCGCGGCGGCTCATGCCGATGGTGGTCATCCACTGCGGCGCGCTCACCGAGACGCTGCTCGAAAGCGAGTTGTTCGGCCACGAGAAGGGCGCGTTCACCGGAGCGCAATACCGGAAGAAGGGAAAGTTCGAAGTCGCCGACGGCGGCACCGTGTTTCTGGACGAGATCAGCGACATCAGCCTCCGTACGCAGACGGACCTGTTGCGCGTTCTGCAGGAGAAGGAAGTCGTGCGGGTTGGCGGGAATCAACCGATCAAGGTCGACTTCCGCTGTATCGCCGCCAGCAACAAGTCCTTGCCCGATCTGGTGAAGGCGGGAACGTTCCGTCCGGATCTGTACTACCGGTTGAACGTGGTGAATATTCAGATCCCTCCGCTCCGCGACCGGCGCGAGGACATCCCCCTGCTGGCGGACCACTTTCTAAGAAAGCTTTGCGCCCAAACCAACCGGGGGAGCCCGCCGCGCATCTCCGCCGAAGCGATGGACCTGCTGATCAGCCACGACTGGCCGGGCAACGTGCGCGAACTGGAGAATGCGGTGGAGCGCGCGTTGGTCATCGGCCGGGGCGCGGAACTGACGCCGGCCGACTTCTCCTTCCAATTTCACCAGCCCAAGCCCGACGCGGGAGGGCGGACTCTGGCCGATATCGAGCGCGAGTACATCGAGCAGGTCTATCGTGAGTGTGGCGCCAATCACTCGCGCACGGCCCGTATTCTGGACATCGACCGCACCACGCTATACAACAAACTGAGGCGGTACGGGTTGAAGTGAAAGCGATCCATGTGCAGCCGGTGGGAGCCGGCGTCCGGCTGAGCGAGTTGGACGGCTTGGCTGCCGGGCTGGCGGGGGTTCTGGGAGTTTCCTGCCACGTTCGGGACGAGTCCATCTCCGCCCAGTTCGCGTTTGATCCGTCGCGCAACCAGTTCCACAGCACCCTGATCCTCGAGAGCCTTGCGCGCTCGGCACGCGATGCGCGCGTGCTGGGCATCACCGCTGCCGATCTGTTCGTGCCGATCCTGACGTTCGTCTTTGGCGAGGCGCAACTCGGAGGAAGCGCGGCGCTCGTGTCGACCCATCGTCTGCAGGAGCGCTTCTACGGTCTTCCCGCCCGCGAGGATCTCGAGCGGGAGCGGCTCTTGAAGGAGGCCGTTCACGAACTCGGGCACACCTATGGACTTCGTCACTGCCACGACTGGCGCTGCGTGATGGCATCGAGCAACGACGTCGGGCGTATCGATCTGAAAGAACCGGAGTTTTGCGCCCGCTGCCGGGGGGCTCTGCTTTCGTAGGACAGGCAGTGGCGGTTTGCCAACCCATGGACGGACTTCTGGCCAATGGGTCGACCGAAGGGGCGCGGCGTCCCTGCGGCGTCCCGGCGCGCTACAGCCGCACCACGGCCTCACGACCAATCGCCAAACTTCAGAGCTGGCCGTGGCCAGATCCACCACCCGATCACTTGCGGCCGGCGGCGGCCTCCCGCCGCCGGAGTTCATCGCCCACGTTCATCATCACGCGCAGCAGCGGGTCTGGCTTCGCCTCACTCTCCGCATCAAAGATCGCCACTACGCGTTTGCCATCCGGCGCGACGTCAAAAGGAGGACCGGGCAAATCCGCCAACGGCTTGTCAGACCATACCCTCGGTTTGCCGACCACGAAACGATCGCCTTCTACCCGGTAAGTGGCCACCATGATCCGCCGGCCGGCGCCCCGGAAAAACAAATCCTGTCCATTGCGCGACCAGACGGGAAAGGCGCCGCCCAAGACGGCCGCCTGGTCTCTGCCAGCCTGAGAGTCTCCAAGGGACACTGGCCACTTGCCTCTCGCCTGATTCTTCGGCAGGAATGGCATGACGTAAACTTCCGCCAGTCCCGACTCATCGGACACGTAGGCGAGCCATCGGCCGTCTGGTGAAATCGGCCCGGGTTGGAGATTGTTTGGCTGGCGCAATAAGACTTCGGGCTCCCCGATCTGCATCACGTCCCCACTTCGCTCCAACGGCGCGGTCCAAATTTCCCACGGTCTCTGCGGATTGACAAGAGTACCGACAAGTCTTCGACCGTCCGGCGAAAATGATGATATGTTGCGAACGAGGTGATCACCCGCCCGCCACCGCTCCATCTTCCCGGTTCCATCCGACCTCGTCCAAGCCGCCGTTCCTCCGCTATGGAATGCCAGGTATTCTCCATCCGGCGTCCAGACGGCGCCAAGTTGCTCTTCCCTGACCGACGTCAACCGCGTCAGAGCATCGCGTGCCAGGTCGTATATCCACATGCTCCGGTTGCCGAATTCCCCCACCGTCAGGGCAAGCCGCTTTCCATCGGGCGAAAACCGGGGATTCCAGTAGGCGCCCGCCTTGTCAAGAAGCGGCTCGACGTTACCCGAGGCGTCCACCCATGACAACGTGCGGCTGGTTTGGGCGTTGCCGCGCCGATAGACCAGCGTTCCGCTGGGAGATGCGTCAAAGTCCGCTCTGTAAAAACCTGTTTCATACGTCACGCCCGCCGCCAAGGGCGCTGGTTGGCCTGTCAACTCTGACCGGGCCAAGTCCATCGGCGCGGCAAAAAGCGTGCTCTGCCGGTAGAAAACCAAATGACCGCTGGCCAGATATCGACCGGTTAAGGAGTTCTCCACCAGCGTCTTGGGTGTACCGCTTCCCGGAGGCAGGACGCGAATCGCCGATTGCGTTTGTGAGATCCACGCGCCAAACAGCACACCATTGCCGTCCGGCAGGACTTGTGGAAAGCGATGGCTGGTATCCCCCTTCAATTCGGTGACAGGTTGAGGGGCACCACCGGCGGAAGGTACCCGGGACAGGCCCTCGAACGAACTCAATGCCGCGATGATGTTACCGTCCTCGCCCCAACTCCCACCCCTGCCGTTCGGCGCGTCACACAGCGTGATCGTAGCGCCGCCTTCCACTGGGATCTTCTGTAGCTTGCCCGAGGCGAAGAAGCCGACCCACTGTCCATCGGGCGAGAAAAAGGGGTAGGTCGCGCCTTCGGTTCCCGCCAACGGAGCGCCCTCCTTCTGGTCGAGCCTTCGCACCACCAGGCGGTTTTGCGTAACGAACGCGATCCGCTGTCCGTCGGGCGAAACCGCCGGGCGTAGGAACGGCTCCGGTCCGGCTTCAATATCCATTTGGAGAAACGGCCGGTCCACCGGTTTCCGCAACGGCGCCCAGAGAGCAATGACTGAGGCCATGATGGCTGCGCCTGCCACCAGCCACGGCAGCACCGGCACCCGGCGCGCTTCGGGAGCCTTCGCCCGCGCGGCGGACGGCCCCGCCAACTCGAGCGCCAGTTTCACCTCCCGCGCCGATTGCCAGCGGTCCGCCGGGTCCGCCGCCATGCAGGTTTTCACCACCCGATCGAGCGCGGGCGGTTCCAACGCCCTCGACGGGGCACGCTCGCCGGTCGCCATCTCGCAGATCACCTGCCCCAGCGAATAGATGTCGCTGCGCGCATCGGTAGCCTTGCCCGCCCTCTGCTCCGGCGCCATGTAGGCCGGCGTGCCCATCACTACCCCCGTGAGGGTCACTGTCTCCAGCCCATCCATCTTCGCCAAACCGAAATCGAGGACTTTTACCCCGCTCCGCGTCACCAGGATGTTGGACGGCTTCAGGTCCCGATGCACGATGCCTTTCCGGTGCGCCGCATCCAGCGCGTCACAGATCTGGGAGCCGTATTCGAGCACTTTATCGAGCGGCAAAGGACCTTTCACCGGCTTGCCCTCGACATACTCCATTACCAGGTAGTCAGGTCCCGCGTCGTACAGGGTGCAGATGTGAGGATGATTCAAGGCGGCGATGGCCCGCGCCTCGTGCTGGAAGCGTTCACCGAACTCCTCCCGGCCCACCTTGATGGCGACGGTCCGGCCGAGCCTCGTATCGTGCGCCCGGTAGACCTTGCCCATCCCGCCTTCACCCAGCAGTCCGTCAATTCTGTATGAAGGCGGAAGGCGGCCAGCAGCGGCGCGCCCTTGCTCCCCAGCCAGCGCCTTGGCGGCCACCTCCATGGCAGGCGTTTCGATAAACCTCTCGGCTTTTTCGTGGTAACCGAGCAGCGATTCGACTTCCCGGCGCAGCTCCTCATCCCCAGCGCAAGCTTCCTCGAGGAAATCCGCGCGCCGGCCAGGCGTCAGGTTCAAGGCGGAGTGATACAGCCGCTCCACTTGCTGAAATCGGTCAAGCCCCATCCGTCCCCTCCCGAGGCGCCCGCATGCCTCATCACTTGCGGCCCGCGGCGGCATCCCGCCTCCGAAGTTCGTCACCCACGTTCATCATCACGCGCAGCAGCGGGTCCGGCTTCGCCTCGCTCTGCGCATCAAAGATCGCCAGCACGCGCTTGCCATCCGGCGCGACATCAAAAGGAATGCCGCCCAGAAGTGCCAGCGGCTTGCTGGACCACACCCGCGGCCGGTCCACTACGAACCGATCGCCCTTTGCCGCATAGTTCGCCACCATGATCCGCAAATCAGCGCCCACGTAGAACAGATCCTTTCCATTGCGCGACCAAACCGGAAAGGTTCCAGCCCCATTGGATACCTGCCACTTGCCCCCGCCCGCCGGTCCCTTCGGCAACAATGGCCTGACGTAGACTTCCGCCCGACCCGACTCATCGGACGCGTAGGCGATCCATCGGCCGTCCGGTGAAATGGCAACCGACCACTGGTGGCCGGATTGCTGCAATAGGATTTCGGGCTCCCCGATCCGCATCCTGTCCCCACTTCGCTCCACCGGCGCGATCCCGAAATCCCGGTGTGTTTGCGGACTAAGGAAACTCATGGCAAGGCTCCGACCATCGGGCGAGAATGAGGCCGGGGCTGGATGGAGGTGTTTGCCGGGCGGCAAGCGCTCCAGTTTCCCGCTCCCATCGGACCTCATCCAGGCCAACGTTCCCCCAAGCATGAACGCCAGAAATTCTCCATCCGGCGTCCAGCAGGCGGCAGCGTGGTCTTCGGTCTCAGACGTCAACCGCGTCAGGGCTTCTCGCGCGATGTCGTAAATCCATACACTCTGCTTGCCGACCTCCCCCACCGTCAGGGTAAGCCGTTTTCCATCCGGCGAAAACCGAGGAACCAAGTAGGCGCCGGCCTTGGCGAGAAGTGGCTCGACTTTTCCGGAAGAGTCCAGCCATGACACCACAAAGCTGGCTTGGGCTTTGCCGCGCCGGTACGCCAAGGTGCCGCTAGGAGATGCTTCGAATTCCGCTCTGAGGTTCTGCGTGCGATAAGCCACGCCTGCCGCCAACGGCGCCGGCGTGCCTGTCAGCTCTAACCGGGCCAAGTCCATCGGCGCGGCGAAAAGTGTGCCCTGCCGGTAGAAAACCAAATGACCGCTGGCCAGATATCGACCGGTTAAGGAGTTCTCCACCAGCGTTTTGGGTGTCCCGCTTCCGTGTGGCAGGACCTGAACCGACTGTTTTGAGCTCCACGCGCCGAACAGCACACCCTTTCCGTCCGGTAGGACCTGCGGAAAGCGATGACCAGCATCCCCCTTTAGCACCGTGACAGGTTGCGGGGCGCCCCCGGCGGCAGGCACACGGGACAGACCCTCGGCCGAACCCAATGCCGCGACGATATGGCCGTCCTCGCCCCAACTCCCACCAAAGCCTCGCGTCGCGTCACACAACGCGACCGCGGCGCCGCCTTCCACCGAGATCTTCTGTAGCTTGCCCGAGGCGAAGAAGCCGACCCACTGCCCATCGGGCGAGAAAAAGGGGTAGGTCGCGCCTTCGGTTCCCGCCAGCGGAGCGCCCTCCTGCCGGTCGAGCCTTCGCACCACCAGCCGGTTTTGCGTAATAAACGCGATCCGCTGTCCGTCGGGCGAAACGGCCGGGTACAGAAATGGCTCCGGCCCGGCTTCAATATCCACTTGGAGGAACGGCCGTTCCACCGGTTTCCGCAACGGCACTGAGACGGCAACAACTGAGGCCAGGATCGCTGTGCCCGCCACCAGCCACGGGAGCATCGCCTTCCGGGGCGCTTCCGCCGCCTTCGCCCGCCCGGCGGACGGCCCCGCCAACTCGAGCGCCAGTTTCACCTCTCGCGCCGATCGCCATCGGTCCTCCGGGTCGGCCGCCAAGCAGGTCTTCACTACCCGATCGAGCGCAGGCGGCTCCAGCGCCGTCGACGGAGCACGCTCGCCGGTCGCCATCTCGCAGATCACCAGCCCCAGCGAATAGATGTCGCTGCGCGCATCGGTAGCCTTGCCGGCCCTCTGCTCCGGCGCCATATAGGCCGGCGTGCCCATCACAACCCCCGTGAGGGTCACTGTCTCCAGCCCATCCATTTTCGCCAAACCGAAGTCGAGGACTTTCACCCCGCTCCGCGTCACCAGGATGTTGGATGGCTTCAGGTCCCGATGCACGATGCCTTTCCGGTGCGCCGCATCCAGCGCGTCACAGATCTGCGAGCCGTATTCGAGCACTTTGTCGAGCGGCAAAGGACCTTTCACCGGCTTGCCCTCGACATACTCCATCACCAGGTAGTCGGGTCCCGCGTCGTGTAGTGTGCAGATGTGAGGATGATTCAAGGCGGCGATGGCCCGCGCCTCGTGCTGGAAGCGTTCGCCGAACTCCTCGCGGCCCACCTTGATGGCGACCGTCCGGCCGAGCCTCGTGTCATGGGCACGGTAAACTTTGCCCATCCCGCCTTCGCCCAGCAGCCCATCAATTCTGTATGATGGCGGAAGGCGCCCTGCGACAGCAGGTGCTTGTTCTCCCGCGAGGGCCTTGGCGGCCACCTCCATGGCAGGCGTTTCGATAAACCTCTCGGCTTTTTCGTGGTAACCGAGCAGCGATTCGACTTCCCGGCGCAACTCCTCATCCCCGGCGCAAGCTTCCTCCAGGAAAACCGCGCGCCGGCTGGGTGTCAGGTTCAAGGCGGAGTGATACAGCCGCTCCACTTGCTGAAATCGGTCAAGCCCCATCCGTCCCCTCCGAGGCACCCGGCGTGCCTCACGATCAGGTATCCCCGGGTTCGACTAGGTTCGTCCAGGCGTCGCGTGCTGGTTCGCACTCGTCCCGGATTTGCTCAACTCGCGCAAGAGCCAGGCCTTGGCCAGTTTCCAGTCGCGCAGGACCGTGTCTTCGGAAACATGGAGCACCTCAGCTGTCTCCCTGGCGTTGAGCCCGCCAAAGAATCGAAGCTCCACCACGCGGCCTTTTCTCGGATCGGCCGCGGCCAACGCCTTCAACGCATCGTCCAGCCCCACCAGGTCTGTTTCATCAGCGGATACATCCAGAGCCTCCTCCAGCGGCACGCGCTGAAACTCGCCTCCCCGTTTCAGGTAATTCCGGGAACGGGCAAAATCCACCAGGATCCGCCGCATCAACTGAGCGGAAACAGCAAAGAAATGGGACCGATTTTGCCAGCGGACTTTACTCGAGTCGACGAGCCGCAGGTAGGCCTCGTTCACCAGGGCCGTAGTCTGGAGACTGTGTCCCGCGCGCTCCCGGCCCATGTAATGGTGAGCCAGCCGGTGCAGTTCCCGCTCGACAATGGGGATCAGCTTTTCCAGGGCCGCTTCCTCCCCTTGACTCCAGGCGAGGAGCAGTTGGGTCACGTCCTGGGGCGCGTCTGGCTCCATCGAATTGGCTTATTCTAGCACCGCAATTCGCAGGTAGATTCAATCAGTTAGATTGCATTCCGGTTTTCGCGTTCCGTTCCCGCCTTACGGGGTAGAGACCAGTAACGCGCTGGCTCGAAAAGGAGGACGCGATGACAGCAAGACTGCAACACGCTACGGCTCACCTTCTCGTGGCCGCGGTTTATGCGCTCGGACTCAGCCAAGGCATGGATGCCGCCGCGGCTGCGCGCTTCGAGGAGATGGAGAAAGAAGCCCTGGCCGCACTTCAGAAGGCAGAGGCAGCCACAGGACAGGAGGCCTCGATGGTGATGGCACTTCATCGGCTTGGGTCGCTGTATCACCACAACGGCCGGCCCGCCGAAGCGGAGTCTTCCTATCGACGCAGCCTTGCCCTGCTTGAAAAACTGCGGGGCCCGGAAAGTCCCGACGTGGCTTTGACCTTGAATAATCTGGCATTGTTGTACCGCACACAAGGGCAGTATGCCCGAGCGTTGCCGCTGTTTGAGCGGGCATTGGCGATCTACGGCAAGGCTCTGGGACCCGAGCATCCTCACGTGGCGACCGCTTTGGGCAATCTCGGTCTTCTGTATCGCGACCTCGGACAATATGGAAAAGCCGCCGCACTCGGTGGGCGGGCGCTGACCATTGCCGAGCGGACACAGGGACTGGACGGCTCCGGGCTGATCGGCCTGTTGACCAACCTGGCCGAGGTTTCTCTCTCTTTGGGCGATTACGCAAGAGCCGATCTTCTGTTCCGCCGGGCACTGGCGATCAGCGAAAAGGCCCTGGGTCCGGATGACCCGGAATTGGCGCGCGTGGTCACTCGCGTCGCGGCCGTGGCTACGATTCGCGGCGAATTCTCCCAAGCCGAACCCCTGCTGCGCCGCGCCCTGACCGTCCTCCATAATAGGCTTTCCGCCGAGGACCCGCGACTGGGCGTCCTCTTTACCAGCCTCGGCGACCTCGCTTTCTATCAGGGCCGTTACGCCGAGGCCGAGCCGATGTATCGGCGTGCCCTGGCCATCCGTGAAAAGGCTCTCCCCGCGGATCACCCCGAGGTGGCACGCAGCCTCGCGGATCTCGCCGAAGTTCACTACGGGCGCTTCCGGTATGACGCAGCCGAAGCCCTGTTCCGGCGGGCTTTGGCCATCGACTACAAGGTTCTGGGGCCGGCTCATCCCGACGTGGCGCAGCTTCAAAGCCGGCTCGGCGATGTGTGCTTCCAGAGAGGGCAGTATTCCGAAGCCGAGTCGTTGTTCCAGCGGTCGCTCACCATCCGCGAACGCGCCCTGGGAACGGAACATCCGCTCGCGGCCCAGAGTGTGGACAAGCTGGCGAAGATTGCCACCGTGCAAGGGGAACTGCAGAGGGCCGAGCGGCTCTCGCGCCACTCGCTCGACATTCTGGAAAAGGCTCTTGGTCCCAACCATACGGAAGTGGGCGTCGGGCTCACCACGCTGGCATGGGTCAAGCAGGAGCAGGGGCGTTCGGGAGAGGCCATCGCATTCTATGAGAGGGCGCTCCAGATCCTGGAGACCTCGCTCGGAGCCGGGCATCCGCAAGTGGCTTCCACGGCCGCCAACCTCGCCGGTGTTCACTATGGACGAGGCGACTACCGACGCGCGGAACGGTTGTTGCGGCGGGCTCTCGAGATCCGCGAGTCGACCTTTGGCTCCGGGCACGCATTGACGGCTATGAGTTATCGCGACTACGCGCAGGTGCTGCGCAAGCTGAAGAGGAAGAAGGAAGCTGAGAGCATCGAGTCTCGCGCCAACACTCCGGTTGTTACAGGGCTCGGCGTTCAGGCCACCCAGAAATCAGTTCCATGATGCGATACGCAAACCACACTGGTCCGCACATGTCAGTGCCGTACATGTCAGTGCCGTACTTTGCACAGCCAGCAACACGAGGAGTATACTCTTCGCACTGTCCGGGCGGTGAGCCCGGCCGAAAACCATGCGATCTCTCACACTTGCCCTTCCCCTCGCCGCACTGGCCGCTGCTCTCGTCTCGTGCACAAAGCCCGCGGAGGCTCCGCGCTCCCGGCTCGAGTTCAGCCGCATGCTGGTTCACTGGCGGCAGTACATCGACCCCGGCTATCTCGCCTTCGTCGACGAAGTGCAGCCGGAGGTCGTGCAGGCCGGCTTCTACGGCGTCGACTTCTGGGCGCTGGCGCATGTCCCCAAGGACGTCAAGGGCGCCAGCGCCGCGACGCATGCCGTGGACGGAGATCTCAAGGCCAGCGGCGCGTTTCTCGACAACCTCAATCAGGAACTGCACAAGCGCGGCATCAAGGTCGTCGGCCATATCGACACGACCTATCACGTGACCGGATTGATCGACGGGCCGCAGGGACCGCGCGAAGGTTTTTTCAAGTTCTACAACGAGCTTTGGGACGAGAAGGAACTGGGCCCGAAACCCGTAAAAGATCCGCTCGATCTGATTCAGCGCAAAGCCGACGGTAGCCCTTATGTCATCCAGCTCAAGAACTTCTCCCCGTGGCCGATCTACCATGGCTGTCTGAACAATCCCGCCTGGCGGGCAGTGATGAAGGCGTTTGTCAAACGCGGGATCGCCCGCGGGGTCGATGGGTTTGTCATCAACTACTTCTACACCAACGGCTGCATGTGCCGGCACTGCGTGCGCGGCTTCAAGGAACACCTGCGGCAACACTACCCGGCAGCCGAGTTGCGAAAGCAGTTCGGGATCGAGAACCTGGACACTCACAAGTTCGCCGAGATCAACGGCTGGTACAAACCGAACGAAATGACACCGCTGCGGCTGGAGGGACAGCGCTTCTCCGACATCTCGCGGAAGAGCGCCTTCGACGAGATCTTCATCGAGTACGGGCGTTCAATCAAGCCAGACCTGATCCTGGCCCAGTGGCTGCACAGCTATCAGCCGATGGCGAGCAACGACGAGCGATTCATGCTGCCGCCGGCGTTGTGGGGCAAGGGTGAGGACTACTTGTGGTATTGCGTCGGCCAGAAAGAGCCAACCCTGCAAATGCGGTACATACGCGGCGCCGGGGACGACCGGCCCTATAGCGTTTGCCATTACGAGGGGGTAAAGGTACGGGTGTCGATGGCTGAACTGGCGGCGAACGGCGGCTCCCCGATGGCGCGTTATGCCAACTTCAACGATCCGGAATCGCGAAGGGAGCTGGTGCGCTTTTTCCGCTTCATGAAGCAGCACGACGAGGTCTATCATGCCAGCACGATGGCCGCCGAAGCCGTGCTGCTGCACCCGCGCGGCCAGTTGCAGCAGGGCCGTTTCACCGACGCGCTGTCGGCGTTCCACGCCGTCGGCGACCGTCTGCTGGATGACCACATCCTGTTCGACGTGCTGCCGGACGACCTGGCGACACCCGACAGGCTGGCCCGCTACCGGCGAGTGTTCACGATCTCGTCGCGGCAGTCGTTGGACACGGAGAACTACGACGGGCTGAGCCGGTTTGCCGCACCCGCCGCCGTCCGGGTCTCGGCCAGCAAGCCAGCCAAAGACGGAGCCTGGGACATTCACTTCGTGAACTACAACCGCAAAGAACCGGGAGAGAAGGAGAAGAAGGGTCTCATTGCCGATGAAAATCCGATTGCGGTCTCGGGCGTGACGGGTGACCTGGTTCCTCCCCCCGGATTCTCCATCACGAAGGTCGAGTGGATGACGCCCGAATCGCCCGACGCCCAGTCGCTGTCGATCGACACGGCGGGAGGCCGCACCCGCTTTTCCGTGCCAGAGTTCCTGGTGTACGGCGTCGCGCGGGTCCATCTCGCGCCGGGTGGTTCCGGAAGCGCTTCGAAGACGAGTTCCCTGAGGCTCCCGGCGCTGAGACGCGTGGCTCGGGCCGCGGCTCCCATTTCGAGTACCGAAGGCGAGTGCGATCCCACCTCGTGCGGGCACTCCCACGATCCATCCGAACGGCGCATGGCGGCGGCGACGGAGCACTACCATGAGGACCTGCGCGCCGCCGATCCTCGATCGGAGCGCCGGTAGGTCCTGATATATGTGGATGAGAACGGCCTGAACGGCCGGGCCTCTACTGTCCCGGCGCCGTCATCTGCGTCTTCATCCCCTGCAACTGCTGTAACAGTTGGGCCCAGGTGGGGTTGCCGGGTTCGATGGTCTGGGCACGGCGGAACAGGCGTTCGGCGTCGAGGATGTGCTCCAGGCGGCCTTTCGCCGTGGGCGCCAGGATGCTGCCATAGCGGTACAGGGTGTTGCCCGCCACGGCCAGCACCATGGCGCTGCGAGTGGTCTCGAGCGTCTGCTTGGCCTTGGTGGCGAACGGCCCGTCCTTGGCCATCGGGTCGAGCGAGGTCGGCTGGCCGTTGAATGCGAGGCCATCCACGCCAAGGATGCCTAGCGCATAGAGGTAGCCCAGGCGCCACTCCCATTCCCCATTGCCGGGCTCAAGCTCCATCGCCTTCAGCAGTGCCTTTTCGGAGAGTTCCTTGTCGTTCAACTGGAAAAACTTGGAGGCATTGCCCCAAACGCGCGCGTTGGATGCCTTGGCGGCCAATTGCGCGTTCCACAACTGCCGGGCTTTCTCGTAGGCCGCAGGATCGGCCAGTTGATGCCCCTTGGGATCAATGGCCGTTTCGTACAGACCCAGCACCTGGGAATCCGGAAAGGTCTGAATCAGGTAGTGAATGTGTCTTGCCCGGGCGGCCCGGGCCGCTTCCTCGCCGATGGGCATCCACTGGTAGAAGTAGTAGCCGAGCATCTTGGCCCGTGCATCGAGGTCGCGTGGATTCTGAGCGAGCAGCTTTTCGATCGCTTCGGCTTCGTCCCGGCTCAGCGAAGAGCCAGCCTGCGCCAGCCCCTCGGGCGAATTGGCGGTCGGGGCGCGGCCCGACCGCTGGGCGCCGAGAGGCATCGCAAGAAGCACGAACAGAGTTCCCGCGAGGAGCAATTTCATTCCTGCTTTTATTGTAGCGGCACGCGTATGATGGAGAACAGTTCCCTATGATCGCCGCTGACCGGCCGTATCGAATCGTTTCCATCGGAGGCGGAACGGGCTTATCCGCCTTGCTGGCCGGACTGAAGCGATTTGTCCGGCCCGATTCGGACCCCGCCGTCGACATTCGCGCGGTGGTCACCGTCACCGACGATGGCGGCAGTTCGGGCCGGCTGCGGCGGGAGTTCGACATGCTGCCTCCCGGCGACATCCGCAACTGCCTGGTCGCTCTGTCTGAAGATGAGGCGCTGCTGTCGCGTCTGTTTCAGTACCGTTTCAAGGGCGGCCGCGGATTGAAGGGACACAGCTTCGGAAATCTGTTTCTCACGGCTCTCACTCACATCACCGGGGATTTTCCAGAGGCCATCAAGCTGTCGTCGGAGGTGCTCAAGATCGGCGGCGCGATTTATCCGTCGACCTCCGCCGACGTAATGCTGGAAGCCGAACTGGTGGACGGAACCCGCGTCACCGGCGAGACGAAGATCAGCCGCAGCAAAGCGCGCATCGACCGGATCCGGCTGCGCCCGCGAAACTGCAAGCCCCTGCCCGAGACTTTGGACGCCATCCGGGACGCCGACCTGATCACGCTGGGTCCTGGCTCGCTGTTCACCAGCGTGATTCCCAATCTGCTGGTAGAGGGCATTCCGGAAGCCATCCGGCGCTCCCCGGCGGTGAAGGCGTACTTCGTGAACCTGATGTGGCAACCGGGCGAGACGATGTCTTTCACGGCCAGCGATCATGTGAAGGCGATCTGCCGGCACGCGGGCGACAACTTCATCGACTACGCACTCGTGAATATCCGCGCCATTCCGAAACCACTGCGGCGGCGGTACGCGCGCGAGTCGGCCATGCCGGTCGAAGTCGATCTCGATGAGCTGAAGCTGCTCGGGCTGGAAGTGGTGGCGGGCAATCTGCTGCAGGAGGGAGAGATGGCGCGTCACAGCTCGGAGGCGATCGCGTCGCTGGCGGTGCAACTGGCACGGGAAGGACGGCTACGGCGCGAGCTGGCGGCAACGGAAGCCCAGCGTTCGCGCTGGCGGGGACGCCGGTAGTGCCCAAGCCGCCCGCCAGGAGTAGGTAATAAAACATCAACCCTACCAAAACTCTCCTACTAAGGTGCCGACCATACTTAGCCGAGATACTCTGAGTGGGGTCGCGATACAACTATGTCGGTTCTGAAAAGAGTGAAGGTCGGAGTGTTGTTCATTGCCGGTGGGTGGGCCCTGTGGGGTCAGACCATCGAGGGCCGGTATCTGGTGGAACTGGCCGGCGAACCGGCCGCTGCCGTCCTGGCAAGGGTTGAGTCGAAGAGCAGGATCGGGGCGGCTTCGAGGCGGCGCGCCGAAATCGCGTTGGAACAGGCTGCAGTCCGCCGCACGGTGATCTCGCGCGGCGGGCGCGTGCTGGCGGCCCTCGACACGGTGATGAATGCCCTGGTGGTGGAAGCCACTCCGGAGCAGGCCGCGCGGATCCGCACGTTGGCCGGTGTGCTGAGCGTTCGTCCGGATCGCATGGTTTGGGCGAGGCTAAATAGCGCGCTGACGCTAGCGAAGGCGCCAGAGGCGTTCACGCGCATCGGCGGAACGGACAAAGCCGGCGCCGGCATGAAGGTCGCGATTCTGGATTCAGGGATTGACGCCTCCCATCCCGGTTTCAAGGACGACAGCCTGGTGCTTCCCGACGGCTTCCCCATCGTGAGCTCCGACGCCAATCGGGCCTATGTGAATAACAAAGTGGTCGTGGCGCGCAGCTACGAAGCGTTGCAGGGGGAGAGATATGGCGCCGGGGCGGAAGACGGGAACGGGCACGGCACAAATGCCGCCTGCGCGGCTGCCTGCGTGGTGCACACCACTCCGGCCGGGCAGATCTCGGGCTTCGCGCCCAAAGCGTTCCTGGGAAACTACAAGGTGCTCGGCAACAATGGGGGCGGGTCGAACGCGGCGATTCTGAAAGGCATCGATGACGCGGTCAAGGACGGCATGGACGTGTTGAATCTGAGCTTGGGCAGCGACATCGCCGGTGATCCGGCGAAAGACGAACAGGCGCAAGCCCTCGAGCGGGCCGTGGCAGCAGGGTACATCGTGGTCGCGGCCGCGGGGAATGCCGGCCCGGACGAGAACACCATCAACAGCCCGGGATCGGCGCCGAATGTCATCTCGGTGGGCTCGTCGTCGAGCGGCCGCAGCCTGGACTTGGATGGCAACACAGGGCCGATCGACCCGAACCGGCTGTCGGATTTCTCCAGCCGGGGCCCAAGCCTGTCAACGGCCATCAAACCGGATATGGTGGCGGTGGGCGACAACTTTTACACAGCATCGTCGACCCGGAAGAATCCCGACCAGTTCTACACCATGACACAGGGAACGAGCTTTGCCTCGCCCAGCGTTGCCGGCGCCGCGGCGGCGCTCAAGGCGGCGCGCCCAGGACTAACGGCTGCCCAGTATCGCTCGCTGCTGATCAACAGTTCGCGGATCATTCAACTGGCGGACACGACGACGGCCCCGGTTCGTCACCAAGGGGCCGGGGCGCTAGATCTCGACGCGGCGCTCAGAGCGTCCACCGCCGTCCAGCCGACGGGCCTCAACTTCGGCATCGGCGGCGACAGCCTGGACGCGAAGCAGGAATTTGCCGTCACGAATCTCTCCACGAGACGGGCCAGGTACACGGTGCAGGTCGTTGCCCACGACGGCAAGCGAGTGGCGGTGCTTTCCGGCGCTGCGGAGTTTGAGCTGGATTCCGGAGCGTCGCAAACGCTCGCGTTGGCGATTCAAAGCGGGTCACTGTCCGGCGAGTACCAGGGATCGGTCGTCATTCAGTCGGACCAGAGCGATGTGACCGCCCACGTGCCGTACTGGTACGGAGTCAGGTCCGGCACGGCCCGCGCCATCACGCTGCTCGAGGCGGTGTCGAGCGGAGCGGCTGGCGAAACGGTCACGATGGGAGTGCGCGCCCTCGATGGGTCGGGCATCGCCGTCGACGGGGTGAAGATCGAAGTGCAAGTGGTGCGAGGCGGAGGGAGCGTCGTCGAAGTGGGTGCGCTCCCGGACGTGCCAGGCACCTCCGGCATGATCCTTCGTCTCGGGGCCGGCGAAAATGTCTTCCTTATCAAGGGCGGGGACGCATCGCGTGAGGTGACGATCACGGGACAGTGATCGGCGGCGATCCTGCTCCCTGGAGTTGAAGACATCAGGCGCGTTGCCGGACACGTTCGACCGCGAGTATCGTCCCAAGGCCCAGGCGTCGTGGCGGTGGTTGCTCTCCCACACCGGGCACGACACCTATCCGAACGACGGGTACAAAGAAAGTGAACGGCGCCTCCACCACCAAGCCACTGGAAAATCTGTTCTGGCTGATGGCCTGGACGCTGGAGGCGCGGCTGGAAGGGGGACGGCGCTTCGATCGTCGAGCGGACGCGATTCGCAAAAACGGCGGCGTGCTACCGTAGCGAACAGGGAGGCGGAGCGCGCCTTCCGTTTCCTTTCTTCGAATGCGACCCTCCCTGTTGATCGTTCTCGTTGCGGCCCTGCGCGGTCCGGCTTGTGCTCAGACGCCGGTGCTCTCGTACCAGGTGGTGAACGTCTATCCCCACGATATCCGCGGCTTTACGCAAGGGCTCTTGTTCCATGACGGCTATCTGTACGAAAGCACGGGCAATTACAGCCGCTCAAGCGTGCGCAAAGTAGAGTTGACGTCGGGAAAGGTATTACAGAAAGTTGCCCTCCCCAAGGAGTACTTCGGCGAGGGCCTGGTGTTGTGGCGCGAAAAATTGATCCAGTTGACCTGGCAGAGCCGAATCGCCTTGGTGTACGACCTGGCGACGTTCCGCCAGGTAAGCAGCTTTGTCTACCCGACCGAAGGATGGGGCATCACGCAAGACGGCAAGCAACTGATCATGAGCGACGGAAGCGAGCTCCTGTTCTTCCGCGATCCGCAGACGTTCAAGGAGACGCGGCGGCTGACCGTCCGGGATCGCGGCGAGTCGGTCAAGAGCCTCAACGAACTCGAGTACATTCGCGGCGAGATCTGGGCCAATATCTGGGGCAGCGAGCGCATCGCGCGGATCTCGCCGAAAACCGGGGACGTCCTGTCCTGGGTGGATCTGAAGGGGCTGAAGGACCGGATCCTGAAAGAGAACAGCCTGGCGGATGTGTTGAACGGGATAGCGTGGGATGCGAAGCGCGATCGGCTGTTCGTGACGGGGAAGTGGTGGCCGAAGCTATTCGAGATTCAGGTGAAGCGTTAACCCTGTCGTCCGCTCGTCCTGCTCGGCTCCTGCCGCGTGAGAATCTCGCGAATGGCGTAAATGCGGCGGTCCTGGCTTTCGAAGTAGGTACGGATCATCACCTCGCCCAACAACCCCGTTGAAAACATCATTAGCCCGGCCAGCAACAGGATCACGCCCGCGATCATCAACGGGCCGTGCTCCAACTCAATGTGCCGGCCCAGGATCTTCAGGAACAGCAGATACCCGAGGATGAGGCCGCCGGAGAACGTCCCGGCCAGACCGATGGTGCCGAAAAAATGCATCGGCCGCGTGAAGTACTTGAGCAGAAACTTGATGGTGAGAATGTCGAACATCACGCGGAACGTCCGGCCGAGCCCGTAATGCGAATCGCCCGCGGTGCGCGGCGTGCTGCGGATCGGGACTTCGGCCACGCGAGCCCCGTAGAAACTCGCCAGCGCCGGGATAAACCGGTGCAACTCTCCGTACAGCTGGATGTCTCTCAGCACCTCGGCGCGATAGGCCTTGAAGGTCGTGCCGAAGTCATGCAGGTCGAGGCCGGAAGCCTTGGACATCAGCCAATTGGCGACCCGCGAAGGGATCTTCCGCGTGACCGCGTTGTCCACCCGGTCGCGCCGCCAACCGCTGGCGATGTCGAAACCCTCCCGGATCTTGGCCATCAGTGCGGGGATGTCTTCCGGGTCGTGCTGCAGATCGCCGTCCATGGCGATGATGACGTCGCCCTGCGCCTCGTGAAAGCCCGCCTGCAGCGCGGCCGTCTGGCCAAAATTGCGCCGCAGACGGATGACCTTGAGCCGGGCATCGATTTCCACCAGGTTGGCCAGCAATTCGAAACTCTTGTCGGTGGATGCATCATCGATGAACAGGATCTCGTACGGGCTCGCCAGGCGTTCGAGCACCGCGGTCAGGCGGTCGTACAGGGGAAGAATGGAAGGCTCTTCGTTGTGAATCGGGATGACGATGGAGAGCATGCTCGACTTCTACAGTCTAGCAAGCGCCCGCTAGGCGAGACGCCGATCTCTCCCCGTCACGGCCGGGACCAGTACCAGACGAAGATACAAGCGGGTGAGCTGGTAGAACGTCTTTAGCAGGGATCGGACGCGGAAGAACTGGCTGCTGCCATGCAATCGGGGGTAGTGATGAACCCCCACCTCCCCGACCTCCATGGCGCCGAGTTCGAGCTTGCGCACCAGTTCCACGCAGATCGTCCCGCTCGTGGAGGTCAACCGGATGTCTTCCAGCAACGATCGCCGGATCAGGCGGAAATCGCAGTCGATGTCGCGGATCCGGATGCGGAAGACGAACCGGGCGAAGGCATTGTAAACCTTCCCGATGAAGACCCGGTGCCAGGGGTCGTTCCGCTCGAGTTTGTAGCCGTTCACCAGGCCGACGCTGGGCTTCATCAGCGCCAGAAGCTTTGGGAGTTCACCCGGGTCATACTGCCCATCCCCGTCGGTGTAGAATACGAATTCCTTTTGGGCGGCGGCGAAACCCGAGCGCAACGCCCCCCCATAGCCGCGATTCTTTTCGTGGGTGACCACACGTAGCCTCGGTCCGTAAAGGGCCTGTTGCTCACGGAGGACCTCCGCGGTGTGGTCCCGGCTTCCGTCGTTCACCACGATCACCTCGTAGTCCTCGACGTGCCGGCTGAGCACACGAAAGGTTTTCTCGAGCAGTCCCGGCAGGCTATCCCCGTCGTTATAAGCCGGGAAGAACGCGCTCAAGCTTGTAACGATGACGCCTATTGTAAAATACCCTTTATGTCCGAGTCGACCGGGTTCTATCGAATCCAGAAACTGCCGCCCTACGTGTTTGCCGTCATCAACGAGATGAAAGCGAAGGCACGAGCGGCACAACTGGATGTCATCGATCTTGGCATGGGCAACCCGGATGGCGCGACTCCGCGTGTCGTGGTGAGCAAACTGGTGGAGGCGGCGCGCAACTCCCGCAATCACCGCTACTCGCAGTCCAAGGGCATTCCGAACCTGCGTGAAGAGATCGTCAAGCGGTATCAGAAGAACTACGGCGTCACGCTCGATCCGGTCAGCGAAGCAATTGTGACCATCGGCGCAAAGGACGCGCTGGCGCACCTGTTGTTTGCCGTGATCGGCCCCGGCGACGCCGTGGTCTCGCCGAACCCCTGTTACCCCATCCACCAGTACGGCGTCATCATGGCGGAAGGCCACGCCTGCATGCTGGCCATGCCGTCGCCGGCGGAGTTCCTCAACCGCTTGCAGGATCTCTATCGCACTTCAACGCGCAAGCCGAAGCTGATTCTGATCTCGTTTCCGCACAACCCGACAACTACGTGTGTGGACCTCGACTTCTTCAAGGAGATTGTGGCCCTGGCGCATCAGCATGGGTCGATGGTGCTGCACGATTTCGCGTACGCGGACCTGTGCTTTGACGGCTACAAGGCGCCGAGCATCCTCGAAGTGGACGGGGCCAAGGAAGTGGCCGTCGAGATCTTCTCGATGTCGAAGAGCTATAACATGGCCGGCTGGCGGGTGGGCTTCTGCCTGGGCAACTCGAAAATGATCGGCGCCCTGGCCCGCATCAAGAGCTATCTGGATTACGGCGTGTTCCAACCGCTGCAGATCGCGTCGATCATCGCCCTGCGGGAGTGCGAGGAAGACACCCACAAGATTTGCGCCATGTACCAGAAGCGCCGCGACACGCTCATCACCGGCCTGAATCGCGCTGGCTGGCAGGTGAGTCCGCCCCGAGGCTCGATGTTTGTGTGGGCCCCGATTCCGGAGCCCCA
>JBJXGR010000556.1:0-6351 GCA_046160045.1 Bryobacteraceae bacterium
CTGGGCGGCGCGCGGGAGTTCCGGCTGAAACTCGCCTCGGCGGGCGAGAAGTCCAGGTTCCACCAGGCGGAGTGGGATCAGGCCGATTGGGCGATGGCGAAGATCCGGCTCGCCTCCGGGGACATCCTTTGGCTGGCCGATCTGCCGGTCGGCCCCCTGGAATCGCCCCCCACCGCCGGACTGCCCTTCTCCTTTCGCTATGACGGCCGCCCGTCGTCCGACCTGCTGCGGGAGTGGGTGCTCACCCGCGAGACCCGGAAGATCGATGCCAACCGCACCGCCCACACTCTCGCCTGGTCGCACCCTTCGAGCAGCCTGACCGTACGCGCGGCCGCGGTCGAGTACCACGACTTCCCTGCCGTCGAGTGGACGCTCTTCTTCACCAACACCGGTAAGTCGCGTACCGGCATGATTGAGGACATCCAAGCCATCGACACGTCGTTCGCGCGCGGAGGCGGCGGGGAGTTCCTGCTGCACCATGGCTTGGGCAGCCGCACCAGGCCCGACGACTACATGCCGATCGAGACTCCGCTGGCCCCCAAAGCGGAGAAGAAACTGGCGAGCGTCGGAGGCCGGGGCAGTGACGGCGAACTGCCTTACTTCAACCTGGAATGGCCGGGACGCGGCGTCGCGATCGCCGTCGGCTGGCCCGGCCAGTGGTCGGCGTCCTTCACACGCGATGAAGGAGCCTCGGTCCGCCTCCGCGCCGGCCAGGAGTTGACCCACTTCCGCCTCGCCCCGGGCGAAGAGGCGCGCTCGCCCCTCATGGCCCTGGTCTTCTATCAAGGCGACTGGATCACAGGACAGAATGTCTGGCGTCGCTGGATGGTCGCGCACAACCTGCCGCGTCCCGGCGGCAAACTCCACCCTCCGCAACTGGCCGAGGGCAACGGCCGCCACACCATCGAAATGCAGGAGGCGAACGAAGCCAACCAGATCCGCGACCTGAACCGCGAACTCGACCACGGCGTCCCGCTCAACTACTGGTGGATGGACGCAGGCTGGTATCCCTTCACCTCTGGATGGCCGGACACCGGCACCTGGGAAGTCGACCCGGCCCGCTTCCCGCGCGGCTTCGTCCCCATTTCGAAGCTCGCGCACGAGCGCGGCGTCAAGATCCTGGTGTGGTTTGAGCCGGAACGAGTGCGGCCCGGCACGTGGCTCGACAAAAACCATCCCGAGTGGTTGTTGAAGAACACGAGCGACAACCGTCTTCTCAACCTCGGCAACCCCGAAGCCCGCCAGTGGCTGACGGAGCATGTGACCAAGACTCTGCGGGAGCAGGGCATCGACCTTTACCGTCAGGATTTCAACTTCGAGCCGCTCGGTTACTGGCGCGCTAATGATGCTCCGGACCGCCAGGGCATGACCGAGAACAAACACGTCACCGGCTACCTCGCCTATTGGGACGAACTCCACCGCCGGTTCCCCAACATGATGATCGACACTTGCGCCTCGGGCGGCCGGCGCAACGACCTCGAGACGCTGCGCCGCGCCGTTCCCTTGTGGCGTAGCGACTACGCCTACGATCCCCTCCCGATGCAGGCTCTCACGTACGGCATCTCGCTGTGGATGCCCTACCACGGCACAGGCGTGAATTCGGTCGAGCCCTACATCTTCCGCAGCCAGATGACGCCGGGCATCGCGCTGGGGATCGATGCCGGCAACTATCCCGATGGCTACGCCAAGCTGAAGCGGTTGATCGCGCAGTGGCGCGAGGTCTCGGACCACTATTACGGCGACTACTATCCGCTCACGCCGTACAGCCTCGACAAGACGGCCTGGATGGGGTGGCAGTTCGATTCTCCGGCCAAAGGCACGGGATTCGTGCAGGCGTTCCGCCGGCCGGAGAGTCCGTACGAAACAGCGCGCTTCAGGCTGCGCGGCCTGGACGCGAATGCGGCCTACGCCGTGAAGGACCTGGACACCGGCGCCGAAACCCTGATCAACGGCGGGGAACTGATGGAGCGAGGCGTAGCCGTCACGGTGAAAGCGTTACCTGGAGCGGCCCTGTTGACCTACCGGCGGAAGTAGGCGCCTGTGCCGCCGGGCGACGTTTTGTGTCGCCCGGCGGAGGTCTGGCTTACGCCGGCTTGAGCGTGACCTTCACCGTACGTCCGTACACGTGGCGGCTGGCGTAGCCCCAATAGCCGTAATCGTAGGTCACGAAGATCTGATTGTCCCGCGCCATCTCTTCGATCGCCATATAATGCGTCGTCGGCACGCCGGACGTCATCCGCACGACGTTGCTCCACGTCTTGCCGTGATCCCCGCTGAACGCCAGGTAGTTCCCGTTCCAGGGGTGCTGGTAATGCGGCCAGCACCGCTGCTGCGGCACCCTCATCCCGAAGGCAGCCACCAGCAGGCCGCTGCGCAACTCGATCAGATCGGGGTCGACCACCGAGCCCTGGAGTTCGTCCGGATTCGATTCATCCAGAAGCTGCCCCTTCCTTCCTTTAACACCTCGGAACATATCCACCCAAAGCTCGGTCCGATGGATATCGAGGCCCGCAAACACTCGGGGCCGAGGCGGCGTCCACGTTCTTCCCTCGTCATCGGAAACACACTCGTGCAAGGCCCGGCCGGTGCGCATGAAGCAGATCAGGCGGCCCTTGTGCTCGCCCTGGCTCACGCGGGCGATCGCCGGCTCGTCGAATCCTTCGGTCCCCACGGTCGGATCTACCGCGACAGTGGAAACGAACTTCCAACGCTGGCCGCGATCCGCCGACCGCGCCAGCATCACCCGCATCTTCATCATGGTGGGCTGGTACGTCGAGGGGGTGCGGTCGCCCTTCATGATGCCGTAGAACGTCGTCAGCAGGTCTCCGTTCGGCAGTTCGAGGATCCGGCGATGCAGGCGTACCGCGTCGTGCGGGTGGCCGCCGTCATCTTTGGACCCGGTGAAATCGATTCCCGGCAACTCGAAGACGACGTCTTCCGGACCCTGCACCGTACGCCAGTCGTCCTTCGAGGTATAGAGTTGCCCGATTCCTTCCTCCCGCGTCGAGCCTGGCGTAATGTAAGTGTCCAGCGCCACGACCGTGCCGTCCCTCAACTGCACCCCGCCGCCCTCCAGGTTCAGGCCGTTGTCCCCGGGTTTCAGCGGAATTTCCGTCCAGGTGGCGCCTTCATCTCGCGAGACCGCCGTGGAGAGCGCCCACGCGTAGTGCATGCGCGGCGAGGGAAACGGCTTGTCCGGCAACTGCGCCTGCGCCACCAGTGCGCCGGACTTCGTGCACACGAGCGAAGGCTGCAATCCGCGGTCGATCACCATCCGCTCCGGCCCGAAGTCCAGCCGCAACCGGCCGTCGGCTTCGACCATCGACGGCAGATTCGTAAATACTTCCTTCTGCCGGGCGGCATCGGCGGCCAGCAGCGGAAGTCCGTCGAGCGTCGAACTTCCGGCTAGAATCGCCGCGTTCCCAAGAAAAGTACGTCGTGCTTGTTTCATCCAAAAGAACAGTGACAGACCGATCGGGCGAGTGTCAACCGTATCCGTTCTCGCCTCCCGGATTCCCAAGTCGTGGCGCACGCTTCAGCGTGCAAAGGGACTTTAGTCCCCGATTCCCCTGCCCACGGAGGAACTCGCCCAGGCGCCTCCACTACACTGGAAAACATGCGATCGACGACTCTCGCACTTCTCGGACTGCTGGCCGCGGTCTCGGCAGCCGCGGACGAGCGGCAGGTGCTTCTGCTGATCGGCCCTCCCGGCGCGGGCAAAGGCACGCAAGCCGAATTCATCACCCGGAAGTACGGCCTTCCGTCCGTCTCCACGGGCGAATTGCTGCGCGCGGAGGTGAAGGCCGGAACGGAACTCGGCAAGAGCCTGGCGCCCATCATGGCGAAAGGCGAATTGGTCAGCGACGAGGTGGTCAACCAACTGGTGGCCGACCGCCTGGCGAAACCCGACGCCGCGCGCGGCATCATCCTGGATGGTTATCCGCGCACCGTGCCTCAAGCGAAATATCTCGACGAACTGCTCGCCTGGCGCGGCCTCCCGAAAGTGACCGTTCTGCACATCGATCTGCCCGAGGCAGAGATCATCAGCCGGCTGACGGCGCGAGGACGGGCGGACGACAAGCCCGAAGTCATCCGCGACCGCATCAAGGTGTATGCCAGGGACACCGAACCGATCCTCGCGCACTACGCCGGCGCCGGCTATCACCGCATCGAGGGAACGGGCACTCCGAAGGAAGTGTTTGATCGGATCGAGCGGGTTCTGGCGCCGAGTCGCCGCTGAACCGGTTGCCGCGGTCGCCCTCCAACTCCGGGTGCAATCCCGCTGAGCGACATCTCCGTTTCCCCTTGGACTTCTCCTAACATGAATCTCACGGGTTTGTCCCGTCTGGACGGAACCATTGTCCGCCCGTAAGCCCTCGATTCCACGGGAGGCTCGGCCCTGGCATTCAGGAGCGACAGCAGCGCGGTCAGCGGATCCGGCGACGGCCGTTTCACCCCCCTACCATGCGAACCCCGACCGGTTGAACTCCATCACCGCGTCGAGATACGCTCGCGCCCCCGCGGAGGACACGACCCCATCTTGGCGGGCATCAGAACTGCGGCCGGAAGGCTGCGGACCCCTGTTGGGCTAAAACCGGGCACGCGGAGGACTCTGACAGGAAACGATCAAAGCTTCGTCGGCGCGTGCTGGCCGGGCGGGGTCACCGCGGAAACCCGCCTCTGCGCCCACCTGACGCCAGTTTCGGATTCAAAGTGTGCACGCCTTCCTGTGCGGCAACCGAAAATGTGAGCGGCAATGTCGCAGCCTGGGACGGCATGACGCTTTCTGTGGTGAGGGCGGCGGGCTTCCCGATTGAAATTGCCGCCTAATCCAAACAGGAGATAAACCGTGAGACAAATCAAGAGCACATTGTTACGGAACCTCGCCCTGGTCGCCCTGCTGGTTTCGGCGATAGGAGGGGCGGTGGCGGTGGGTGAGGGGACCATTTTGGCAGCCCACCTTTCGCCAGTTTTTCGCCGCGCCTTTCCCTCTTCAGCGATCGTCTCAGAACGGTCCCTGCTGTCAAGTGTTCCCTTCGCCCCGCCCAACAACGGCGCGCCCTTGACAGCGCCGGGCCGTCCTGGTCAACGTTTCCTGATACAGGGGAAAGCCTCACTCCGAACCTCCCCCTCCGAACGGCCCCCTCGGGAGGAGACCCTCTCCTCCAGCTTCCCGATTTGCCTTCAGGCTTGCGAATGGGAATACCACTTGTGCCTCCAAACAGGCGCCGGTCCGGAGACCTGCGCTAGCGCCGCGATGGCTTGCCAGGACTTTGCTTGTCCTTCCCGCTCTGGTGACGTGTCGATGGTAGGGCATCTTCGCCCTCGCCGCCCCCCACACTGGGAATCACCGATCCAGACCGGAGAGGAACCGTGACAAAGATGACAAATACGCTGTTCAGGAAGCTATCAAGGTTCGGGCTTGCTCGTGCCGGCCGAGACCGTGCCGGAGCCTTCAGCGTGGACGATCGCTCTGGCAGGCGCCACCTTGATAGCCGTTCGCCGCTCGCACGGCAAGCGTCGCCCGCGATAGACTGAGCAGGACACCATGGAACCGGAGATGTGGAACCAGGCCGAGGACCTCTTTGGACGTGGTCTCGAGGCTAGCGCCGACGAGCGGGAACATCTGCTCGCGAACGCACCACCGGACATCGCCGCCGCCGTTCGGGACCTCTGGCGCCAGCACGCCGAGGCCGGTTCCTTCCTCCAGCATCCCGCCGCCGTGCAGGAGTGCCCGCGCCAGTTCGCGGACGGCCAGATCCTGGGCGGCCGTTTCAAGATCGTCGGCTTCATCGGCGCGGGCGGCATGGGGGAGGTCTACCGCGCCCACGACGAGCGCCTGGGACGCACCGTCGCCATCAAGGCGCTGCACGCCCGTTTGACGGCCGATGCGGACTCGCGGAGCCGGTTCGAGCGAGAAGCGCGCGCGGTCTGCTCGCTGAATCATCCGCGCATTTGTTCCCTGCACGATGTCGCGTGGGACGGCTCGACGCCGTTGCTTGTGATGGAGCACCTCTCCGGCGAAACGCTGGCGGAGCGGTTGACCCGGGGCCGGTTGACGCTGGACGAACTGCTGGCGGTGGGCGAGGGCATCGCCGATGCGCTGGCCTATGCGCACCAGCACGGGGTCGTGCATCGGGATCTCAAGCCCGGCAACATCATGCTGACCGAACACGGGCCCAAGCTATTGGATTTCGGGATTGCGAAGCGGGTGATCCCGCAGGGCGTCCGGGCCGACACGGCGACGACGGTGACGCAGACGGCGGCGGGCATGATCGTGGGCTCGGTGGCGTATATGAGTCCGGAACAGGCAGAGAGCCGGCTGACGGACCATCGGGCGGACGTGTTCAG
>JBJXGR010000557.1:0-9583 GCA_046160045.1 Bryobacteraceae bacterium
GTCCGCGAAGCCGCCGAGCAATTGGCCATGCCTGAGATCCTGACGCTCGTCCAGCGCGAACTCAGCCGCCCATGAGTCCGCCGCGCGGCGGGCATATAATAAGGCTTGGTTTCATCTAGCTAGTTGACCTTATTTCACTTAAGGAACAAACCCGTGCGAAAAAAAGTAACGGTTGTAGGCGCCGGCAACGTCGGCGCCAATTGCGCTCTGCGCATCGCTGAAAAGGAACTCGCCGACGTCGTCGTGGTCGACATCATCGAAGGAGTTCCTCAAGGAAAGGCGCTGGATTTACTCCAGTCGGGCCCTGTTCAGGGCTACGACGTCATGCTGACCGGCGCCAACGACTACGAACCGACCGCGAATTCGGATATTGTCGTGATCACCGCCGGCCTGCCGCGCAAGCCGGGCATGAGCCGCGACGACCTGCTGATGGCCAACTACGAAGTCGTCAAAGCGGCTACGGAACTGGCGGCGAAGTACTCACCCAACGCCATCCTGGTGCTGGTAACCAATCCCCTCGATGCGATGTGCCAGACCGCGTACGTGGTGTCGAAGTTCTCGAAGAACCGCGTGATCGGCATGGCGGGCATCCTGGATACGGCCCGCTTCCGGACATTCATCGCGCACGAACTAAACGTCTCCATGCAGAGTGTCACGGCGATGGTATTGGGCGGCCATGGCGACACGATGGTGCCGCTGCCGCGCCTGGCCAGCGTCTCTGGCATTCCCATCACCGAAATGCTGGACGCGGAAACCATCGAACGGCTAGTCAACCGGGCGCGGAACGGCGGCGCGGAGATCGTCAAGTACCTGAAGACCGGCAGCGCCTACTACGCGCCGTCGGCGGCCACCATCGAGATGGTGGAGTCCATCCTGAAGGATCAGAAGAAAGTCCTGCCCTGCGCCGCTTATCTGGAAGGCGAATACGGCATCCACGACCTGTTTGTCGGCGTCCCTGTGAAACTCGGCTCCATGGGCATTGAAAAGATCTACGAGATCCAGTTGAACGGCGATGAGAAGGCGGCTCTTCACAAGAGCGCCGCGGCCGTGAAGGAACTCGTGGAGATCCTCAAGTCCAAAATGTAGTAGCCCGTTGTTGCTTTGATCGATCCGGGCCGCCCCGGCGGCCCGGATGGGTGCCATTGTCACGCCTGGGCGCTAAAATGAAGGCTTCATTCCAATTTCCGGAGACCTTTCATGTCCGATGACTTCGCACGACGAGACTTCCTGAAACAATCCGCCGCGGCGGCCGCATTGGCCGCGCCCGCCATCCATCAGGCCCGGGGCGCCAGCGACAAGGTGAATGTGGGCTGGATCGGCGCCGGAACCCGCGGCTACCACTGCATGAACATCATGTATGAGGGCAATAAAGACAAGGTGCAGGTTGTCTCCGTGTGCGATACCTACCAGGGCCACCTGAACCGTGGCAAGGATCGCGTACAGACCATCGGGGGCAACACGCCCAAGTCGACGATTGACTACCGTGAGGTCCTGTCGGACAAGTCGGTCGACACGGTCTTCATCATGACGCCGGAGCACCTGCACTACCCGATGATGAAGGCGGCGCTGCTGGCCGGCAAGAATGTCTACGTCGAGAAACCGCTTGCACACACTATCGAAGAAGGGCTGGAACTGGTCGCGCTGGCGAAGAAGTCGGGCAAGGTCGTGCAGGTCGGCACGCAGAACCGGTCATCGATGTTGTATCAGCGGGCGCGGCAGATGGTGCAGGACGGCTTGATCGGCGACTGCCACTACGTCCGGGCCTTCTGGTACCGCAATTCGGTGGAATCGAATCCCGCCTGGCGGTACAGCATACCAGCGGACACCAATCCGCAGAACACCGACTTCGACCGATTCCTTGAAGGCGCGCCGAAGCACGCCTTCGACAAGCGGCGTTATTTCCAGTGGCGGCTCTATTGGGATTACTCGGGCGGGATCTCCACCGACCTTTTGGTCCACCAGACGGACATCACCAATTTCGTTTTGGGGAAGACGGTTCCGCTGACCTGCATGGCGTCGGGCGGCATCTACCGCTGGACCGATCCCAATGACGATCGCGATGTGCCCGACACGCTGAGCGCCATCTACGAGTACACCGACCGGTTCCACCTCAACTACAGTTGCTACTTTGGCAACGACCACTATGGCTACGGCGAGCAGTTCATGGGGAACGAGGGCGTGATCGAAGTGCTGAATCGTCAGGATCTGCATTTCTATCCGCAACTGTTGCGCGGCCAGGCGCCGGAAAGGGTTAAGGCGCGGAAGGAGATCCACCTGAACGGGCCGAAGGACTTCGGTGAGCCCGACGGATTGAAGCGTCACATCACCAACTTCATCGAGTCGGTGCGCGGCAAGGAGAGACCCGTGGCTCCGGCGGAGGCGGGCCATCAGGCCGCCGTTTCGGGTCACCTGGCCACGCTGTCGTTCAAGAGCGGCAAGAAGGTCCGATGGGAGACGCAGACGGAGAAGGTCAGCTACCTCTGAGCGGTCAGCGCCCGATCGAGAGGCCACGCGTCAGCGATCACTTGCGGCTGGGTAGTTTCAGACATCCGCTGGCCGTGACCAGTGTGACCGGTATTCCCGCCGGACCAACTTGTTGGCCTCCGCGTCGCCGATCACCGTTTCTGACTTCACGTCGAATCGAATCGGCCGTCCGGTGCGTGCCACGATGTTGCCCAGATGAGCGAGCGAGGTGGCCCAATGCCCCTCTTCGATCTCCACTTGCGGCTTCTTCCGGCTCCGGATGCAATCGAGAAAGTTGCGGGCGTGCGGTAAGTCGATCGAAGTGGTCCCGTGCTCTTCACTGTGAATCACCGCGTTTTTGTCATCCAACACGCGATAGCCGAACCTGTGCCCGCGGAACCTGCCGATCTGCGCAACTCCCTTGTCACCGTAAACGGCCACCCCGTTGTCGGTGCCTTCCAGCCCATAGGGATTCCACAGGCGCTGCTCGAAGGTGATCATCCTGTCACCGAACTCGTACGTGAGATTCATCGTGTCCGGTGTTTGCTGGTCGTCATCGAAGTAGATTTTGCGGCCCATCCCGGAGACGCGATCCGGCAACTCCACTCCCAGAGCGCGGCGGGCCATGTCCAGTTGATGAACGCCATCGTTGCCGATGTCGCCGGCTCCATAGTGCCAATGCCAGTTCACCGTGCTGTGAAAGCGGTTCCGGTTGAAGGGGAGCCGCGGAAGCGGTCCCGTCCAGATCTCATAGTCGATACCCGCCGGGACGGGTTCATCTTCCAGGTGACCGATGTTCCTGCGCAATTGGACGTTCCATACCTTGGCCATCAGGACGCGGCCGAGTTTTCCCGATTGCACGTAGTCCTGGAATGCCTGGGTAACCGGCAAGCTCGGCAACTGGGTGCCGGCCTGCACGATACGCTGATTCCGCCGCGCGGCCTCCACCATCAACCGGCCCTCCCGGACGTTGTGCGAAATTGGCTTTTCCACATACACGTCCTTCCCCGCGTTGCAGGCCAGAATCGTGCCTGGCGCATGCCAGTGAATCGGAGTGCCCATGACGATGGCATCGACGCTCTTGTCCTCGAGGCAGCGGCGAAGATCCGCCACTAACGGCGGCCGCTTACGGCCGGACTCCTCGATGATCTGGTAAGCCGGCCCTACGACATTCTGGTCCACATCGCACACATGCGTGACGTTCACGTCGGGCTGGTCGCAAAAGGCTTTGGTCAGGCTGCGGCCGCGGCCGCGCACCCCCATGAGCACGATGTTGATCTTATCGGACGCGGCAACGACGCGCCGTGCCGTTGTGATTGCGCCCAGTGCGGCTGGAAGAAAATAGCGGCGGTTCATTTCTGTTCTCCGTGTAGACCGATCTTTCCGTTCAGGTCGGGATTGAGTATACACCACACCAGGCCGCCATGACGATCCGGGGCAGTTTCCGGACTGACTTGGACGGTGGACTCCAGTGCACACAATCAGGACACCGAACGCGCCGCCGCGCATAGAGCAGAATCACCACGAAACCCCAGAACGGGATGAACTCATACCGCCGCACCGCCGGCGTGTCGTAGCCGGGAGCCGGTTTCTGGCACTGCCCGTAGATCGCCTTCGACCCGTTGTCCGGCCGTACCGGCACCTCGATCGCTTGTTGCCTGCGTCGAATGGAGCTTCTCATAGACGAAGCCCGGCTGTAGGTAGCATTGGTTTAGACATGGCGGTCAGGTCCATGTGGCGAAGACAATCACCACCGTAAAACGACCGGCGTCGTCTCCAGGTTCGGTGGACATCTCCGTTTACTGCCGCGATCTGGATCAGTGGCCGCGCTCGTGGATGGGCATCGAGCAGGATTTGGCGCCTGGCGAGCAAATGCTGCCCCTGTACCGCCGTTTCATCGAGCATTTGGTGGCATCGGATCTGTCCGCCAAGACCATCGGCCGCCACGTTGACAATCTCTAGGATCCTCGGTGGCGAGATCATCCGCGACCTGCACTACAACAAAGCTCTCCGCAAACTCCCAGCGGAACGTCTTCTGAGGCAATCAGTGCACGTGTATGGGGGCCCGGCCATTCACAACGGTTCAGAAGAGCAACAGCGTTCGTTCGATGCCACCTGCCGCAAGCTGCATCGCTTTCTCGAGATCACCGCCGCTTAACCCACAAGATTCACGGCTGCTGCTCCCGTCGGCGTCGCTGTCTCTTTCGATCAACGGCGTCAACTACGTTTCGACCCGATGCGCCTGAAACCGGAATCACCCGCGGCGCGGTCGCCAAACTGGAAGATCGCTTCGGCCGCAAGCCGGAAACGGTGTCCCCGTACCACCACGCAAAAAAAGGGCGCGCCCCCCACCATCATTTTTCACGGCAAGAATGACACCACCGTGCCCTACCGAACCGCCGAAGCCTTCGCCGAGAAGACGCGGTCGGTTGGAAGTCGCTCCGACCTGGAAAGCTACGATGGCCAGACGCATGGTTTCTTCAACTACGGCCGTGGCGGGGACGAGTACTACCAGAAGACCCTCAACAGCGCCGACGCGTTTCTCACGTCGCTCGGTTATCTGAAGCGCGCTTGACTGTCGGAACCCGAGGAGATGGGCTGCTTGCGCCTTGAAAAGCGTGGTTGAGGCACTGCCGCTCGTCGTCCAAGGAACTCGAAGGAACTCGCGCGGCGAGTGACTCCTGCCCGTCGGCTATGCTTCAATAAAAGGGCTCTCCGGCCGTCTGAAAGGAACCCTCTCGCATGCTGCGCCACCTTTCGCTGATCTTCAAGAACGCGCTCCGGAACCGCCGCCGCAGCTCGCTCACAATTCTCTCGATCGCGGCTTCGCTTTGCCTGCTGACGGTGCTGATGGTGCTGGCGTACGCAATGCTCCTGGCGCCGGCCAATCCGGAGCAGGCGATGCGGCTGATTGTGCGGAACAGGGTTTCGCTGGCCAATCCACTACCCATCTCCTACCGCGAGCGGATCCGGCAGGTCCCGGGCGTGCGCGAAGCGACGATCTTTCAGTGGTTTGGTGGCACGTATAAGGACGCGCGCGATCCGGCGAATTTCTTCGGCCGTTTCGCCACCGAACCAGAGAAACTGGCCACGGTCTATCCGGAATACCTGATCCCTGACGATCAGCGCAAGGCGTTTCTCGGCGACCGGACCGGAGCGCTGGTGGGCCGCAAGACAGCTACCCGGCACAACCTCAAGATCGGCGACCGTGTGCAGATCGTCGGCGACATTTTTCCGGTGACGCTCGATCTGACGATTCGCGCAATCTACGACGCCACCAAAGATAATGAAAACCTCATTTTTCATTTCGAGTTTCTCAACCAGGCCCTGATGGGGTCCGGGCGCAAGGATCAGGTGGGCACCTTCATCGTTCTGATGGACTCTCCGGACAACGCGACGCGCATCGCCTCGACGGTGGACGGGCTGTTCCGCAACGCGCCGCTACAGACCAAGACGGAAACGGAACGGGCCTTTGAGTTGAGTTTTCTCGCCTTTCTGGGAAATGTGAAAGTCTATCTGGCGGCGATCTGTTCGGCGGTGGTGTTCACCATCCTGCTGGTGGCCGGCAATACCATGGCGATGAGCGTGCGGGAGCGGACGCGGGAAGTGGGCGTGCTGAAGACCATCGGATTCACGCCCAGTGGGATCCTGTCGCTCATTCTGGGGGAGAGTATCCTGATCTCGCTGCTGGGCGGGTTGATCGGCGTTGGGCTGGCGTATGGATTATGTGAAGTGCTGCGGTCGGGTCCGTCGACGTTCGCCGATGTGAGCCGCTTCCGGCTGAGTGGCGAGATCATAGCCTTAAGCTTGGCATCGGCGGTGCTGATCGGGCTGGTCAGTTCGTTCGTCCCGGCATGGGGCGCGTCGCGGCGGTCGATTATCGATGCCCTGCGATTCAACGATTAAGGGGGGGCACAGGTGACGGTTCCGCTGTCCTACAACTGGCGCAACCTGGTGGAACGTAAGACCACCACCTTGATGACCGCGCTGGGCATCGCCCTCACGGTCGCGGTGCTGCTGGCGATTCTGGCCCTGGTGGACGGGTTGCGAACGTCTCTCGAGTCCACGGGTGATCCGCTCAACATACTGGTTCTGCGCAAGGGATCGAACGCCGAACTGAACAGCTCGTTCACACCAGAGCAGTACCAGGTGGTGCGCGCCAAGGCCGGCGTTGCCCGCAATGCCCAGGGGCAGCCGCTCGCTTCGCTCGAGTTAATCACGGTAATCGTTTTGGAAAGCCCCGAGTTTCCGCAGGGCATCAATATTACCTTGCGGGGCCTGTCTCCGGATGGGATCACGATCCGCGACGGGGTGAAACTGCAGGAGGGCCGATGGTTTCAACCGGGCCGGAGAGAGGTAGTGGTCGGCAAGGGCGTGGCGGACCGTTACCCCATGGCGCGGCTGGGTCAGAAGCTCTCGTTTGGTCGCGGCGAATGGGATGTGGTGGGTGTCGCCGACGGCGGGCGTGGGGCGATCAACAGCGAGGTGTTGTGCGACCTGAACCAACTGGCTTCGGATCAGAACCGGGAGACCGCGCTCAGTTCGATTCTGCTTCGCGCCACCGACAGCGCGTCGCGCCAGGCGCTGATCAACGACCTTACCTCCGACCGGCAGTTGAACGCCGACGCGCTGACCGAGCGCGCTTACTACGAACAGCAGACCTCGTCGGCCGCGCCGATCCAGTACCTGGGCTACTTCATTTCGGTGATCATGGCGGTGGGGTCGTGCTTTGCAGCCATGAACACGATGTATGCGGCGGTCTCGCGGAGGTCGGCTGAGATTGGGACTCTGCGGGTGCTGGGCTTTTCGCGCCGCAGCATTCTGTTGAGCTTCTTTCTGGAGTCGTTGCTGTTAAGCGTGGTAGGCGGACTGCTAGGCTGTCTGCTGGTGCTGCCGCTGAACAACCTGACGACGGGGATCGGCAGTTTTATCAGCTTCAGCGAGATCACCTTTCAGTTCCGCGTCACGGCGCAGACCATGCTTGCCGGGATGGCGTTTGCGATCGTGATGGGGGCGTTCGGGGGACTGTTCCCCGCCGGATCGGCCGCCAGAAAGGAAATCCTCACCGCGTTGCGGCAGGTCTAAGGCCACCACGAAGCACGGCGCATCAGCATGTCTGAGGATCTAAAGAGTCTGCGAATCGACAAGTCGCTGAAGGCGGGGCATCGCGACCCATCGCCTTGGGCGGTGCGCTGGATTGTTGGGGGAATTCTGCTGTTCTTGCTGTTGGGGGCCGGCCGCTTTACCTATGAGCAACTGAATCGGAAGATCGCGGTGCGCACGGTGCGGGCGGTGAATCTGTCGGCGCAGGCGGGCAGTGCCGATAGCGGTCCAGTGACGCTGAACGCGACCGGCTACATCATCGCGGCGCACAAGATCGAACTGGCGTCGAAGGTGTTGGGACGGGTGTCGTGGATTGGGGTGGAAAAGGGCGACCGCGTGAGGCGCGGGCAGATGATCGTACGGCTGGAGGACGATGAGTACCGCGCCCAACTCCAGCAGGCCCAAGGGGCGCTAGCCTCGCTCGATGCACGGTTCGCGGAACTGCGCAACGGCTCACGGCCCGAGGAGGTGGCCGTGGCCAAGGCCAACCTGGAGCGGTCGAAGGCGGAGTTGGTGAACGCCAAAGTGAATCTCGATCGCACGCGCCAACTGGTGGAAGCCAAAGTCTCCCCCATTCAGAACTACGACGACGCCAAGGCCCGCCATGATGCGCAGGTGGCGGCGGTGGCGTCGCTCGACAAGACCTACGAACTGGTGCGGATCGGGCCGCGCCAGGAGGTGATCGACCAGGTGGCCGGCCAGATCCTGCAGGCCAAGGGACAGGTGGCGTACTTCCGAACGCAGTTGGACAACACGGTGATCAAAGCGCCGATCGACGGCACAATCCTTGAGCGGGCGGTGGAGGTGGGCGAGTTTGTCACCACGAGCTTTGTGGGCGAGCGTGGGGCCAAAGGCTACGTCGTCTCCTTGGCCGATCTGAAGGACCTGCAGGTGGAACTCGACATCAGCCAGAACGACTTCGCGCGGTTGCAGTCGAAGCAGCGCGGCATCATCACCACCGATGCCTACCCGGACCGCAAGTACGAGGGGTTCATCGAAGAGGTCTCGCCGGAAGCCAATCGCCAGAAGGCAACGGTGCAGGTGAAGGTGAAAGTGCTGGAGCCCGATGATCTGATGCGGCCGGATATGAACGCGAGTGTGGCGTTCGTCGCGGAGAAAAAGGAATCGGCCCAAGCGGCGGGTGGCGGAGCCGTGGCCAAGCCGGTGATCTTGCTGCCGGCGACGGCGGTAAAGAACGGCGCCGTCTTCGTGGCGGTGGATGGCAAGGCGGTGAAGAAAGCCGTTCGCGTGTCGGGCTCGACCCCGCAGGGGCTGCGGATTGAGGACGGGTTGATCGGGGGCGAGGACGTGATCGACAATCCGCCCGATGAATTGAAGGACGGGGCCAGTATCGAGGTCAGGCAATAGGAGGACGTGTGGGCATGGACGGCAAGACCGTGATCGAAACCCGCAATCTGTCGAAGGAGTATGTGCGCGACGAGTTCAAGGTGACGGCGCTCCACAGCGCCAATCTCGAAGTCCACGGCGGGGAGTTCATCGCGTTGATGGGGGCGTCGGGCTCGGGCAAATCGACGCTGCTGCACTTGATCGCCGCCATGGACCGGCCCTCTGGTGGCGAGATCCACGTGATGGGGGAGGATATCCAGTCGCTGAGCGAGTCGCAGGTCGCGCGGTGGCGCAATTCGCACATCGGTTTTGTGTTTCAGAGCTTCAACCTGATTCCGGTGCTGACGGCGCTGGAGAACGTGGAACTGCCATTGAAGCTCATCCGGCTGAGCGGCGCCGAGCGCAAGGAGCGAGCGAAGAAGGCGCTCGATCTGGTGGGTTTGGGCGACCGCTTGGGCCACACGCCACGGCAGCTATCGGGCGGTCAGGAGCAGCGGGTGGCGATCGCCCGCGCGATCGTGACGGACCCGGACCTGATTCTCGCCGATGAGCCCACGGGGAACCTCGATTCCGCTTCCGCCCGCGACGTGCTGCACCTGATGGGCCGGTTGAACGCGGAGTTCGGCAAGACGATCGTGTTGGTGACCCACGACCCCAACGCGGCAAGGGC
>JBJXGR010000558.1:0-9165 GCA_046160045.1 Bryobacteraceae bacterium
CCGACCGCAAGGGAGGGTTGGCGCTGGCACTCGATTCCCGCACACGTTCCGAGACTGGGGGTTCGAGTTGGCTCTTTCAGGTGGTGCCGATCGACCCTCCCCTGTGGGGTCAGCCGCGACGGAAAGGGAGCAGAAAACGCGGATGTTTTCGCGGCTCGTTGAATAAGCGTTACCCACTTTCTTTCATCTGTTTAGACGGGCTCGTGACCGGCTGTTGCGACCCGGCCTTGCTGTTTTTCCCGTCAATTCGGGGCCAGCCATCCCTGCTCGCCTGGCTGTTTTCGGCCCCCCGGTACTGCCGCCCTGTACCCTCAAAGGGATATTTTGTTCCCCCACAAATAAACCGATGGTTGATCGAGAAAAGGAACACGGATTCCACACCATGTAACTGTACAATCCAATCGAGCAGAGAGGAACACAACCAGCATCACCACAAAAAACCGTGGCTGTCGTCGAAACAGAACACGGTACAGAGGAAAATATGAGAGCGCAGACAGTTGACGTAAAGAACTCAAACGGACGAATTCTGTGTTGCACGGTTTTCCGCTCGGGCGGCAAGAAGTTGCTCGCCAAGGGGCACGTCATCAGTGAAGAAGACATCCGGGTTCTCGAGTCCGAAGGAATGGACAAGGTCTGGGTCACCGAACTCGAGGACGGGGAAGTTGGCGAGGACGACGCCGTGTGCGTGATTGCCAGCGAGATGGGCTGCGGCTGTTTTGAAATCCGCATCGCCGCTGGCGGCCGGGCCAACCTGGTAGCCACGGAGAACTGCTGCGTGCTGGTTGACGACGAACTTCTGAAGCAGTTGAACTGCACCGCCAGCGTGGTGATCTCGACATCGCTGAATTTCAGCTACGCCATGGCTGGCCAGCGGATCGCAACCGTGAAAAGCGCGCCGTTTGCCGTCGCCTGCGAGCAGCTTGACGCGCTGGTTTCCATTCTCCGGGAGCGGGGCCCGATCCTGCAGGCTCGTCCCGTGCGCAGCCCGGCCATCGGAGTCCTCTATACCGACCCGGTGAGCGGTGAACGGGCCAAGCAACTGTTCGAGGCGATCATGCGGCAGCGCCTGGAACGGTTCGGCGTAACCCCGAACTACGCGCTCGCCTGTTGCGAGGAAGAGGCTGCTGTCGGACGCTCGCTGCAACACCTGTCACGTTCCAAGCCCTCGGTGATCCTCGTCGCCTCCACGACAGCGCCGGCCGGGCCCGAGGACGTCATCGGGCGCGCGATGGCTCGGGCCGGTGGCCAGATCGAGCGATTCCTGGCCCCCGTGGAGCCCGGGAATCTCCTGCTATTGTCATACAAGGACGACATCCCCATCATGTCGGCACCGGGCTGCTTTCGCTCGGCTAAACCCAATGTCATTGACCTGCTGCTGCCTCCTCTTCTGGCACGGTATCGGGTAACCGGTTGGGAGGTCGCGTGCCTGGGTCATGGAGGGCTCTTGGCCTGAGCGCTGGATCTGTTTCCAGTGCTTCCGTCTGCCAACCGGTACCGCAGGAATGCTGACAAGGTGGACCGAAGGTCGATGGCCTCGCGGCCGTTTGACCACGCGCAACCTGCGCCGTACCGGGTGAAGGAAACCGATTCCGCCGCTCCTCCGTCAATACAGGTGACAGAAAAAATTGGAATCGGTCCCCGGCACTAGCTGAAGGTGTCGTCAGGCCAGCCAGTTTTTTGTTGCGCGGAGGCTACCTCCAAGCCTCCGCAGCTTTTGTCGAGCGCAGGAACTGGATCCGGGCCCCGGTGGGGGGAGGTCCCGTTCCGGAAAACGGCAGTTCACGCGCGCGAGAGCCGCGGGTTTCCTCCGAGCCCCCTCTCTGCCCGGTGGTGCCGGCGTTCGATGCCCAAGCTGTGGGCCCGGGAAGCCCCCGAAGTTACCTCCGAACTTCGGAACTCGGTGACTCGCAACCGCAGCTTGGGTTTTTCTTTGTCTCCTCGTTCACTTCTGGCTCAGCCCGCCATCCACGGCGACCACTTGCGCCGTGATGAACTTCGTCGTGCTCAGGAAAAACACGACTGCTTCCGACACGTCGTCGACGGTGCCGGCACGCCGCGCGGGTGTGCCCCGAACGAACTGCTGAATTCTAGCCTCATCGGTTTCCTCAAACGGAACGACCCCCGGGGCCACCGAATTAACGCTGATATCGGGCGCCCACGCCTTGGCCAGAGCTCGCGTCAACATGATGACTCCAGCCTTTGAGGCGCAGTAGTGGGCGTGTCGCGACCAGGGCCTGATGCCTCCCAGGGAACTGATGTTGACAATGCGTCCGCCTCCGTTCTCGAGCATCCGCTTCGCCGCCTGCTGGCAGCAGAAGAACGTCGCTTTCAGGTTCACAGAGTGCACAAAGTCCCAGTCAGCCTCGGTGATCGCCAGCGGGTCGAGCTCCGTGAACCGTGCGGCGTTGTTGACCAGACCATCGAGACGCCCGAAGTGATCGGCCACTGACGCCATCAGCCTTTCGATCTCCGCAACCTGGACAAGATCTGCACGAAACAGAGGTGCGTCTCCACATTCTTTCGCCGTTCGACGTGCCTCTTCCTCCCTGGTTCCATAGTGAATCGCGACTCTCGCACCTCGAGCGGCCAGTTCCCGCGCAATCCCCGCCCCCATCCGCCGTGCCGCTCCCGTCACCAGGATGACTTTACCCGCGAGATTCGACGGGACGATGTCCATACTCTTCCTCGCTGTGTCGGCTGGGGGTTTCGGGCTCGGCGATCAGCCCCTTCCGCATCGCCCACCACCAATACACGGCAGTGGTCATGCTGAATGCGCCCGCCCAGGCGCCAATCACCCGCGGGTCGGTGTTCTGGGAGGCGATACCGGCGATCATCATCGACACCATCATCGTCGACCAGACGATGGTCTCCATGGTCGTAAACACCCGGCCGCGGTATTCGTTGGCGACGTGATCGAGCAGCATCCCCCAGTTCAATACCGACGAGATCGCGATCGTCAGGCGCGACAGGCCGATAAACACCAGCGCCAGCCAGAACTCGCGCATCTGGCTGAAGATGACATAAGTCACCCCGTGCAGCAGGTAGCAGACGAGTACCAGCCGGGAGTACTGTTGAAACGTCAGGTAGCGCCCGATCCGGTGCGCCAGGGTGCCGCCGATGATCAGGCCGATGCCTGCGCATCCCCAGATAATCCCGATGCCCGCCGCGCCTTTCTTGAATACCAGTTCGCCAAACAGGCTGAACAGGATCTGGGCGGCGCCGCCTCCGCTCGCCCACCCCACCCCCGCCAGCGCGATCGCCAGCATCAGGGGTGACTTCCTTAGATAGCGCAGGCCCTCGACGTAGTCGTTCCACGGCTGGATCGAGGGCCCTTCCTCTTCATCGGAATGCGGCGCCGCTCCCTTGGCCACCGGAATGCGCATCCGGTAAATCGACCACGCGGAAAACAGGAAAGAGAGAGCATTGAGGAAGAACGCGCCCTTGTAGCCGAGCTGATGCACGCTCAGTCCGGCGGAAAAGGTGCCCAACGTCAACGTGGTCCACTGGGTGGTTTGCGTAATGGCGTTCGCCGTGTGCAGTTCCTGCGGCGTGGTGATCGTCGGCATGATGGCCGACCGGCCGCTGGTGAAAAACGGCGAAGCGAACATCAAAAGGCCGCTGAGCACATACAGCGGCCAGTGGTCGCTGCGGTCCACGGCAACGATAAAGCCCAGCGCCACGAAGAAGCGCACCAGGTCGCTGGCGATCATCACCTTGCGCCGGTCCAGGCGGTCCAGCAACACACCGGCGAAGGGTCCCGCCAGCACCGCTGGAATGGCCCTCGCCAGCATCACGCCCATCACCACCAGGCCCGACCGCGAGTTCTCCATCGCCAGGCTGAACACGGCGATGTTGTTGAAATGGTCGCCGATCTCACTCACTATCTGGCCCAGCCACATCCGCCGGTAGTTCGGATTGGTCCGCAGAAGATCGGCGAAACTCGCCATCTAGCTTCTCTCCGCGATAAAGACGCCGGAGCAGATCACCGCACCGGACGCCACCACGGGAACCGTGATCGTTTCACCCAGGGTACAAGCGGCCAGCGACGTCGCCAGAAGCGGCTGCATGTAGGTCACCGCGGCCAAGCGGGTCGGGCCAATGTGCTTCAAGGCGTACGAGAAGATCATGTATGCCAGTACCGAAGGGAACAGGGCCATATAGAGAACGCTCAACCAGGCTCCGGCGGAGACGCGATGGAACGGGAAGTCGCGATACAGCCACAGGCTCACTGGAGTCAATGCGACCGCGGCGCCCACGTACGCGCACGTCGTCACGGTGATCGCCGAGTGGTGTCCGATCACGGGCTTTCCCAGCACCATGAACGCCGCCAGCATCAACGTGGAGAGCACGATAAAACTGTCCCCCATCAACGAGGGCCCGCTTTGCGAAACCACACCCGGCGACGACCAAAGCTGCAGTACCAGTACCCCTGTGGCGGCTACGCTCATGCCGACGACTCTCCGCGCGGTCAGACGTTCCACTCCGAAGAATCGCGCCATCAACAGCACCACGATCGGGTTGAGCGTCACCAGGATCGAGGAATGCGCCACGGTCGTATTGGCCAAACCGACCATGAACAGCACCTGGTTCAGCGAGATTCCGCCGACGGCGAACAGAAGGACCATCGGCAGTTCCGTGTTGGTGGGCTGCCGGTTTCCCGCGCGCCGGCGCTCCCAGAAGTAGAGCGGCAGGACCAATGCGCTCGCGCACACCACTCGGAGCGCTCCCGCCAGCACCGGAGGCAGTTCCCGCAGTGCCCATTTCCCAATAATGAAATTGCCGGACCAGAACGCCAGCATGAGTGAAAGCAGCCCGTAGATCAGCCGGTTCGACGGCTTGGCTTGCTGGCGCGCCACGCCGGAGTCGCCCTCCATTACTGAATGGACTCCTCGCGAGTCGTGATGCTCTTCAAAAAGTCGAAGTCGATGTCGTATCCGAAACCGAGTTGGTCGCGCACTGCGATGGTACCCCTCGAAGTAGTCTCCACTGCTGGCGCAATAATGTCCCGTTTCCAGTACCGTTTGCTTGCGGAAACGTCGCCCGGCAGCACGAAATTGGGCAGTGTGGACAACGCGATATTGTGGGCCCTGCCGATTCCCGACTCGAGCATTCCGCCGCACCAGACCGGGACCCCCGCCGCCTGAGCGACATCGTGCACGCGCCGGGCTTCTCCGAAGCCGCCCACGCGTCCCAGTTTGATGTTGATGATGCCGCACGCACGCATCCGGATCGCCTGCCCGGCGTGATGCGCCGAACGAATGCACTCGTCGAGACAAATCGGCGTTTTTAGCCGGGCCTGTAGGGCCACGTGATCGATAATCTCGTCATGCGCCAACGGCTGTTCGATCATCATTAAGTAATATTCATCTAACTGCGCCAAGCGGTCGGCGTCCGCCAGACTATAGGCGGAGTTGGCGTCGGCCATCAGACGGATGGCTGGAAACCGCTCTCGGACCTGCCGGATCACGTCCAAATCCCAACCGGGCTTGATCTTGATCTTGATGCGCTGATACCCGTCGGAGACCTCCCGGTCAATCTTTTCAAGCAGTTGGTCCACCGAATTCTGGATACCAATCGAAACTCCACAGGGAATCTCGGAACGAACACTCTCTGCCGCACCCTTATAGACGAGACGCCACAGCGGAATCCCGCGCTGGCGGGCTTCCAGGTCCCACGCGGCGGCCTCCACCCCTCCACGCGCCATCAGATGTCCACGGATGTGATCCGTGAGGGCGCCCACTTCCTCCGCCGATCCGAAATCCCGGCCAATCACTCGGGGCGCAACGTAATCCCTGACAATCGACCACGCCGACAGGGTCCATTCCTCGTTGTAAAAAGGGTTCTCTCCGGCGGTTACCTCTCCCCACCCGGAGATGCCTTCTCCCTCGACTTCCACCAGGATGATGTCGCGGTGATACGTCCGGCCGAAACTGGTCTCGAAGAAGTGCACCAGCGGCATCTGGAGCTGCCGCAACGTGATCCGGTCAATTCTCATCAGTACTTTCCGAACAGGTAGGTGCCGGCTTCCGAGGTGCGCTGAAAACCAATCACCGCGAGGCCGGAGTCAAAATACTCCCGGAAACCCCGTTCTAGCGCCTGCTGAATTTCCCTGGCCTGTTTCACGTCTTGGCTTCGCATTTCACCGATATCTGCGGGAACAGTCAGCCTGCCTTCGACCACGGTGGAAGGATTTCCTCGTCCCTCAATGATATCCTTTGTCCGGCCGGCCGCGATCCACCATTCCGCCACAAGGCGATCCGTGGGTAAGCCTCCGTGCAGGTGGCTGCTCGACACGCCGTACTGGTTGGGAACATACCGGCGGATGATCGCTCCCAGCCGCTCGATATTGAAATAGGCGTTCTTGAGTTCCAGCGGATCGAACGTCCACTCGACCAGGATCACGCCGGTCTCGAGGGCGATCTCCCTCTGCCGCAATTTCATCGTCCGCCCCAGTCCGCGATTGGCGTACTCCGGCAGCACACCCAGCATGTGGCTGTGCAGGTAGGACATGGGCGGATTCGCGCCTTCGTGTCTCAGCCCGGGAATCGCCAGCAGGAACCCCACCATCCGATCCCCGTCATACGCACCCAGCGAATGGCCGCCGACCTTGGTCGCCACCACAAACAGTCGCCGGGGCAGTAGTTCCAGATCGGAGAAGCCCCAAATCTTCCGTTGCAGATCCACCGCGCCGTCGTACTGATCGCGGGTCGTCAGGACCTCGATCCGGATCATGCTTTTTCCAACTGCTTGGCCTCCTGCCAAAGCGCCTCCAGTTCCTCAATCGGCGTTCCCTCGACGGCCCTTCCATTTTCGGTCAGCCGTTTTTCCAGATGTGAAAACCGTCGGCGGAACTTGGCGTTCGTGCGGCGCAGAGCCTGTTCCGGATCCACTCTGACGAAGCGGGCCAGGTTGACCAGCACGAACAGCAGATCTCCCAGTTCATCCTCTAACCGTTCGTGCGCCGCGCCGTGCGCGCGTTCGTGTTCGAACTCGTCGAGTTCTTCGTGCAGTTTGTCGACCACCTGCCCCGCATGCTCCCAATCGAAGCCCGCGCCGGCCGCGCGCGATGCGATCTGCTGAGCTTCCACCAGGGCCGGCAGAATCCTCGGCACCCGTTCCAACAGCCCTTGCGGAGCGGAGTCCTTCTTCTCGCCCGCCTTGACTTCGTTCCAGATCTTCTTGACGTCGTTCGCGTCTTTGGCTTCGCCGTCGCCGAAGACATGCGGATGCCGCCTGACGAGCTTTCGGTTGATCGCGTCGAGAGCATCGTCGATCGAGAAATGGCCGGCTTCCCGCGCCATCTGGGAGAAGAACACCGACTGCAGCAGCAGGTCGCCCAGTTCTTCGCGCAACCCGGTCCAGTCGCGCGCGTCGATCGCCTCCATCACTTCGTACGTTTCCTCGAGCAGATACGGTTTGATCGTGTCAAACGTTTGCTCCCGGTCCCAGGGACAACCGTCCGGCGCGCGGAGCCGCGCCATGATCTCAACCAGTCTCTGGAACTTCTCGCCGGCGGCGTGACTCATGCGGAATTACTTTGAAGGCGGATGTTCTCAATCTATCACAGAGGCTCGCGGCCCCCCTCGTTGTACACTGGTCTCGTATGAGTGACCCGAGCGCCGCTTTGCCGCCCGCGACGTTCGAATTCCTGGTCTTTTCCCTCCGGGCCCAAGCTGAGATTCATCTCGGGCTGCTGCCCGACCCGGACGGAGTCGCGCAGACGCCGGATCTCCCCATGGCCAAGCATGCCATCGATCTGCTGGCGGTTCTGGCGGAGAAGACGCGCGGCAACCTGGCGCTTCATGAACAGCGTTTGGTCGACAACGCCCTGACCGAGTTGCGGTTCCGTTACGTCCAGGCCGTGAACCCGGCGCCCTGATCCCGCATGACGGACAACGGAAATTCCAGCCGGATTCGAATTACGGTCCTCGGCTCCGGTACCAGCGTCGGAGTTCCCACCATCGGCTGCCACTGCAATGTCTGCCGCTCGTCCGATCCGCGCGACCAGCGTCTCCGCCCTTCGATTCTCATCCGCTACGACGGACGGTCCGTTCTGATCGATACGACCCCCGACCTCCGGGCGCAGGCCCTTCGCTCCGGAATGGAGCGCCTGGATGCCGTTCTGTATACTCACGAGCACGCCGACCACATCATGGGTCTCGACGACATCCGGCCGTTCAATTTCCGGCAGAAAGGTCCCATCCCGATCTATGGCTCCGAGCAGGCGCTGGAAGCCATTCGCCGCAGTTTCCGGTACATCTTCGACGGCCGGACCTCCGAATCCTCGGTCCCCAAGCTCGAAACCAGGGCCATCGACGGGCCGTTTGATGTATTCGGACTGGTCTTTCAGCCCATCCGCCTGAGGCACGGAAGCGGGTGGGTCTACGGATTCCGCTTCGCCAACGCCGCCTATCTCACCGACCACAGCGAGATCCCCGAAGACTCGCTCGCGCTGCTCGAAGGCCTGGACGTCCTGTTCCTCGACGCCCTTCGCCACAAGCCCCATCCGACTCACTCCACCGTCGAGCGCTCCAAAGCGTACGTTGAACTTTTGAATCCGAAGCGGGCGTTCTTCACCCACATCTGTCACGACCTTCCGCACGAACGCACCGAGCAACTGCTGCCTCCGCGCATCCGCCTGGCGTACGACGGCCTGGAGATTGAGGTCGAATCGGAGGCGCACGCCTGACATGAGCGTCCGTCTCTATCGCAGTCTCGACGAACTGCCGGCCGACTTTGGCCCCTCCGCCGTCTCCATCGGCAACTTCGACGGGGTGCATGAAGGGCACAAGGCTCTGTTTCGCAAGGTGGTGAGCGTCGCCCGAGCCAACGGGTGGAAAGCCGGCGTCCTCACGTTCAGCCCCCACCCGGCGACCATCGTCGCCCCTTCGCGTGCCCCGCTGCTGATGACTACGCCCGAGCAGCGGGTCGCCCTGATGGCCAGCCATGGCGTGGAAGAGGCGATCATCCTGCCGTTCACCGGGGAACTTGCACTCCTCAGCCCGGAAGAGTTTGTCCGGCAGATCCTCATCGATCGGATGCAGGTTCGCGCCGTGGTGGTGGGACACAATTTCCGCTTCGGCCACCGGGCGGCGGGAGACATCCGCCTCCTCGCGGAACTCGGCAGCCGTCTGGGTTTCGAGACTCATGTCATCAACGAGGTGC
>JBJXGR010000559.1:0-65231 GCA_046160045.1 Bryobacteraceae bacterium
TACAGCAGCTTGGCGCTGGTGAACGAGCGTACCTGGTCGAGCGCCCGCTCGTGGATCGGGCGGATCAGCTTGCGGTACAGCGGCAGCGAGCAGATGGGCCGGTCTTGCAGTCCGACATCGTCGCCGAATGCCACGATGTCGATCAGGTCGCCCACCTCGGCAAGGGTCCGCCGGTTGATTTCCATCTGGATTTCGAGCACCGCCCCCATCAGGCACTCGAACAGGTCGTGGTTGCCGCCCAGGTCGTAATACCAGTCTTCGAACCCGCGCAGGTATTGCGTCTGATGCACCACATTCACTCTCGCGTTGTACATGATGGCGTAGTCGGTGTTGTTCCGCAGCGCGAGCGTTCGATCCCGCAAACCTCGCGTGATGCCCGGGTCCGTCGGATCGGGCCAGCGGTGATGCGCAATGGTCTGCGCCGTGATCTCCCCCGCCAGAGGGCAGCGGTCCAGTTCGTAGTACTCGCAGCCCGGAGGCCGGCGGCGGATCACGCCCCACTCATCCTGATACCGGTTGTCTGGGAGTTCGATATCGCACGCGCGGTCCGGCGGCCCTTGCGACACCGACCGCGCATCCACGTCCAGATACCGCAGGACCTCTTCGTCCATCTCGACCACCTGCTGCATGCGGTCCAGGGTTTTCCCCGGTTTTCCCAGGCCCAGGTGGGCGCACAGCTTTTCATACGCGGGCTTCACCATCCCCGAGAACCGCGCACTGCCCAGGTCCATCGGCATGCGATCGGGCTCCTGGTGATTCAACGCCGCCAGCATTCTCTCCCGGTGTGTCATGATTGCCGTCCTATCCTTCGTGAACAACCTGAAAGCCCATCAGCCGGCCCATCCGTTCGACCGGTTGCAGGTAGTCGCCATAAACCACCACCCGATGCAGGCCGCCGGTGAAGGTCTCCACCATCTTGCGGGCGTCAGCGACCTTGGTGCGGAACTTCGTCCGGCATCCCCGAGCGTCGTCGACGTTGGCGGTCACTTCGCCGAGCGAGACCCCGAAGACATCCGGCTTGAGGAACTTCGCCACAGTCACCTTCTCGTTGGTGGGGACCATCACCTGCAGCGAGACTCCCTTGTTGTCCTCCATGTGAGAGCGAATCGCGTACGGGGACGAGGGCCCATCCAGCCCCATCAGTTTCGTTGCCGAGACACAGTGCGCGTGGATCACTTCGTTGCGGCCCGTATCGAACACAGGATCGGAGACGAAGGCTGCCTTTCGGGAGAACGACGTCAGGAGCAACTGCGTCATCGTCGAAGCGATGTCCGCTTCGCAGACTCCGTAGAAGCCCGCGTCATTGAGCTTGGTCCACGCGACGCACGGATAGGCGGGCAGGTCCCCGCGGCGGAATCCGCCCAGGCAGTCGACGGTGATGGCGTTGGCTTTCTCGCTCGCGAGGAGTTTCAGAACCGCATCGTAGAGCCGGAACGAATCGGTGATTTCCTGGCGGTTGGGCTCCACCACCTTCAAGGCGCCGCGGGCGAACGAATCGGCCGCCGCGGCGGCCTTCCGCTCGTCGCAGGAATGATACGCGTCCTTCAATGCTCCGAAACCGGGAAAGGCAAAGGTGGTGCCGAACTGCCGGGTAAAGGCCTCCGCCGCGTCGCTGCGAGTCGCCTGCGACACGACCAGGATCTTGCTCTTCCGCAGGTGGCGAATGGTGCGAAACATGGTCAAATAAGGACCCAGTTCCGCGGGATCGCTGGTGACGATCAAGTCCGCCCTCTTGCCGGCTTGCGCCCACGCGGCGACCTCAACATACGACCAGCCGGAATACGGGCGCGAGTAAAGCAACACAGGCTTTTGAACGCGTTTCAACGGTGCGAGAAGCGGCCCGCTGCCGGAGGTCAGGTCGACCACCAGCACGGCGTCTTCATCTCCCAGGCTGCCGACGAAGGTTTGTGCATCCTCGGCACTGCGCACCAGGTCGCGCCCGGTAAACTGGACCGCGCCCTTCTGTTGGAGTGCGGCTTCGGCCAGAGTCGATTCCATCTCCGCCTTCTCCTGGCCGACGTTCAGGTCGGGCTTTGGCCAGGTGGGTTTGGGGGTGGCAAGAAAAACGGTGCGTACCGTTGCGGGTTGGGTCCACGGCATGGACTGGTCGGAGGCCCCAAACAACCGCGAAGCGAGGGCCCAACTGCCGGCTGCGAATCCAAACTGGCGACGGGTGAACGAACGACAGGAATATTCCATTACAAGTACCTCCCGGCACTCGAGCCCGTCCCGGCGGAGGGCGTGGCCCAAGCGCCGACGATTCTGTTTGCTATCCGGATTATGGAACCAACGTACGCCGATGGGAAGCGTCAACCGGCGGCCAAACTGGATTTTCGGTGGTTCGTTTCGGCCCGGCCAGTACCGTTTCCGACCCGGAAATCACACGCAACGAAGAATTTCCGTTGCATCGCGCTTCGGGCTCTGCTAGTATCTGTATGATTCTAAGCAGAGCGGAATCTTCCCCGTTGCTAGCGCAGCACAATCCCAACGACACGGAGTGAGTAACACCATAGAAATGAGTTTTACCGTCTTTCTCGGCAATCTCCCAACATGGGTCACCGCGGATGATATCAAGCAGTGGCTCACTGCCGAGGACCTAGTGGCCGATTCGGTCAAGGTCATCCGGAACCACGAAACCCAGGAATCGAAGGGCTTCGCCTTTGTCGAGGCGCCTACCAACGATGAAATGCAGGCGATCATTCGCCGGTTTGATCGAGCGCCTCTCGAAGACCGCATTCTTCGGGCCAACCCAGCACAACCCTCAAAACCGAAGACCAAAGGAGCAGCTCCGGCAGCGGTAGTAACAGCAGCAGCCGTAGCGCCGGCGGGAGACCCGAAAGGCCAACGGCGAGACCGCAAGCGTCGAAAGGACAGCACTCCTCGGAGCGCCTTCGCAGCAGAGTTGGCGAAAGCCCTGTAGCCTCAGCTCTCATTTGTCATCATCCCTGAGTGCCCGCGTCCGGCGGCGTCGTCGCCCGGCGCGGGCGCTTCGCTTTTCCGAGCGTTTGATTCAGTGACACCTGTGAAGTTGTGTCACATTCCTGGCACCGGGAAACCATCGATCTTTCAACAAGATAGAAGCTTGGCACACGGCCTGCATTCAGTTGGCTCATGAGACTCTTGTGGGCCAGCGTCCTTCTCGCTTCCGCTGGTATCCCATTGACCGGTTCCCAGGTGACGCCCGTCGCCATGAACGTCAACACCCGTTACACCATCGAGGCGGTCGAACTCGTGGGGAACGGCGAATTCAAGCTCAGCCGGGGTCTAAAGGCGGCGATCTCCGATTTGACGGGCGCCCGCCTGGACTTCTCCCTGCTCGGTGAATTGGCCGAGAGGTTGCGGACCGAATTGCACGCCCGGGTGGTGACTCACCGCATCCAGCGCGGCACCATCCCCGATCACGTCAAGGTTGTGTTCGAGATCACGCGGCGGATGGTTGAATTGAATGTCAGCGTCCCACGGTTCCTGTACCATTCCCGCCAAGGTTGGACCGGCCAGGCGGAAGCCTCTGTTACCATGGGCACCCACCAGGCTTCCTTCGGCGTGGTCAGCGACAACGACGAGGTGGTGGAACGGAGCACCGGCATCTACGGGCGTTTCGAAAAGCGCCGTTTGGGAAGCAATCGCCTGCGCGGCCGTTTCCTGTACGAAGGCTACCGCGCCCGCTGGAACCCAACCACGCTGACCGCGATGGAAGCGGGGGACCCCTCCACTCGCTACCGGACCCGCCAGAACTTTGAACCGGAACTCTCGTTCGCCCTGACCCGGAACGTAGCCTTGGCGTTGAGCGCCAGTTTCCAGTTGCTGGAGCCGCAACAGGCCACCGGGCACAATGAATCGGTGAATGCCATCAAGACGGGCGTGCGGTATCATCGGCTGTGGGAGGATTCCGGCACGGGGCGGGTATCGTTGGATGCCGCGTACTCCCTGCATGCGGCCAATGCCGCTTTTTCAAGCGATTACGAATACACCCGGCACCGGGCCGATCTGCAGATTGCATTTACCGAGGGGAGGCATCATGGCCTGTTCCGCCTGCAGGCGGGGACCATCAGTGGCCTGGCTCCCTACTATGAGCGGTTCGTGGCAGGCAACAGCAGTACGCTGCGGGGCTGGAACCGATTTGATATCGCCGCCGCCGGAGCCTCTCGGATGGTAGTCCAGTCGCTCGAGTACCGCTACGGCTGGGTGTTTGGGTTTTACGATGCCGGGGCAGTCTGGAACCGCGGGGGGCGTGCCCCCGTCCGACATTCTTTAGGCGGCGGCCTGCGGAGAGACAATTTGTTCCTTGCCCTGGCATTTCCCTTGCGCGATGGCAAGATGGATCCGGTCTTAATGGCGGGTATGAACTTCTAATGACGGCTCAGGACGGCCGCGATGGCGTTCGCCTCAACCGGCGCGAGTGCCTGATCGTGCTCTTTGCCGCCCCGGCGGCCAATGAGCAGACGCTGCTGGTTCGCCTGGATGACAACTCCCTCCGGGTCTCCGCGCCGCAGATCCGGTTCCTCACCGGTAAACCGTTGGCCCAATTGCGTGACGGGCAGAGCGTCTCGTTCGCAAGCCAGGTGACCTTGTACACCGAGTCCGCGTCTCAATGGCTGGCACGGGTGTTCGACCGGTTTGTGGTTAGCTTCGATCTGTGGGAAGAGAAGTTCTCGGCCGTGCGCGTCGGGCCGCCCAGGCGAGCGGCTTCCCGCATGACAGCCCCTGCGTGCGAAACGTGGTGCCTTGGCCAGATGGTCTCCATTCCGCCCTCCCTCGACGCGAGCCGCCCCTTCTACGTCAAGATGGAACTGCGGACGGAAGAAGGCCGGGAAGCCGTGGGCATCCTGGGCGAGCCAGGAATCAACATCACGCGCCTGATCGAGATCTTCAGCCGGCCGCCCAAGGGCCCGCAACTCCGTTGGGTGGCCAGTGCCGGCCCTCTGCGCCTCAGCGATCTGAAGAACCTGTGAACCGGCTTCGCAACCGCCTCATCCTGGTCTTTCTGGCAGCCACGATCGTCCCCTTGGGCGTCGCGATCTGGGTCTCGGCCCTGCTGCTCGACTATAGTCTGGGGTTCGCCGCCCGCAGCGAGACGGAACTCGACACCATGTCCCGTTCCCTCGAACGGACCGGCCGTGAGTTGTACCGGCACACGCGCGAGAACCTCCAGCGGGACGCCCGCTCCGGGAAGATTCCCGAGACGGCCTATCGCGCCGCCGATCGAGGCTCCTGGCCGAAAGACATCGCGGCGTTCTGGGAGGGCGGCGAGGAGGAATCCTTTCGCCTCGCAGGGAACGAAGGGAGCCGCCTGGAGTATTGGTGGCGGAGGCCGGATCGGGTTTCCGTGTTCGCCGGCGAACTCGGGGTCGGCCTGGATGCCCTGTCCAGCCAATACAGCCGGGCGCGGGAGACGGTGCAGGCAGGCCGCCTCTTCGACCGCCGCCGCGGCATCTTTCTGTTGTTCATCGTGATCGGCGCCGCCATCTGGTCCGTCTCCTTCGGGATCCTGGTGGTGGTGGCGCTCCGCCTCAGCCGCCCGATCCAGCAATTGACCGCCGGCCTCACCCAACTGGCGACGGGCAACCTCGCGGTGCGGGTCACGCCGGACCGCGATGACGAGGTCGGCCGCGCGCTCCAGGCCTTCAACGACACCGCCGCGCAATTGGAACAGAGCCGCGACCGCCTGGTCTACCTGACGCAACTCGAAAGCTGGCAGTCGCTGGCGCGCAAGATGGCGCACGAGGTCAAGAACTCGCTGACACCGATCCGCCTGATGGTGGAGGAGATCGCGGCCCGTCAGGGGCCGGCCGGCGATGCCGACCGGTCGTTCCTCGAACAGAGCCGTCAGATCATCGTCGAAGAGATCGAGAGTCTGGAACGGCGCATCCGGGCGTTCAGCGAGTTCTCCGCCGAACCCCCCGTGCGTCCGGCCGCGGTGGCCGTCAACCCACTGGTCGAGGAACGGGTCGCGCTGCTGCGAAACGGCCATCCCGAGGTCGCCTACCGGCTGCAACTGGCCGAAGAGCAACTCGCCGCGTGGGCCGATGAAGACCTGGTGAAAGGCGTCCTGACCAACCTCCTGGTGAATGCCGCCGAAGCGGCCGGGGCCGGCGGTTCGGTGCTGGCCCTGACCCAGCCTGCCGCCTCCCGCATCGCGATCGAGATCCACGATTCCGGTCCCGGCCTGCCCGCCGTAGTGAAGAAGGCGCTCTTCCAGCCCACGATCAGCTTCAAGAAACACGGCGCAGGCCTGGGTTTGTCCATTGCCAAGAAAAGCGCGCTGCTGGTGGGTGGCGACGTGATCCTTGTTCCCGGCCTGCTCGGCGGCGCCGGTTTCCGCGTCCTTCTTCCCGCTTATGAAACGAATTCTGATCGTTGACGACGAAGAGAACATCGGCCGTTCCCTGCGCCTGATCCTGGAGCGCGAGGGCTTTCAAGTGGCCGCGTGCCGCAGCGCCGAAGAGTTCCGGCGTCATCCCGATCAGACGCGGGCCGATCTGTTTCTGCTGGACGTCCGCCTGCCCGACGCCAGCGGCATCGATCTTCTGCGTGAGTTGCGGGCCGCGGAGAACCCGGCGCCCGTGATCATGATCTCCGGCCACGGCACGATCGCCGACGCGGTTGACGCCACACGCTCCGGGGCCTTCGACTTTCTGGAAAAACCTCTCGGCCGCGATCGCGTGCTGGTGGCCGTCAAGAACGCGCTCGCACAGGATTCGCTCCGGCGCGAGAATGTGCGGTTGCGCGAAATTGTGGCCGGCGCCTCGCAGATGATCGGCCAGAGCCCCGTCTTTCTGCTAGCCGTGGAGCAGGCCACGCTGGCGGCCCGTTCGGACGCACGCGTCCTCCTGATGGGCGAATCGGGGACCGGCAAGGAGTTGCTGGCCGGGCACATTCACGAGAATAGCCCGTTCTCCAGCGGACCCTTCGTGAAGGTGAACTGCGCGGCCATCCCCACCGAACTGATCGAGAGCGAGCTTTTCGGCCACGAGAAAGGCTCGTTTACCGGAGCGGTCAGCGCGCGCCGCGGCAAGTTCGAGTTGGCCGACGGCGGCACTTTATTCCTGGACGAAGTGGGCGACCTGCACACCGCCTCGCAGGCCAAGTTGCTGCGCGTGCTGCAGGAGGGCGAATTCCACCGCGTCGGCGGCGAACAGATCATCCGGGTCTCGGTTCGCGTGGTCTCGGCAACCAACAAGGACCTGGCCGCGCTGGTGCAGCAGGAGAAGTTCCGCGAGGATCTCTACTACCGTCTGAGCGTGGTCCCGATTCGCGTCCCGGCGCTCCGGGAACGTCCCCACGATCTAAAGCCGCTGGCCGAATACTTCCTCGACGACTTCTGCAGGCGAAACAATTTCCGTCCGAAACGTTTGGACGCTTCCGTCTATACGGTTTTTGAGCAGTACCCTTGGCCGGGCAATGCGCGCGAACTGCGCAACACGGTGGAGCGCATGGCGATTCTGAGTCCGGGCGACCTGATGCTGCCGGACTGTGTGCCGGTGGAAATCCGCATTCCGCGCGATTCCTCGATGCGGTCGAGCCTGCAGGATGCGCGGGAGAAAGCGGAGCGGGAGCACCTGCTGCGGGCCCTGGAAGAGGCGAAATGGAACGTCTCGAGCGCCGCGCGCGCGCTCGGGATGGAGCGCACGAACCTGCACAAACGCATCCGTTCGCTGGGTTTGAGCCGGCATTGAAGGTTCCTGAGCCCACGGCGTCAGCCGTGGGGCCGCGTTTCTTCGGAGCCGCGGCAAAGGGAGCGGACAACCTGATTTCTGCAAAACGCAACCCCACGGCTCACGCTGTTGGCTCCAGCCAGCGTTCCCCGGCGATGGCGCCGCCGTACCGCACGCTATACTCACGAGGGAGTGGAACAGTTCGCGCTCGAATTCGGCGTCCCGGAGCGCCAGACATACACGGTCAGTGAGTTAAACGCCGCGATCCGCGCGCATTTGAGCGACGAATTCTTCGACGTCTGGGTGGGCGGCGAGATCTCCTCGGCCAAGCTCTGGGCGAGCGGACACTACTACTTCACGCTGAAAGATGGGGAATCGCAGATCTCCTGCGTCTGCTTCAAGTCCACAGTCCGGCTACTCAAGTTCAAACCACAGGACGGCGTACAGGTTCTGGCCAGGGGCCGCGTGGATCTTTGGGAACAGCGCGGCAACATTCAACTGATCGTCGAGACGCTCGAACCGCAGGGCCATGGAGCCCTGCAGTTCGCCTTCGAACAGTTAAAGAAACGACTGGCGGCGGAGGGACTCTTCGACCGGGAGCGTAAGAGACCCCTGCCGCTCTACCCACGCAAGTTGGGGATTGTGACGTCGCCGCGCGGGGCGGTGATCTCCGATATGATCCAGATCCTGACCCGGCGCTTCCCCGGCTTGCACATCCGCTTGTATCCGGCCCCCGTGCAGGGCGAGGGCTCCATCGAGGAGGTCTGCCGCGGCATCGAGTACTTCAGCGCATCCCAATGGCCGGACGTGCTGATCGTCGCGCGCGGGGGAGGCTCGCTCGAAGATCTTTGGACCTTTAATGAGGAGGCGGTGGCGCGGGCCATTGCGACGTGTTCGGTCCCTGTGGTTTCGGCCGTCGGCCACGAGACGGACGTGACGATCGCGGACTTCGTGGCCGACCTGCGCGCGCCCACTCCCTCCGCCGCGGCCGAGTTGGTGGTTCGGCAAAAGGAAGACGTGGCCGCCCAACTGGCGGCGATCGAGAGCAAGCTGGTGCAGACGTTGCGATACCGGCTCGCGCTGCGGGCGCGCCGCCTGCATCAACAGGGAATCGACCGTGCCCTGTCGGTGGTGCATCGAAACGTAGGCCGCCGCGCGCAACAGATCGACGAGTGGGTTAACCGGCTGCGGCATCGCACGAGGGAACTGCTCGATCAGCGGCGGCTGCGGGTGCGTGCGCTCGAAGCCGTCGTGCGCGATGCGGACCCGCGACCCCGCCTGGAGCGAAGCCGGCGGAGACAGCAGAATGCGGGCTCGTCGATCATTCAGGCGATCCGCCTCCAGATGGCTCGCCGCAGGGCCCGGCTGGAGACCCTGAGGACGAAAGTAGAACAGCTTAGCCCGCTCACGATCCTAAATCGCGGCTACGCCATCGTCACAACGAAAGACGGGCACGTTGTGGTGGAATCTTCACAGGCTCCCGACGGGGCCGAGATCCGGGTCCGGTTGGCGCGAGGACGTCTGGACGCGCGCGTAATTGCTTCCCACGAATCGTCGGGATAAGACGTCATTCCATTAATGCCTGAGTACGACGACAAACTGGCACGACTGGTGGCCGAACTGAACCGGGCCGCGGCTCCAGCGCTGGCGCAGGAAACGGAGCGGGTCGCGGTTTCCGACGGCAGCGCGTTCGATCGCCTGCTGGCGCTCGCCGTCCGAAACGAGGCCTCGGACCTGATTGTTGTCGCCGGCGCACCTCCCACGCTGCGGTCGACGGGAGGCCTGGGCTCCCTGCAGGGCGCACCCCTTTCCGGGGACGACGCGCGCGAGATGCTTTTGCCGCTGCTCGAACCGCGGCAGTACGAAGAACTGCAAAAAAACAGGTCGCTCGACTTCTGCTTTCTGCGCGAGGGGTTGGGCCGGTTCCGGGCGAACATCCACTATCAGCGCGGCACGCTGGCCGGCTGTTTCCGGGTCCTGCCGGCGAAGATCCCCTCGCTCGATTCGCTCAACCTGCCGCCGATTCTGCAGAAGCTTGCCGAGCGTCGCCAGGGACTGGTTCTCGTCACAGGCGCCACGGGTTGCGGCAAAAGCACGACGCTGGCTGCCCTGATCGACCTGATCAATAACAAGCGGCGCGATCATATCGTGACCATCGAAGACCCAGTGGAGTACGTGCACAGCAACCGCCAGTCGATCGTCGAACAAATCGAGATCGGGCACGACGCGCCCTCGTTTGCCGGCGCCCTGCGCAGCATCCTGCGGCAGTCGCCCGACGTGATTCTGGTAGGGGAGATGCGCGATCCCGAGACGATGTCCACCGCGCTGACAGCGGCCGAAACCGGCCACCTGGTGTTTTCGACGCTGCACACCAACGACGCGTCGCAGTCGATCTCGCGAATTCTGGATTCGTTTCCAATGGCGAACCAGCCGCAGATCCGGCAGCAGCTTTCGCTCGCCCTGGCGGCCGTGATCGCACAGCAACTGGTGCCGGCGGCCGACAACACGCGACGGCATCCGGCCTGCGAGATCCTGCTCGCCACCGACGGGGTTCGCGCGCTGATCCGCAAGGGCGACGACCATCAATTGCGTTCGGCCATGTCGGTGGGCCGGAATGACGGGATGACGACGATGGAGCAATCGCTGGCGGATCTGGTGCGGCGTGCCAAAATCACCCGCGAGACGGCGTTTGCCCACTGCTTCCGGGCGGACGATCTGCGGCGGTATCTGGAGGGGTAGCACATTGGGAATCCGCCAGCTACCCAAACCAGAAAGAATACAACTCGGCATTCCAGACATGAAATCTCAGTCGCACCGTCTTGCCCTGCAGTTCTGCCAGATCGTTCTTCGCCTTCCATCGCACCACCTCATCGATGCGGTCGACGATGGCGGGTTGGCACTCCGCGCGCGTGAAGCCGGGAATCGCCTGGCCGCTGGCGGCGTCCGTAATCTCCACCAGCACCCGCCCGCGCCAGGAGTCGCAGTTGACGTGCAGGCGTTGGCCCGTCACCTTGATCGGTTTGGTGGAAACCGAGCCCCATTCAGGGCCCCCTTTCAGTGAGACAAAGCCATCCATGCGTAAACGCGCCACGCAGAGGGCGCTGCTGTCCAGATACTTACGCTGCAGCGTGTCCGCTAACGTCATGGAACGGTACCGAAACGCATTGTAATAGAACCAAAGCTCGTTGTTGCGGGCGACCGGTTGGTTGGCAACCACGACCTGGCCCGTGTCGTAGGCGCTGCCATCCCCCACCGGCGACAGTTCCAGGAACGGAGCCCTGCCGGCGACGCGTTGCCAGTGGAGCAGATCGCGGCTGGCGGCCAGCTCGACCGATTTTCGGCTGTCCACGTTTTCATAGAGAGGCGCATGCTTGCCCGACCAATGGTGCATCGCCGGCGTGGCCAGGTAAAGTCCCTCGTACGGAAAGACAGGAAAGTTGTAGACATCCGTCCGCCACTCCTCGGGACGGTTGAAGAGCGGCTTCAGATAGGCCGGGTCGTCGAAAAAGCGCCGCAAGCGGGCATTGCCGTTCTCCTGATCCACCTGGTCCGCGTGAAAGACAAGCCCGTGCTCCTTCCAGTGCTCGAAGTCCGGGCTGGTGATCAGATGCCATGACCGTCCATACGGTCCTCTGCGTTTGACAGTGGCAATAAACAGCCGCTCGACGGCGTCATAGGTCAGATGCGACTCGTCCTGGCTGGGCAACGAGGGTATCGGCAAGGCCTCCCATTTCAGGAAATCGGCAGAGGCCGCCGACTGCAGCTTACCCCCGCCATAGCGCAGCCCTTTGAAGCGCCGCCGCGGGTCCGGATCATGAGGGTCGTAGACCGGCCCTTGCAGCAGGCCTGCCGCGCTGGGGACGATGTTGTTCTCCTTGCCGATGGGAGTGCCGCGCCAGGTGAGAGCAGGATAGTCGTGTAACCGCAGAAACGGTTTCTCCCAGTTGATGCCGTCGACCGACGTAGCGTAGCAGGCATAGCTCTCCATACCCTTAGGCGCGCCGGTCACATCCAGCGAAACCACCGCGTCCGGGCCCTCGGCGCTCGTCAGGTAAATCAGCTTGAAGACGCCCTCATCCGGCAGCCACACAGGCGTCGTGCGGACCTGTATCCCAACGTTCTCCCAGCGGTGTTCGGGGCGGATCACCACGTTGTTGGCGAACTTTTGTGGCTGATGGAGTCTTCGCGCCAGGTTGTCGATCGCTTCGATGTCGTGGTCGTCGACGAAGAGGTACTTGTGGCTCCTTCCCGCGATCGGGCGCCGTCCAGATGGGGGAACCGGGCCGCCCTTTTGGGCAATGCCTCCCGACGACGAAGTCTGAGCCTTAAGCGGCGACCTGCCGATCGCCAACCCGGCAGCAAACGCGCTGCTCTCGAATAAACCACGTCTGGTGATCATCTGCGCACCTCGGGGAAGTTTCGCCCTGCAGAACTCTGGGCCGGGACACTCCGCCCTCCGGGAATCTGAACCTTGGGAAACTACCCGAGCATGATTATCACATTGCGAAACGATCCGTCAAGCTTGTATACGTGCTCGTATATTGCCTGGGCGGCTTGTATAGAGGCGGCGGAACCCGTGTTCGGACTGGGCGCGGCTGTCGCCAAATCAAATGTTGTCCAACCTCCGCTTCCCAATTGTCCTGGAACCACGGAACGTCAGAGTACTGCTAAGTGTCTTGCCTAGTGTGGGCTAAGGTCATCGACAACGGTCAGAATGTGACTTTAGAGGGATTCCAAAATAGCGCCATTCCCTCTAGCATCAGCTAGTGGTGGTGCTCAGGCCGCACCGATGAAATGCAAATGTGTTTCGTTCGACCTTCACCATCGCGATATCCGATCTATCGCCGCCGTATATACGGTCGATAGGAAGATTGGATAGGCGGATCGTGCAACAGCTTTTGACCCCACTTCCTCTCATCCTGCCATTGTGGGCGGCGGCAGGCCTTGCGTTCGCGGACGGCGCCCCACCAGGTGGCTCGAGACCTGACCCGGCGCAAGCGGCCAGGTGGAGGATACAACCAGCGTGTCGCCCGAATGTGGACCAGGGGTTCGGTCTGCACTCCGGGGCATTGGCCGCCCGGCAACTGGGCGGCTCGTTATGGGCCGAGAGCGAGGGACCGCGATTGGGGGCGACCTTCACGCTCGAGCTGCCGCTGGCCGCCTCCGCAGCCTTGAGAGAGGACGATTCATATGAAACCGCCAGCCCCCACTGAGCCGAAGTACCGAATCCTGGTCATTGACGACAATCGGGCGATCCATGATGACATCAGGAAGATCCTCATCGGCGGCGACAGTGAGCACTTGGACCTTGAGGCGGACGAGGAACTGCTCTTCGACGACGCGCCGGTGCCGGTCTCGCGCTTCGAAATCGACTCGGCCTATCAAGGCCAGGAAGGACTGTCCTTACTCGAGCAGGCGACTTCCGAGGGCCGCCCCTATGCCATGGCGTTCGTGGATGTCCGGATGCCCCCGGGTTGGGACGGCGTGGAAACGATTGCGAGGCTCTGGCAGGCATACCCGGGCTTACAGGTGGTGATTTGCACGGCCTACTCGGACTATTCCTGGACGGAAATCCGGCGCCGGCTTGGGCATTCCGACAACCTCCTGATTCTGAAAAAGCCTTTCGACAATGTCGAGGTGATCCAGCTGGCATACGCGCTCACCAAGAAGTGGTTCGTCAGCCGGCAGGCGTCGGCACGGATGGAGGATCTGGATCTCATGGTGGCGCGCCGCACTGAGGAGCTGCAGAAAGCAGAGGCGGCATTTCGATCTGTTTTCGAGGCCAGCCCGATCGGTATCGCCTTGTTGGACATGGAGGGCCGTTATCTGGACGTCAACCTCGCCTGCGAGGACATGTTCGGCCTTGCCAAGGACAAAATCATCGGCAGGGACCCTGTGGAATTGGGGTGGCTGGACGGCCCTGAGGCACTGAGCGATCTCGGTCAGCGGCTGGCCAGCTTCGGATGCGTGGATGCGCGGGAAATGGTCTACAAACATCCTAAGGCGGGGCGGCGTACGGGCTTGCTGTGGCTGCGCGAGGTCACCATCCGTCACGCACCACACGTGCTGTCGTTTTGCCTGGACATCACGGATCGCAAACAGATGGAAGAGGAACTACAGCGCGCTCGAGTCGGCGCGGAGGCCGCGGCGAGAGCCAAGAGCGAGTTTCTCGCCAATATGAGCCACGAGATTCGCACGCCGCTGAATGGAGTCCTCGGCCTCAGTTCTCTTCTCGATGAAGGGGACTTACCGGGCGACACCCGTTCCATGCTCCGGCTGATCCGAACTTCGGGGGAGACCCTGGCCAAGATTCTGGACGACGTTCTGGATTTCAGCAAGATCGAAAGCGGAAAGCTGGAGTTGGACACGGCGCCATTCTCTCTTCGGGAATCGCTCGAGTGGAGTGTGGAACTCTTCCGCAGGGAGGCCAGTGAAAAGCATCTCCTACTGCGGCAGGGCATCGACAGCGCCATCCCGGAACGGCTGGCTGGTGATGCCACGCGAATCAGACAGATCCTGGTAAACCTCATCAGCAACGCGATCAAGTTCACCGAAGAGGGCTCCGTTGAGATCAGGGCCGGGCTCGCGCCGGAGCCCGCGCCGGACGGCAAATGCCGCATCCGTTTCAACGTGTCGGATACGGGCATCGGGATACCTCCCGACAAACTCGACCGGCTCTTTCGGCCCTTCAGCCAGGTAGACGCTTCGACCAACCGCCGCTTCGGAGGGACAGGCCTGGGTCTGGTGATCTCGAGACGCCTGGTGGAAATGATGGACGGAACCATCCGCGCGGAGAGCTGTCCCGGGAGAGGATCGACGTTCGAGTTCGACGTTGTGGCCGGTATACCCGCCGCCGCGGATCCCACCCCAGGGCAAGTATACGTTGCGGAACCGGCTCACATGCGGATTCTCGTCGCCGAGGACAACCGCGTGAACCAGGTGGTCGTGGAGCGCATGTTACAGAGGCTCGGCTGCACTGTTGAATCGGTCGCCGATGGAGTTGACGTAGTGCGCCAAGTCCAGGAAACGCAATACGACCTGGTGCTGATGGATGTTCACATGCCCGTTGTCGACGGGCTTGAAGCGACGCGCCGCATCCGGTCTCTGTCAACAGCCGGCTCACTCATTCCCATTGTGGCGTTGACGGCATCGGCAACCATCGAAGACCGCGAGGCCTGCTTTGCGGCGGGCATGAATGGATACATCAGCAAGCCCATGACTCTGGAGGCTCTGCGGAAAGCTCTCGAGAGCTGGGGGCCGCGCCCCAAAGCCGTTGACCATGACAACCCGTCCTGTAGCGCACCGACCGCGGCGCAAACAGCGGTTCTTGTAGGACCCGAATGACTTCAAAGCCAGCACGCTCTCTTTACGCCATACTCAGCGCCGTCTTCGCGCTCCACTCCGTCGCCGCGGGCGAGGCGCCACCCTCCGGACCCGCCGCTCCCCAGGTCCTTTCACTGGAGGAGTGCCTGCGAATCGCGATGGAGAAGAACCACCGCCGTCCCGCGTCCAGGTTGGCCGTGGCGATGGCGGAAGCTCAACATCGCCAGGCCCTGTCCGGCTACTGGCCGCAGGTGAACGCGAAGGGCGGATGGTTTCGCCTCGATGAGGCGTCAAACTTCATCTTCCCGGCGGGCACATTGCAGATCCCGCCGCAGACCGTCAACGTCCCGGCCGGCACGGCCGCGGTCACCATTCCAGCCAACGCGTTCGCGCCGGGATTCCCTCCTGCCGCCGTCCAATTGCCCGTGAGCTTTCCAGGGCAGAGCTTCACCACGGCCGCTCAGGTGTTCCCGATCCCGCAGCAGGACATCAGGGTCCTCGATCCGCAAACGTTTGCCGCTTCGGGGAACCTGACCTGGCTTCTTTATGACGGAGGCATGAGGAAGGGATACAGGGAGCAGGCGCTGGGCGCGGTGAAGGCCGCTCAGGCCGAGGTCCGGCGGACGGATCTCGAGCTCAACGACAGCGTCGCCAGGCTCTACTATGGAGCCGTGCTGGCCCGCCAGTTGCACCAGGTGGGCAACGACACTTTGGCGCGGATGGAGGTCACCCTCGAGCTGACCGAATCTCTCTACAAGAACGGGGCGGGCAAGGTCAACAAGACGGACTACCTCGACAACCAGGTGATCGTGGAGACCCTGCGATCGACCGTCGCGTTGCTCGCCAAGAACGAGGCCGCGGCTGAATCTGCCCTTGCCTACACGATGGGCCTGTCCTGGAATGCCACCGTGCGGCCATCCACGGAAGAGGTGCCCTACCGGCCTTTCGCGGGCAATCTGGAGGAGTTGGTGACTACGGCCTACCAGTTCAACCCCGATTGGGCGCGGCTGGAAGCAGGCTTGAGGGCGCTCGAGGGCGCCGTCTCGACGGCTCGCAGCGGCTACTATCCCAAGGTCGCATTGACGGGCGAGTTGCACCGCTGGTGGAACAGCTACACGGCGGGAGCGGCGACCGTCGTGAACAAGGCAGGATGGACCATCGGACTGGGGGCGGAGATCCCGGTATTCAACGGATTCCTCACCCGGAACAAAGTCGCTGAAGCACTCGCCCGAGTCGCCAAGCTGAAGGAGGAGAAGTTCCTGCTGCACGAAGGCATCGGGCTGCAGCTCCGCGATCTGTTCCTGGGTCTCGAGGCGGCGTCCAAAGCCTATCAGGCTTCGAACCGGGCGATGGTGGCCGCCCGGGAAAACCGGGAGTTGACCACGAGAGCCTACCAGAGCGAGCTGATTGAGACAGAGAAAGTCATTCGAGCCCAATTATTCGAGGCTTTGATGACCGCGCAGCATCTCAAGACGCGCTATGACCACCTGGCGATTGAGTCGCAGGTCTCCGTCGTCGTGGGCAAGGAGATGGCCGTGAGACTGAATCCGAAACCGCGGGAATAGGACGGCTGATGATGAAGGCGAAGAGTACCGCTGCAATAGAGCCCGCCGGCAGTTCGAGGCGCCGCGCTCTCGCCCTGATGCTGGGCGCCTCGTCCCGGTTGTTCGCGGCGCCGGCCGCCGGGAACTCCGACCCGCCGCTCCGCCTGGCTATCTCGGAGAGCCTGGTGACGGACGTGAATGTGAACGACGCCCGGGCGGCGATGCTGATCTGGTTCAAAACAATGACGCAACACTGGAACATCGCCATCGAATTCAACCCGAACGTATTCGACACAGCCCCGGAGATCCTGAACCGCATTCGCGAGGGCAGGGTAGACGCCGTCGCACTGAATATCGTCGAGTACCGGCAGGCCGCCGACTGTTTTGATGGAAGTCAAGTTGTGGCCGAGGCGGATGCGGCGGCGCTGGAGCAGTACGTCATTCTGGTGAAGCAGAACAGCGGCATCCGGCAGGTAGGCGACCTGCGGGGGCGCCGGCTGATCACGCTGAAGAGCCCGAAGATGTGTGTCGCGTCTGCCTGGCTCTCCACCCTCCTGCATGAAGGGCGCCATGTCCGGAGCGAACAGTTCTTTGGCTCCGTGATTTCGGAATCCAAGTTCTCCCGAGTCGTGTTGCCGGTCTTTTTTGGCCAGGTCGAGTCCTGCCTCACCTCCAAGCGGGGCTTCGACACCATGTGCGAGCTGAATCCTCAGGTAGGAAGAGACCTAAGATTGCTCGCGAGTTCTCCCCGGATGGTGGTCACTTTCTACATATTCCGCAAGAACTACCAGAGTGCGCATCGAGACAGATTGGTAAAGGTTTTGTCGGGTCTGCGCACAACCCAGGCCGGCCAGCAGCTCGCGACGTTCTTTCAATTCCAGGATCTGGTTATCAAGGATGCCGGTTGCCTGGCCCCCGCCCTAGGCGTACTCGAGATGGCGGAACGTGCCCGCCGGCTTGCCGGGAGCCGGGAGCCGAAAGGGTAGAGAGTGAAACGGCTCCGCGCGCTACCGATCGTCTTTTTCTTGCTCGGCGAAACCTGCATCGGAGCGCTGCGTGCGGGCGAGGCGCCGGCTGCTTCCGGAAGGAGGCGCGCGCGTCTCCATATCGTCGGCAGCGAATCCCTGTTCACCACGGTCAACCGAAGAGATGCGGTCGCCTCATTGAAGATCTATGTGGAAGCTCTCGGAAAACGCCGCGGTTTCGAGTTTGACTCGAAGCTGGAAATCATCAACTCGGCAGAGGAAGCGCTCACGCGCCTAAAGGAACACGTGGTGGACCTGCTGATACTGGACACGCCGGATTATCTGGCTCTCGCCAACTCCAGACTCATCGAACCCGTAGCAGCCGGCACCAAGCGGGGCCAGCTGGGGGCCTATCCGTATTTGCTGCTGGGGCGCGGATCACCGGGGACGCCTCACCTGGCCGAGCTGCGCGGCAAGCGAATCATCGTCAGCTCGCGCACGAGATCGGAACTGGGTCTCGTGTGGCTCGAGACTCTCCTGGCCGAGGATCGCTTGGGCCGTGCAAGCAAGTTCTTCGGATCGGTCGGCGCCAGCTATCGGGCCTCATCGTGCGTTCTACCGCTGTTCTTCGGCAGGATTGAGGCCTGCGTGGTCGATTCGGAAAATTGGGATCTGGCCAGGGAACTGAATCCCCAACTGGCCGGGCTCAGAATCCTCGCCCGTTCCGAGCCCCTGCTGGAGGGTCTGATCGCCATGCCGGTTGAGGAGCACCCCTACAGGCGCGATTTGATTGACGCAATCCTCGAGCTTCACAAGGATCCGGCAGGCGAGCAGATAGCGCTGGTTCTCAAGACAGGCCCCATGGTCCGTGTCGGCAGCGAGCAATTCGAATCGGTGCGTGTTCTGTGGAGCAGGTATCTCCGCCTGGTAGGCCTCGCCGGGCGAAGCGATATGACCGCGTCCCCAACTGGGGCGACTCGAACACCCGGTGGCTCCGGGCTCGCGGCCACCCAGTCGGAAGAAGCGGCCAGGAAGGAGCGCCCGTAGATGCCTTACAGTGGATTCCTGAAAGAGTTCTTGGCGGCGGTCACAGGGGCCGGCTTGCCGCGTCCATCTACCTGGCCACCGCCGTGCCGGATCGCTTTCGCTGTCTGGGCGGTCTTGGGCACCGCCATGGCGCAGCAAGGTGGATTGGATCCGGCCGCGAACCCCGGCACGGGTGGACTCCGCCGCGCACGCCTGTACGCAATCGCGAGCAGCCGGATGTTCACCACCGTCAACCGGAACGATGCGGTTGCCGCCATTAAAGTCGGGTTCGAACTCACGGGCAAGGAACGGGGCTTTCTGCTGGATGCCAGAGTCGATATCGTCGACGGGGTGGCGGAGATGAAGCAGCGCCTGGAAAGCCGTTCCGTGGACATTCTGATACTGGACTTCATCGACTACCTGCAACTGGAAGGAGCCAGGCTGATCGTTCCGGACCTGGTGGGCAATCGTAACGATGGAGCGGGGCCGCGCTATTCCTACCTATTGCTGGTTGGCGCATCCTCCACCGCGGGCACGATCGCCGACCTGAGAGGGAAGAACCTGAACTACTTCTCCCGCAGTGAATCGAACACCGGCCTGGCTTGGATCGAAGTGACCCTGGGGAAGCTGAAGCTTGGGCGCGCCTCATCGTTCTTCGCAACCGCAAAGAACACTACGAAGCCACAGGCATGCGTGCTGCCCTTGTTTTTCGGAACTGTGGATGCCTGCGTCGTGGATGAGATCAATCTGGAACTGCTGAAGGAGATGAACCCGCAGTTGGGGAAGCTCCGCGTGCTGGCCCGTTCCACACCCGTGATCGATAGCGTGATCGCCACGCCGGTTCCCCCCCAGCCCTACCGGGAAGAACTTCTCGATGCCATCCGGGCACTCCATCAGAGCCCGCGCGGCCGGCAGGTTCTTATGGTGTTCAAGACCGGGCGCGTCGTGCGGATCAGTCCGGGCGATATCGAGGCCGCGCGCGCACTGTGGGTGGAGTACCGCCGGGTCGCCGGGTCGCTCCCTCCCTCAACGCCCAGCCTGGCGCCATTTTCTGGGGCTGGGACGCCGGTGACGGAGATCCACGAAAACCGCGCCCAGAAGAAGGACTGACGGTATGCGTTCACCCAGAGGCATCACACTGCGAATCACCCTGCTGGGGTGGCTCGTAACGCTCATCACTCTGGCTGTGTTTGTAATGGTCATTGTTCCTGAACAAAAGCGTGAGTTCGAGCTGAACCTTGAATCGAAGGCGCGCGGTGTTGCCGCTTCGATCAAAGGCGTTGCCGCCGGCGCCGCGATGTCCGAGGACTATTCCGTGGTGGTGGACCAGGCGATGCAGGTCCTGTCCGGCGACCAGGCCATCGACTTCCTGATCATCACCAAGAACGACGGTTTCTCGGTGGTGACGGACCGTTCCAAGTGGAAAACCGAGACGCTCGGCGTCGCCTGGCGGCCGGCGACTCGAGCGCCGAGCAGATCCATCGGTACCGAGCCGCTGTTCGGCCGCCGCGTCTTCCACTACGCGACTCCGTTCGACTACAGCGGTATCCAGTGGGGGTGGATTCACGTCGGCCTGTCGCTGGATTCCTACGACCAGAGCGTGCGGCGGACCTACCGGCGCACCGGAGCGCTGGCTCTGCTCTGTGTCGGCATGAGCCTGCTGATCTCGCTCATCTACGCCAAGCGGTTAGTGAAGCCAATCCGCGTCCTGCACGCCGCGGTGGCACAGGTGGCTCAAGGTAATCTTCACGCTCGCGCCGAAGTGCGAAGCCGCGACGAGATCGAGCAGTTGGCGAAAGCGTTCAACGTCATGGCCACGACTATCCTCGCGCGGAACCAGATCCTCGAAAGCGTGGGCTTTGCCGCACAAGAACTTCTGAGCGCGACGGAGTGGACCGCCGTGGTCGAAGAAGTGCTGGAGAGTATCGGCCGGGCAACCGGAACGAGCCGCGCCTACGTGTTCGAGAACGCCACCCACGATGGCATTCTTTCGTGCAGCCTGCGGTACGAATGGTTGGGGCCTGACGTTGCCGCGACACGGGACAGGTGGCAGCACTTCCCGTGGCAGGGAGGGGGCCTTGATCACTGGGCGGAACAGCTGAAAAGCAGACAGGTGGTTACGGCGAAGCCTGCCGAGATGGAGGAAGGCGCTCGTGCCCTGCTCGATCCCGAGATCAAGTCACTCATATCCGTTCCGATTTTTGTTGGGGATCTCTGGTGGGGGTTCCTGGGTTTCGACGACTGCGGCCAGGAGCGTGAGTGGGGAGATGCCGAGAAAGACAGCCTGGGCGCGGTAGCCAACATGCTGGGCGCCTCCATCATGCGGCAAAGGGCACAAGACGATTTGATCGATGCCAAAGCCACCCTGGAGTGCCGCGTCATCGAACGGACGCACGAACTCCAGGAACAGGTTGCGGCCAGGGATCGCGCCCATGCCGAGCTAGCCGCCGCTCAGCAGCGCCTGGTCGAACTCTCGCGCCAGGCAGGCATGGCCGAGGTGGCTACGGGGGTGCTCCACAACGTCGGAAACGTCTTGAACAGTGTCAATGTGGCGGCCACGATCGCTCTGGAGAAGTTGCAGCGGTCGAGGGTGGAGAAACTGGTCACGGTTGCGGGTCTGCTCCAGGAACACGAGGGTGATTTGGGCTTGTTCGTCAGAGAGGACTCCAAGGGGGGGCGTGTTCTTCCCTACCTGACCAAGCTCGCCCAACACCTGGTGCAGGAAAAGGATGGAATGATGTCGGAGCTGGCGCAGTTGAGTCGCCATGTTGACCACATCAAGGAGATTGTGGCTGCGCAGCAGAGCTACGCGACCACAGCCGGTTTCGTGGAAAGAGTGTCGATCGCAAAGCTGATGGAAGATGCTCTAGCGATCTCCAAGGATGGCATGGAGCGCGATGACGTTCTCGTACAGCGTCATTTCGCCGAAATACCCGATGTCCTCACCGACAAGCACAAGGTGCTTCAGATCGTTCTCAATCTACTTCGCAACGCAAGAGATGCCACAAAAGCTTCAGGGAGAAAGCTGAAGGAGATCCACGTTCATCTGCGGCCGGCCGGGCCGGACCGGCTCCAGATCGAGGTGTCCGACAACGGCATCGGCCTGGGACCCGATGATCTGCAGCGCGTTTTCCAGCACGGTTTCACGACCAAGAAAGGAGGGCACGGCTTCGGGCTTCACTCGGGCGCCCTCGCGGCCGGCGAACTCCGCGGGCGCCTCACCGCGTCGAGCGAGGGTCCCGGACGCGGTGCAACTTTCCTTCTCGATCTTCCGCTCCAGGTTCATTCCAGCAGCGAGAGACCGGGTGCCCGCACGAACTCCCAGCAGAGCGACCGTCATGGCGGGCGTTCCACCGGAAAAAACGGAGCCTGAAAGGCATTGCGGGCCGGCGGATCGTCGATGGCCAAAGTCCGGGCGGACAGCAACCGCTTCCTGACGGACGGCCTCTATCCGCGGTAACCCGTGCGCGGTTGGGTATCACGGGTACCCCTGGCAGGAGCGGTTCTTCTCCTGCACCGTGGACGGGGGACACCGATGGATGGCCCTGCGTCATATGGAGCGGAAGGCCGTGGTCCAGCGCGGCAGTCCGGTGCCCGTGATCGCGAAGCACCCCGAGTCGGTAGAACCAAGCATCACCGGGGCAAAGCGAAAGCGACATAGACGCCACCCGAGGGCGCGCCGCTTTTGCCGCCGCCGCAGGCGATCACCACATACTGGCGGCCGTTCACCATGTACGTGGCCGGCGTGGCGTTGCCGGAGAACGGCAGTCGCGTCTCCCACAAAAGCTTGCCCGTGCGCTTGTCGAAGGCGCGGAATTTCCGGTCGTGATTGGTCGCGCCGATGAATACCAACCCGCCCGCGGTCACCACCGGACCGCCGTAGTTCTCGGTCCCCGTATTCTTCAACCCTTTCGCCGCTAGTTCCGGGAATTCGCCCAAGGGAATCTGCCAGGCGAACTTGCCTTTGTTCATGTCGATGGCCGTGAGCGTCCCCCAAGGCGGCTTGATGGCCGGATAGCCGTCAGGGTCCAGGAACTTGGCGTAGCCGTCCAACCGGTACTTCACAAAGGCGGGGTCCGAGACCTCCAGTTCGACCGTCTCGTCGCGACCTGTGAGCAGGTAGCCGGTAATCGCATTGAGGACGCTGGCCGGCTGTTGCGCGAACGACGGCATGCGGCCGGAGCCTTCGCGGGTCACCTGGCGGATCTCGTTCGCCGAGAGGCGGGCGGCAATGTTGACCAGGGACGGAAACTCGGGCGGCGTGCCCGTTCGGTCCTGGTTGTGGCACGACGCGCAGTGCTGCCGGTAGAGAGCCGATCCGCTCATCTTCGAAGCGGGAACGGGCCGCGGCACCAATCGCAGAATCCACGCCATCTCGTTGGCGTTGACGTAGTACAGGCCGGTCTCCGGATCGAAGGCCTGGCCGCCCCACTCCGCGCCTCCGTCGAAGCCGGGAAACACGATGCTTCCTTCAAAGCTCGGAGGCACCCACTGGCCGGCGCTGCGGACCTTGCGAAATCGCTCGAGGGCCGCCCGGCGCGCTTCCGGAGTACGGTCGGTGAGCAAGTCCTCCGTCAGCAACTGTCGCGAGAACGGAGGAGGCGCCAGGGGCAAGGGTTGCGTGGGTGCGGTCCACTCCCCGTCGATCTCCGATTTCGGCACGCCCCGCTCTTCGATGGGGAACAGCGGCTTTCCGGTTTCGCGCTCAAACACGAACACATGGGCGGACTTGGTGGCCTGGGCGACCGCATCGATCGTCCGGCCGTTGCGGCGGATGGTGATCAACGAGGGCGGCGTAGGGAAATCCCGATCCCACAGGTCGTGATGAACGGCCTGAAAGTGCCACACGCGTTCGCCCGTCGCCGCCTTCAAGCACAGCAGCGTATTGGCGAACAGGTTGGCGCCCGCGCGGTTGGCGCCGTAGAAGTCGGCTGAGGCCGAACCGGTCGGGACGAAGAGCAGCCCCCGCTTGACGTCGAGCGCCATGCCCGGCCAGTTGTTGGCGCCGCCGGCATAGGTCCAGGCGTCCGGCGGCCAGGTGTCGTAGCCGAACTCGCCAGGGTGGGGGATGGTATGGAAGGTCCAACGGATCTTGCCGGTGCGCACATCGAAGGCGCGAATGTCGCCGGGAGCGGACGGCAGGTCCTCGGACATCAGGGTGGGAACGACCAGGAGATCTTCGAAGACGATCCCGGGCGAGGAGGAGGTCACGTTGAGCGTTCGAGGGTCGCGGCCGAGGCCTTCGCGGAGATCGACTTTCCCGCCGTCCCCGAAGGAGGGGATGGGGCGGCCGGTCTTCGCATCCAGCGCATACAGGTACGACCGGACGCTGACGAAGACGCGGGACTCGCCGCCGCTGGTCCAGAAAGCGACCCCCCGGTTGCGGCCCCGGCCTGCCTTTGCGAGGTCAGGATGGGGGTTGAAGGCCCAGATCTGACGGCCCGTCGCCGCGTCCAGGGCAAGGACGCGAGTCTTCGGCGAGGTCACGTACATCACCCCGTCGATGATGATCGGATTGCACTGCATCTCCGAGCCTTTCAGGGCGTCGCCGGTGTCGAAGGTCCAGGCGGTCTCGAGTTTGCCGACGTTGGAGCGGTCAATCTGGGAGAGCGTGGAGTAGCGGATCGACTCCGGTCCGCCGCCGTAGTGACGCCATTCCCGGTAGGCGGTCCGGTCGGCGGCGTTTGCGAAAACAAGGAAAGAGGAGAGGATGATCGAGGCGCGCATCAAACTGCGAAGGTATCACAGCGCGGCTTCGCCGCAAGCGGTCAGCGCTCAGCCGTCAGCCTTCAGCTTCTTGTCCACCGCCGGCGCTAATAGCCGTAAGGCGGCCGCCACTGGACCGCATTCTGCCACAAGACTGCGAGACTCGCCGGGCTGACGGCTGATCGCTGAACGCTGATTCAGGAGCGGTCCGTCAGGAAGTTCTGCACCGGACCTTCGCCAGGATGGGAGAGCGATGAATCCGACGGAGATCGGGGGCCGGGCGGCCGGGAGGGTGCGGGCTGCATACGGACCAAGCCGATCAGCATGATTAGCATGAGGCCGATCGGGATGAGGCAGCGCAGCCAGGCAAACGGCTTGCGCACCCTGTGCCCCGACGGGCGGTTCGCGTTTGCAACTGGATTTGTACCTAGCGCCATCCATTGAATGGTAGAGCGCAAATGGGGATACATCCAGGTCTAATCTGCGGGTAGTTGTAATGGATCTGAAGTAGGGAAACTAACCTAGTCCACGTCTCGGGCACTTACTTGGTCCAGGTTTTCAGAGGTAAAGCAACCGCATCTCACGGCAGAGGGAAGCCGGCCGGGGGCCGGCTGCGGGCCAGGTGGCCCGCCCTACGAATGCGCGAAGGAGTACCAAGTGTCGGCTTCGAGCGAGTGTGATATAACTCGATTCGCGCCATGATCAAGATCAGCAACTACTCCCTAAACTACGCCAGGCAGATCGCCCAGGGGCAGATGACCATTCTGCAATTCCTGGACGTTTGCCGGCAGTTGAATGTCGAAGCGGCCAGTCTCCATGCGCGGGACCTGCCCGAGACCGGGACGGTGTATTTGAGGAAGCTGCGCACAGCGTACCTGGACCGCGGGTTGTCGATGTCGATGGTGACGGTCTCGACCGACTTCGGCAGCAATCCGCTGCGGCAGGAGTTCGATAAGTCCCTGGAGGCAATCCGCGTGGGAATGTACCTTGGAGCGCCGATCCTTCGGGTGTTCGCGGGGTCGCCCAAGTCGGAGGCGGAGCGGGAGGAGGCCTTCAAACGCGCGGGGGAGGGCATCCGCAAGGTGGTGGAGGAAGCCGCCGACTGGGGTCTGCCGGTGGGATTGCAGAACCACAATCACGGTGCGCTGTGCCGGACCGGGGCAGAGACCATCCGGATGGTGAAGGCGGTGAGTCACCCGAATCTCAGTATTCTGCTGGACACAGGACAGTTCGCCGGGTCGAAAGGGGCTAGCGGAGACGTTCCTCCGAGCCTGGCGAAGGAAAACTATCTGGAGAGCATCCGGATGTGCGCTCCCATGGCGAAGCACGTCCGGACCAAGTTCTACAACCCGGCCCAGGATGGCCATGAGCCGTGGATCGACTACAATGAGGTCTTTCGCATTCTCGAAAGCGTCCATTATCAAGGGATTATCGACATGGTTTACGAACCCGGCGACCGCACGACCGGAAGCGCGGGGGAAGATATCAAGACCGCCATGCCCAGGATTGTCCGATTCCTCCGGTCGAAAGTGAGGCCCGCCTGATGCTGCCCGAACCCTGGCTGCGCGGACCGATCGAGGGAGTGAATCCGCTGGTCGCGCCGGCACTCCGGACGTTTGAACAGACGCGGGAGGACCTCCGGCAGGCGACCGAAGGGCTGACCAGCGAGCAGGTATGGGCACGCCCGTTCGGGATGACGGCGGTGGGCTTCCACCTGCGCCATATCGCGGGCAGCACGGAGCGCCTGTGCAACTACCTCGACGGGGAACAACTCAGCGAGCAGCAGATCGCTGCGATGAAGCGGGAAGATGAGCCCGGGGCGACGCTGGAGGAGTTGTTGACCGGCGTGGACGCGGCGCTGGACAAGGCGGCGGCCCAGTTTCGAGGGCTCGACCCAGCCACGTATTCCGATCCGCGAGGCGTCGGGCGGAAGATGCTGCCGACTACCGTCATGGGATTGGTCCTCCACATCGCGGAACACACGTTTCGTCATGTGGGGCAAGCCGTTGCAGCGGCGAAACTGGTTCGCGCCGTCGAAGGCGGGGCAGGCGCGCGCGCGCAACGCCACTCAACCGTTTAGGGCGTCACCCAGCAGAAGAACGCCTTTAAGCAGGCCGGAATCACGTTGTTCGATCGAAGAGCAGGTGAACGTCCGCCTGCCTGCTAATCCAGTGGTCCGCGAAGTGCAAGTACTCCGATTGGTGGTTGACGGGCGTCCCGCCAACCCCGTCCTGATCCGACTGCAACAGGAAACGAACATGAAACACGCAGCTCATTGGTTCATATCCGGAGCGCTCGTCCTGGCGCCGGCTGTGGCACAGGTGCGCCCTCTCGCGCTCAGTTTCTCGACCCTCGTCGGCGGCAGCGGGGACGACTCGGCGTACGACGTGGTGGTGGACTCCTCCGGCAATGCGTACGTTACTGGCACGACCGTGCCCATCAATGCGCCGCAGGGAAGTGAGGATGTGTTCGTCGCGAAGGTGAACCCCACCGGTACCGCGATCGTCTACCACACCGTCATCGGCGGCAGTGGCAAGGATACTCCGAGCGCGATCGCACTCGACGCGGCAGGCAACGTGTATGTCGCGGGGACGACGACTTCGCGGGACTTCCCGACCACGCCCGGGGCATTCCGGCGGACTGCCTCCGGGGGCGCCTTCGTCGTGAAACTCGCAGCCGACGGCAAGTCGGTGGTCTATTCCACCTACCTCGGTCCTGGGTCCGCGGGCGGCATCGCTGTGGACTCCGCCGGTCATGCATATGTCAGTGGCTGGGCGTACGATCCCGCCTTCCCTGTGACGCCCGGCGCGTTTCAGACGGCGATCAAAGGCGCTAACGATGCTTTTGTGGCGAAGCTCAATCTGGACGGCAGCGGGTTGATCTACTCCACATTCCTGGGATCGAGCGGCAACGACGAAGCCAGCCGGATCGCCGTCGATGCCTCGGGGAGCGCATACGTGTCGGGCGGCACGCGAGATGCGGACTTCCCCACGACGCCGGGCGTCTTCCAGCCCCGCAAGGCCGGCGCGGGCGAAGACGGCTTTGTCTCGAAACTGAATCCGGCCGGCAGCGCACTCGTCTATTCCACCTACCTTGGCGGAACCTCTCCGGACGGCGGTTTCGCCATCGCGGTCGACCCCGCGGGCGCGGCGTGCGTCACCGGCATTACGATGTCGGCCGACTTTCCGGTCACGCCGGGCGCGTTTCGGAGCTCAATCCAGGGGCGCAACGATGCATTCGTGACCAAGATCGATCCTGACGGGCGTCGCCTGGCATACTCCACGTTCCTCGGCGGTGCGCAAGGCTCCGCCATTGCCGCGAGCAAGGCGGGCGAAGCCTGCCTGGTGGGCGCTCCCGGCTCGGAAGGCTTTCCCGTGACGGCCGACTCGCTCTTCGAGCGGGCCGGCATCTTTGTCGCCTGCCTGGAAGTCGCCGGGACCGGGCTGCGTTTCGGCACCTACCTTGGCACGGAGTCCTCCGGGGCATCCGGCGTGGCTCTCGGAGCGGACGGCGGCATCTATGTCGCAGGTCACGCAATGGGTCATTTCCCCATCACCCCGGGCGCCGCGCAGACCATTCCGAATGCCGGTGACCCGAACGCCGTCCGTGTTGGGGACGCCTTCCTGGTGAAAATCGTCGAGAGTTCGCTTCCGCCGAACGCTGTGTTCTCGCTGCCCGGTGCCAGTTTCTTCCGCTATGCGCCCGTGGCGCCGGCATCGATGGTCAGCACATTTGGCAAGGACTTGGCGCCCAGACTCGAGCTGGCCTCCACCATCCCGCTCCCCACAGTGCTGGCCGGCACGGAGGTCAGGGTCAAAGACAGCGCCGGTGTGGAGCGACTGGCGCCGCTGATCTCTGTCTCGCCGGACCAGGTGAACTGCCTGGTTCCGGAGGGTAGCGCCACCGGTGCTGCAACCGTGACCGTGACCAACGGTGGCCGGGCCGCCGGATCTGGACCTGTTCAAGTCGAGCCGGTTGCGCCCGGTATCTTCACCGCCAACGCCAACGGCAAGGGAGTCGCGGCTGCGGTCGCCGTCCGTGTCGCCTCGGACGGTACTCAAACCCGGCAGTTCGTCTTCGACTGCGCCGCCGGCCCCGGCAAGTGTGTCTCTGTGCCCATCGACTTCGGCCAAATGGGCGACCGGGTCGTGATCCTCCTGTTCGGCACCGGCATCCGGGGGAGGAGTACTCTCGGCGCCGTGAGAATGGTTCCGTTCCTGGAGCAGTTCTTCGAGGTGCAATACGCCGGCCCTCAAAGCGAATACCCCGGGCTTGACCAAGTCAACCTCAGGATCAAAGCCCGGCCAGACATACCCGGCGATCTGCCTCTCCAGTTCTTCATCGACGGCCGCGCGACCAACGAGGTGACGATCCGGATCCGGTGATCGCGGCGCCCGGTCACACGCCCGTTCCGAGCGATGAAAGGCCATTTGTGCCAGTCGTGGGTGTCAGCGGAATCTCACTTCACTGCAAGGTTTTTCTGACTCAATGGGCACCGGCCTTCAACGGACGATTCCAATGATAGGGGAGCGTTGAAACGCAGGGGTGAGTATAATGAGGCGAACCCCACCCTATGGCCCAAACCCGAGAGAAAGCTCAGTTGATGAGCGCGTCGGAGATCGACCGCACGCTCGTTCGCCTGGCTCATGAAATCCTCGAAAAAACCGACGATCTTGACAGTCTCGCGTTCATCGGCATTCGCCGCCGTGGCGTGCCGCTGGCGCAGCGGTTGGCCAGGAAAATCGAATCGCTGGAGAAGCGGCCTGTTCCCGTCGGCATCCTCGACATCAATCTCTACCGCGACGACCTCTCGACCGTAGACGTCAAGCCGGTTGTCAACTCAACGGAGATTCCGTTCGCCGTCCTGAACCGCGACATTATCCTGATGGATGATGTTCTCTACACCGGACGCACGATTCGCGCCGCGCTGGATGCGCTGTTTGATCATGGGCGTCCGGCGCGGGTGCAACTGCTGGTTCTGATCGATCGCGGCCACCGCGAACTGCCCATCGAAGCGAAGTTCATCGGGCGGGTCATCCAGACAACGCCGCGGGAGATTATCGAAGTGAAATTCCAGGAGGTCGACGGCATCGAAAAGGTTCTGCTCGTCGAGAAGGTGGATGATTAAACAGGGACTGCTTGGCATCGAAGGTCTGGATCGATTCGAAATCGAGGCCATTCTCAAGCGCGCCCGCGACTTTCAACCCGCAGAAAACCACAGCCTCCGAAAGCTGAATACGCTGGCCGGAAAGATGATGGTCAACCTGTTCTTCGAGGCGTCGACTCGTACCAGGGTCAGCTTCGAGATCGCGGCCAAACGCCTGGGCGCGGACATCGTTTCGATTTCCGCACAGGGCTCGAGCGTGCAGAAGGGCGAGAGCCTGGTAGATACGCTGAACACACTGGGGGCGATGCGGCCGAGTGCGATCGTGATGCGTCATGCCGCATCCGGGGCGCCTCAATTTCTGGCGCGCCATCTGCCCACGCCGATCATCAATGCCGGCGACGGCACCCACGAACACCCGACGCAGGCGCTGCTGGATGCGCGAACGATCCTCGATTACCGGCCGCAACTGGAAGGGTTGCGGGTGGCGATTATCGGAGACATCGCCCACAGCCGCGTCGCCCGGTCGAATGTCCACCTGCTTTCCAAGTTTGGGGTGGACATCGTGCTGTGCGGGCCTCCCCAACTGCTGCCTCCGGAAATGGCGCAACTGGCGCCCGGGGTGCGGCTGACCCACGATATTCGCGAAGCGATCCGCCAGGCGGACGTGATCATGATGCTGCGCGTGCAACTGGAGCGGCAGCACGAGGCGCCGTTCCCGGCGAGCGAATACTTCCGGTTCTACGGTCTGCGGCTGGAGCACATCGAACTGGCCAAGCCGGAAGTGATCGTGATGCATCCAGGACCGATCAATCGCGGCCGCGAGCTGTCGTCGGAAGTGGCTGACAGCCAGCGGTCGGTGATTTTGAACCAGGTAGAGAATGGCATCGCCGTCAGGATGGCGGTGCTGGAGCGAGTCATCGGTGACGAAGCGGGTAATTAAGAACGGGCGGGTGATCGACCCGGCGTCGAATCTCGATCAGGTGGCGGATGTCGCTATCGAAAATGGAAGGATCGCAGCGGTGGCCCCAGGACTGGAAACGGCCGGCTGCGAGGTGTTCGATGCGCAGGGCCTGGTGGTTGCGCCGGGCTTTATCGACATGCACGTCCACCTGCGGGAGCCGGGGTTCGAGCACTCGGAGACCATAGAATCGGGCGCGAAGGCCGCGGCGGCCGGCGGATTCACCACCATCTGCTGCATGCCCAACACCAAGCCGGTGAATGACAGCGCCATGGTGACCAGCTACATCGTGGCGCGGGCAAAGGACTCGGCCGTGGTGAATGTCCATCCGATCGGCGCCATCACCAAGGGCAGCGCGGGCGAGGAACTGGCCGCGTATGGCTCGATGCAGGCCGAAGGCATTGTTGCGATTTCCGACGACGGCATTCCGGTGATGAACGCCCGCGTGATGCGCCGCGCGATGGAACGGGCCAAGGCGCTCAACCTTCCAGTGATCAACCACTGCGAGGACCTCAATCTCAGCGCGGGCGGCGATATGCACGAGGGCGTGATGTCGGTGCGGCTGGGACTTCGCGGCATCCCCGCCGCGTCGGAGGACGTCATGGTGGCGCGCGACATCCTGCTGGCCGAACTCACCGGCGCGCACTATCACGTCGCCCACTTATCCACGCGACATTCGGTGACCATGGTGGCGCACGCCAAGCGGATGGGCCTTCCGGTCACGTGTGAAGTGACCCCGCACCATTTCGTGCTGGGCGACGACAAACTGGAGACCTACGACAGCAACTACAAGATGAAACCACCCTTGCGGTCGTCGCCACACGTGGAGGCGATGCTGGAAGGCATCACCTCCGGCGTGGTCGACGCGATTGCGACCGATCACGCGCCGCATCCGGGCAGCGAGAAAATGCAGGAGTTCGAGCGCTGTCCGTTCGGCATTCTTGGGCTGGAAACCGCGCTTGGACTCTCGCTTGCGTGCCTGGTGCATTCGGGACGGATCGCGCTACCCCGCCTGATCGAGCTGTTGACGACAGGGCCGGCCCGAATTCTCAGGCTGGACCGCGGGACGCTGAAGGCGGGCGCTGTGGCCGACATCACCATCCTGAATCCCGAGCGGGAGTGGGAGTATGACGTCAACGAGTCGGAGTCGAAGAGCCGCAACTCGCCGTTCCACGGCTGGAAATTCCGCGGCGGACCGGTGGCGACAATGGTCGCGGGTGAGTTTGTCTGGCGGTTGAGCCGCTAATGCGGGTTTGCCCTACAAGACCCGGAAATTGATCTCGACCATCGCCTGGACGGGCACCGCAACGCCTTGGCGCGTGGCTGGCCGAAAGCGCCATTGAGCGATGGATTGGAGAGCCGCTTCATCGAGACCCAAGCCAACCCAGCGATCGATCCAAGGCGTGTCGGTAACCCCGGTGGCGGTCACCTGAACCTTGATCACGACGGTTGCGTTCGCTTTCGCGGCGCGGCCGGCGACCGTCATCTCCGGGTCCTTTTTCAGCACCACGGTAGGAGGAGTCACGCCGGACTCCGGCGCAGGACGTTCCAGGCGCAGCGAATGAGCGCGTTTCAACACGGCTTCCGCGTCGTCGTCGCGCATCATTTCCCTTAAGAGATCCGAATAGGCAGTCAGGTAATCGGCGAGGGCGGGGCTGGTCTTGCCGGCAGTCTTTTCGACGGTGTCGATGGCCCGAAGATATTGAGTCTCGGCCTCCGGGAAGCGGCCGGCATCCTTGGCCATCCGGGCGAGGTCGCGGGTCATACCACCCAGGGCGGGATGGAGGGGGCCTTTCGATCGTTCCACGATCTTGACGGCGCGCCGGAGCGACTGTTCCGCGTCCGTCCGGTAGTCCTTGCGAAGCTGGACGACCGACAGATTGCGCCACGCAAGCCCCGTCTGAAAGTCCTCCGCGCCCAGAATCCGCTCCCACATCCGGATCGCCCAGCGCTGCACTTCAAAGAGCGCCTCGGGAGTCCCGTCCATGGTCCGAACCTCGTACTCCAAGCCCCAGGCAACGGCGGACCGGACGTCGACCGGTTCGGATTTGTCGACCTCGGTCAAATACTCGCGGGCACGGTCGAGATCGCCGGAGAGCAGCGCGGCCGAAATCGCCTCGAGGTGTTTTTTGGCGACATCAGGCTTCTGGGGTTCCGCTGCCGAATGCACAGCGAGCAGACCGGAAATCACCAAACCTGCCAGCCGAATCATGTCATGCCTCTTGCACGCGGTCCACCACTCATGTTTACATAACTTACACGTTCGAACCGGGTGGTCACCCAGGCACACTGTCCACCGGGCGGCACAGTGCACCCGATCTTGAGACGTCAACTGGCTAGTACCTGGTTTCAGGCAAAAAGAGGAGTACAATCCAAAGGTTTACTCAAGTGGAACCATGAACATCCCGCTGACCCCGCTTCGATTCCTGCACCGCGCAATGGACCTGTATCCGCGGAAGACGGGCGTGATTTGCGGCGCGAAGCGGTTTACCTATCGTGAATTTGGCGAGCGGGCGGAACGGCTCGCGTCCGCGCTGACGGCCTACGGCATCCGCGAAGGCGACCGGGTGGCCTTTCTCAGCTTCAACTCGCATCATCTTCTGGAGGGCTACTTCGGCGTGGTGCAAGCCAAAGCCATCGTCATGCCGCTCAACGTGCGGTTAACCGCGCCCGAATTGATCGATATTCTGAACCATGCGGAAGCACGAATCCTCTTTTTCGAGACGGATTTCAGTCGAACGGTGGAGCAACTCCGCCGCGCGTGCCCTTCGATCGAGCGCTTCTTCGTTCTGAACGAGCCGCACCCCCTGGCGGACGCGAACTACGAGGACTTCATCCAAACCGGGGAGCCCGGCCGTGCGGACATCATGGCGTACGACGAGAATTCCATCGCGGAACTGTTCTACACGAGCGGTAGCACCGGCACCCCAAAAGGCGTGATGCTGTCGCACCGCACTCTTTATTTGCATGCGTTCCCCGTGATCACCTGCTTTTTTCTGGATGACACGGCCGTGGACCTCCATACCATTCCGCTGTTTCATGCCAACGGGTGGGCACGGCCGCAGTCGACCACGATGATGGGCGCCACGCACGTCATGATCCGGCGCTTCGATCCGGTGGAGGTGTTCCGTTTGGTTCAGCAGGAGAGAGTGACGAACATGGCGCTGGTTCCGACCATGGCGAACTCGCTGATCAACGCTCCGGAACGGAGCCAGTACGACCTGTCGAGCCTGAGGGTGATTCACATCGGAGGCGCGGCCTCATCGCCGGAACTGGTGAAACGAGTAGAGGAATCGATGGGCTGCCGGTGTCTTGCCGGCTACGGGCTGACCGAGACCGCGCCCGTGTTGACAAGCTCGCGGCCCAAATCGACCGTGCAACCCAGGGACGAAGAGGACCGGCACTTGCGCCAGTCGATGGCCGGATGGCCGATTCCCGGCTGCGAGGTTCGCGTCGTCGACCTGGAGATGCAGGATGTCGCGCGCGACATGGAAGCGATCGGCGAAGTGGTGGCCCGCGGCGACAACATCATGAGCGGCTATTTCAAAGAGCCGGAGGCCACCCGGGCCGTCATGACGGGCGAATGGTTCCACACCGGCGACATGGCCGTTTGGGACGAAGAGGGCTTCGTCCAGATTGTCGACCGGAAGAAAGACATTATCATCAGCGGCGGCGAGAATATCTCGTCGATCGAGGTGGAGAAAGCAATCTTCGCGCACCCGGCGGTGTTTGAATGCGCGGTCGTGTCGGCGCCGGAGCCGAAATGGGGGGAGATCCCGGTGGCGATCGTCGTTCTCAAGGAAGGGCAGAAGCTGTCGTCGGAGGAATTGCTCGAGTTCCTGGCAGCGAGGCTGGCGCGATTCAAACTGCCGCGTCAGATCGAGTTCAGCCATGAGCCGTTACCCAAGACAGGCACGGGCAAAATCGTCAAACGGGCGTTGCGCGAAGCCTATTGGGGCGACCGGAGCCGTCGTGTGCAGGGGTAAGACCATACTCGTGGTCGTCTCAGTCGTAACGTAGCCCAAGCCCGCACATGCTGTCCGCATCCCGCAAAGCCACGGCTTCGCCGTGGTTGCGGAACTGAAGTTCCGCTGCGAGCTGAAGCTCGCGCCACCTGGGGTGAAAGGCCAAACCCGTGCGTAGGGACTTGAGACGCGAGAGTCTGCGCCACGCGGGTTCTCCAGTCAGCGCCTGTGTTTGGGGCAACGGCGGCCTTACAGCCGTCATGATGCCGAGGTGACGTCCATCTCCACCTTCATCACTTCGTCTTCGATCGAGTGACGGATCTTGAACCCGAGTTTCCGGGCTACCTGCTGCATGCCGCGATTCTCGGGCAGGATGTCGGCGATCACCTTGCGCACTCCTTCTTTGCCGGCGATATCCACCAACCGCCCGGTGATCTCGCGGCCGAGTCCCTGGCCATGATAGGCGTCGCTCACGACCACGGCGAACTCGGCGTCCGGCGATTCGTGCAGCTTGGTCAGGCGGCCGACGGCAATGATCTCCGGATGTCCCTCGGCGTTCTTCCGCTCCGCCACCAGCGCCATCTCTCGCGCGTAGTCGATGAAGCAGATGCGCGTCAGCCGTTCATGCGCCACGCGCTGGCTGAGGTCCATCATGTGGAAATACCGGAAGTAGACGGTCTGTTCCGAGAGAGTCTCGTGGAAACGGACGATCAGCGGCTCGTCTTCGGGCCGGATGGGGCGGATCGTCACCGGCACGCCGTCGGGCAGGGACCAACTGGAAATGTACTTGGCCGGGTAGGGCCGGATTGCCGGGCGCGGGATGTCCTTGTCTTCGACTTCCGCGCCGTGCAGCACGATGCGCGCGTCGAGCGCAATCATACGGTCAGCCGAGCAGACAATGGGGTTGATATCAATCTCGCGAATGCGGCGCTGCTCCAGCACCAACTGGCTGAAGTGGACAATCAGGGCCTCCAGTTTCGCCAGGTCGACGGGCTTGCGCCCCCTCACGCCTTTCAGCGCCTGGTAGATTCTGGTCTGCTCAATCATGCGGCGCGCGAGGGTTGTGTTTAGCGGCGGCAGCGCAAGCGCCCGGTCGCGGAAGACTTCCACCAGTTGGCCGCCGGTCCCGAAGAGGATCACCGGGCCGAACTGGGCGTCCAGGCTGCTGCCGAGGATGATCTCGTAGCCGCCACCGACAACCATCGGCTGCACGGTGACGCCCTGAAAATGGCTTGCGCCGGCGCGCTCGCGGACGGAAGCCTCGATCCGCTGGAAGGCCTCGCGCACGGCCTTTTCGTCGGCCAGGTTCAGTTCGACGCCGCCAACATCGGTCTTGTGGGTGATGGTCGCGGAGTGCAGTTTGAGCACCACCGGAAATCCCATCCTGTCCGCAGACGCGGCAGCCTCGCCGGCCGTCGCACAGGCCACGGTCTCGGTCGTGGGGATTCCGTACTGTGACAGCACCTGTTTTGATTCGGACTCGGTCAGCAGGGTGCGACCGGCCGCCCGGGCGCCCTCGATGACGGCCGCCACACGAGCGGCCTTACTGGTATCGAGTTCCGAGACCGCCTCGGGCGTCTCATAGAGGCCGCGCAGGTTGTAGGTGTAGCGCCACATGTAGACGAAGGCGCGCGCCGCCGTATCGGGATACGGGAATGTGGGGATGTCGGCCTTGTTGAGGATCGCCTCTCCGGCGGCGACCTCGGGCCCGCCCATCCAGCTTGCCAGAATCGGCTTGTGGTCGAGCTTGGAGTAGGCCTTCAGGCCTTCGGCAATCTCGGTTGGGGTGGTCATGCCCTGCGGCGTGAGCACCACCAGAAGTCCGTCGGAATTGGGATCTTTCGCGACAATCTCCACGGCCTTGGCGTATCGCTTGGGATCGGCATCGCCGAGGATATCGATGGGGTTGTTGTGGCTCCAAGGTGCGGGCAGAACTTCATTGAGAGCCTGCATCGTTTCGTCAGAGATCTCGGCAAGTTCACCGCCCTCGGCAATCAGGGCGTCGGTCGCCAAAACACCGGGGCCGCCGGCATTGGTCAGAATCGTCAGCCGCGGACCCTTCGGGCGGGGTTGTTTGGCCAGAACCTCAGCCATGTAGAAGAGGTCGCTGATGCGGTCGACGCGCAGCACGCCGCTGCGCCGGAAGGCCGCGTCGAGCACCTCGTCGGAGCCAGCCAGGGAACCGGTATGCGAGGCCGCCGCCTTGGCCGCCGCCTCCGTGCGCCCAGCCTTGATGACAATGATCGGCTTGGACAGGGCCACCTCCCGCGCCGCCGAAAGGAACGACCGCGCGTCTCCAATGGTCTCCATGTAGATGACAATGCTGCGCGTGCGGGGATCGTCGCCGAGGTAATAAATGAGGTCGCCCCACCCGACATCCAGCATGGAGCCGACCGAGATGAACGAACTGAACCCGACCAACTCTCTGAAGCTCCAGTCGAGCACGGCCGTACAGAGCGCTCCGCTCTGGCTGATAAAGCCGACGTTGCCCGCGCGCGCGATGGCCGGCGCGAAGGTGGCATTGAAGCCGGTATACGGGGCCATCACACCCAGACAGTTGGGTCCGATCACCCGCAACCGGCCTAGCCGCGCCTCCGCCAGGATTTGCCTCTCCAGATCGGCGCCGGCCTCCCCGATCTCCTTGAATCCCGCCGAAATGACAATGGCGCCTTTCACCCCGGCTGACGCGCAATCGCGGATCACCGCCGGTACACTCGTCGCAGGTGTTACGATGACGGCGAGGTCGATCTTCTCCGGTATCGCTCCGATGTTCGAGTAGGCCTTGATGCCCAACACGTTCGGACGCTTCGGGTTCACGGGATGCACTGTTCCGCCGAACGGGCTCGACATCAGATTCCACAAGACCGAACGGCCAACGCTGCCCGCCGTTTCGGTGGCACCGATGACGGCAACATTCTTCGGAGCAAAGAAGACATCCAGCGGTTGGCGCTTTCGATAGACATACTGGGAAACGGAGGGTTCCTGGGTCTCGACTTGCATAGGATTCTCTTCCGTACGGTAGCACCCTGCCTTCCAAAGGAGCGGTCAGGGTGTCGAAAATCACAACACGGCGTGAGCGTGCTGCCCAACGGTTCCGATCTTCGCGAAAACCAGTTCGCCATGCGCCTGTCGCTGGTGACCGGCGTTTTCATGCTGGTCGCCAAAGTGGGCGCATACGTCTACACGGGCTCGGCGGCCATCCTGTCCGATGCTGCTGAGTCGGTGGTTCATGTGGTAGCAGTCGCCTTTGCGGCGTTCAGCCTCTGGCTGGCATCGCGCCCGGCCAACCGGCGCTATCAGTACGGCTACGAGCGCGTGAGTTTCTTCTCGGCAGGTTTTGAGGGAGCCCTGATCGTTCTGGCGGCCGTGCTCATCATCGTAGCGGCGATCCAGAAGTGGCTGGCGGGGCCGAAGTTGGAGCACCTGGGAGCCGGCACGCTGGTGGTGCTGGCTGCGGCGATGATCAATGCAGGGCTCGGATGGTATCTGGTCTCTCGCGGGAAGAAAACCCATTCGATCATCCTCGAAGCCAATGGCAAGCACGTGCTGACGGATAGCTGGACCAGTTTCGGCGTCGTGGGCGGGCTGGGCCTGGTGATGCTCACAGGCTGGTTGCCCTTCGATCCGATTCTGGCAATCGCGGTGGCGTTGAACATTCTTTGGTCGGGCGGCGACCTGATGCGGCGGTCGGTCACCGGGTTGATGGATTACAGCGATCCCGCGACTGCCCAGGCGATCGAGAACGAAGTGCAGTCGCTGGCGGCGGCCGGTGGGTTCGAATACCATGAACTCCGCTTCCGGGATACGGGCCAGCGGCTGATGGTGGAGATGCACCTCCTGTTTCCGTACGCCATGCCGGTTGGGGAGGCGCATCGTCTGGCCACCGAGTTTGAGCGGACGCTGCCCAAGCGGTGCAGCCGTCCGGTCGATGTCATTACGCACCTGGAGGCCGTCGAAGATCACGCGCGGGTGCACGACGTCGAGCGGAGCGCCGGCGCCTGAAGGAGGGCGGTAGGGAACCAAGGTTTTCCGCGGGGGGTGGCCCGAACTCCTGGCGCGTGGCAAGATGCTGGATAATGACTACCGCGACCGCGTACGCGATCCCTGCTTTTTTTCTTCTGTTCCCTTTCCTTTCAAATGCCGCCAAACCGGCCCCGCCCTCCGGGCCGCGATTCCGTAATTCTTTGGGAATGGAGTTTGTCCGGATCGAAGCGGGAAGCTTCACCATGGGCCACGATGGCTCGCGATTGCCGGACATGATCCTCAACGCCGTCGAACCCGACGGGGTCCGCAAGGTCTGGCTGCCCGAAGGCGGCGACTCCGACGAACGGCCCGCGCACCCCGTGCGGATCTCGCGGCCGTTCTACCTGGCCGTTCACGAAGTGACCAACGACGAATACGAACAGTTCGACCGGCTGCATGCCTTCGCGCGCGGCCGGCTCGGGTTCTCGATCGACGGAGACGAAGCCGTTGTGTTTGTCTCATGGAATGAAGCAAAGGCGTTCTGCGAGTGGCTGTCGAAGAAGGAGGGACTGCCGTACCGTCTCCCGACGGAAGCGGAGTGGGAGTACGCCGCGCGCGCCGGAACGGCAACCTTGTTTTCGACGGGCGACGATCTGCCCGCCTCATTTGTGAAAAACGCGACCAATAGCTGGTATCCGGCGCCACAGCGCGGGGCCGGGCGCAGAGAAGTGATCCCTCTTCACGTGGGACAGACGGCGCCGAATGCGTGGGGCCTGTTCGACATGCACGGCAACGCGGAGGAGTGGGTTCGCGATTGGTATGGACCGTATGCGCCGGGAGAACAAGCCGATCCCGTAGGCCGGATCAGCGGACACTTCAAGGTCAGCCGGGGTGGAAGCCACTCCACGTTCCCGTTCTACATGCGGTCGGCGAACCGGATGGGCTCGCTTGCCGAGGACAAGAGCTGGTACATCGGATTCCGGGTGATGCTCGGGGAGATGCCGTCCACCGCACCGCTGCCGGCAGCGGCGCCCGAGCCGTACCAACAGAATGTGAAACAGGAACGGATGAGCCGGCAGGGGAAGACCGGCCCGGCCCTCTTCCGAGGCCCCGTGCCATTCGTCAAGATCCCGGAAGGGGCGGTGGATCCTTTGTTCACCCGCCACAACCACTCGCCGTCGATCGCGGAATGTCCGAACGGGGACCTGCTCGCTATCTGGTACACGACGGTGACCGAACGGGGCAGAGAGTTGGCCGTGGCGGCCAGCAGGCTGCGAAGGGGATCGAGCGAATGGGATCCGGCCTCGCTGTTCTGGGATGCTCCCGACCGGAATGACCATACCCCCGTGCTGTGGTATGACGGCGACCGGACACTCTACCACTTCCAGGGGTTCTCGGTGGCGGCGACGTGGGGTCCGCTGGCAGTGTTTGCGCGCACGTCCACGGATAACGGCGTGACGTGGTCGACGCCCCATCTGATCCTGCCGGAGCATCGGGTGCGGCAACAATTGATTCCCGCGGTTCTCAAGACGCGCGAAGGATACCTGATCCTGCCCGCCGACGCCGGGCCGGGCGGGGCGATCGGGTCGGCACTGATCATCAGCCGGGACGGCGGCAGAAGCTGGGCCGATGCGGGAGGCACCATCGCGGGGATTCACACGGGCGTCGTCCAGTTACGCGACGGACGCCTGATGGCCTTCGGGCGAGGGGGCAACCTCGACGGGAAGATGCCGATCAGCATGTCGGCGGACATGGGGAAGAGTTGGGAATATTCCGCGTCGCCGTTTCCGCCGATTGTGGGCGGGCAGCGGCTGATCTTCCGCCGGCTGAAGGAAGGTCCACTTCTGTTTGTCTCGTTCGCCAACACGCCCGTGACCCTTACGGATGGGCGCGAGATCACGGGCATGTTTGCCGCGCTATCGTACGACGAGGGCAAGACGTGGCCGAAGATGCGGCTGGTGAGCGATGACGGTCCCGACCGGGAGGTGGCCGGCCTCGACAGGCAGAAATTCACGTTGGGGCGGAGCCGCGCCGAGCCTCGAGGCTATTTGGCGGCGATCCAGGCGTCGGACGGGGTGATTCACGTGATTACGAGCCGCAATCAGTATTCGTTTAACCTGAAGTGGCTGGAGACTCCGGCGGGCGGCAGGTGAAGCCGGCAACGCATCCGAGGCCTGACCGCAAGGGAGGGCTTTCGTTGTGGCACACTGATGAGTTGCGGAAAGGCGTTTTCTTGAAGCTATTTTCCCTCTGCCTGTCGGCGGTGGTCCTGGCGGCTCCTTGCGCAGGCGCAAACAAGCTTTCCCGTCATGAGCGCCGCGATGGCTTTCAACTGCTGTTCGACGGCAAATCGCTGCGCCACTGGCACACCATCAGGCAGCGGCCGGACGCCGGGTCGTGGACGGCTCGCAAGGGAATTCTCACCTGGAAGAAGGGCGGCGCCTGGCTGGCGACGCACGATATGTATTACGACTTCATCCTGCGCCTGGAATACCGGACGCACGGCGACAGCAACTCTGGCGTCTTTCTCCGCTCGACTCCGGAAGGCAACCCGGCGTTCACCGGGATGGAGCTTCAAATCCTGAGCGATGCCGGCAAACCGGCGGGAGCCCACTCCACGGGATCGCTGTATGGGGCGGTGCCCCCCACACGCAATATGGCCAAGCCCGACGGCGAATGGAACAAGGTGGAAGTGACCGTTCGCGGCCGGCGCGTCGCCGCGGTCTGGAACGGCGAACGAGTCATCGACGCCGACCTCGATGACGCCAACTACCAGAAAGCGCAGACCACGCCCCTTGCCGATCGCGCGGACTATGGCCACGTCGGCCTGCAAGGCTATAACACTGGACGGCCGGTGGAGTTCCGCAACATCCGGATCCGCGTTCTGAAGTGGGGACCGGGATTCCCGACCAAACCCCTGCCCGATGATCCCGAGTTCCGGTCGCCTGCCCTCGACCGAAAGCCGCCTGCCAAGAAGCAGCCGTGAGAATCGACGCGCACCAGCACTTCTGGGACGTAAGCCGCTTCAATTACCCCTGGATGCCGCCGTCACCTTCGGTGCTGCGGCGCAGTTACCTGCCCTCGCACTTGAGGCCGATCCTGGAGCGGAATCGCTTTGATGGGTGCGTGGCCGTACAGGCTAATACGGTGTTGGAGGAGACCCACTGGCTGCTTTCGCTGGCCGCCGATCACGACTTTATCAAAGCCGTCGTCGGGTGGGTAGACTTGGCCGACCCTTCGGTGGGAGACACTCTCGACCAACTGCAAAAGCATCCGAAGTTCAAGGGTGTGCGGCACCCGGTCCAGGACGAACCGGATGAAGGCTGGCTGGTAAGGGAAGGCGTGCTTCGGGGGTTGGCCGAACTCGCCCGGCGGGGGATTCCGTACGATCTTCTGCTCTATCCGCGACACCTGCCACTGGTGCCGCGAATCCTGGAGCGGGTGCAAGGACTCCGAGTGGTCATAGACCATATTGCCAAGCCGCCGATCGCCTCCGGCCGCCTGGACCGCTGGGCGACAGACATCTCGGCCGCGGCGAAGTATCCCAACGTGTGGTCGAAACTGTCGGGGATGATCACCCAGGCTGACCACAACTGGAAGGCCGCCGATCTCCGGCCTTATGTTTCGCATGTCCTCGAATGTTTCGGATTCGATCGGTTGATGTTTGGGAGCGACTGGCCCGTGTGCCTGACAGCGGGAACCTGGAAGGAAGTGCTGGCGGGCTTCACGCAGGCGCTGGGCGCACAGCCGGTCGGATTGAGGGAGAAGTTGCTGGGGTTGAATGCGTGCGAGTTTTACGGGATCGGGCGCTAGCCTGAGAACGTGCGCGGAAATCGAGGCCAACGCCAGGGTCTAGCCGACCCATGGGAGCCCACGGCGTAAGCCATGGGGTTGCCGACACCCCCCACCACTCCCGATGGCCCGCACCATCAGAGGCGGCTAGCTAGACCTGCCAGGATTCTTCCAGCATCCGAGAGTACTCACCGGATGCGTAGATCTCGAACGCGAAGTTAGCCGAAGTGACCGGAGTGAAAGGCTGCAATTGCTGGCGGCAGGAAAACAAGTGGTCGGCGTAGCGATAGTAGTGGCGAATGAACTCAAGGGTCAGGGTATTTGGGTCCGGCGGATCGCTGAATACCGCATTGAGACCCATCGCCCGCGAGAAGATCGATCGATAGTCGAGGACGCCCCACCGCCGTAACTTGGTCTGGACGTTGGCCGGCGGATCCTGGATGAGCAGATCGGCAAAGCTCTCGCCGCGGATGCCGAGACCCGCCAAAGTGGTGTCCCGCTCGACGAACTCCACGCACTGCTGGATCCAGCGGAATAGATCTTTGCCGACGAAGAACAGCATTCGGATTTCGCAGAGGCGTCCTTCCAACAGGCGCTGCGTGAGTTCCTCCTTCGACGAATCGTCAAAAGGCAGCATCCCGTTGAGCATCAGGCTCGCGCGGGAACTTTCGAGTAGCTTGGTGGGACCGCTCTGATCGGAGAAGGGATGAAGGATGAGCGGTGGCAGCTCCCACTGTTGAGCACCTAGGGCCGCTCCTGCCGCTTCGATGGAAGCCATCTGACAAGAGTATATATCGGCCTGCCCAGGGAAACGGTTAGAAAAAGGGCACTACTTCCGCTGAGTAAGTACTACCCGAGCCTCCACCTTGTCTTTTCCCCTTAGTACCCGAACGACAACCTCGTCGCCCGGCTTCTTGGAACGCAGCATGTAGGTGAAATCATACAGATTCTGAACGGGCTTCCCGTCGAACTCCACCAGGATATCCCCGCCCTTCAGGCCGGCCAGAGCAGCGGGCGAGCCGTCGCGGACGTCAGCGAACTTCACGCCGGAGGGCACTTCGCCAAAGTCGGGGATGCTGCCGAAATAGGGCCCGTAGCCGGAGGCCGCCGAGGACCCGGCCACGGCGCCGTGTGAAGATTTGGATTCCTTCACCCGAACGAACTGGGGCCGCTCGGCGCCGTTGGTGAGATTGGACGCCACGTCGGCCACGAGTCGAAGAAGTTCGGTGGCGCCCGGGGCGTTTATTTTGTCCCAGGTATCGCTGGGCTTGTGATAGTCGCCGTGCAGTCCGGAAAAGAAGAAGAGCACCGGCACCTGCTTGGTGGTAAACGAAGTATGGTCGCTCGACCCGTAGCCGGTCGTTTCGGAGAAATCGACCTTCAAGGCGGAGTGCTTCGATACGATGCCGTCCAGCATGGGCTTGAGTGTGTTGCCTGTACCGACGCCTCCGACATAGACCTTGCCTTCCTTGAGGCGGCCGATCATGTCCATGTTGATCATGGCAACGGCCTTTTCCAGAGGCCGGGGCGGGTTGTTCACGTAGTAACTGGATCCGAGCAGGCCGAGTTCCTCGCCCGCGAAGGCGACGAAGAGAATTCCCCGCTTGTGTTTTGGCTGCGACGCGAAGTAGCGGGCCAGTTCGATCACGCCGGCCGTGCCGGACGCGTTGTCATCGGCGCCGGGGTGGGGCGTGCCCGCCATCGACGGCGCCATGGAGAATTGTTCCCCTAAGCCGAGGTGATCGTAATGCGCGCCGATCACCATGTACTCGCCCGTCTCGCCGGGCAGATAGCCGGCTACGTTATACACGGTCTTGACGGCGCGATCGACGTCGGTAAAGACCTCCACCTGGAGCGAGTCGGGAAGGGCAAAGGAACGCGGCGCGAGGTCTTTGTCGATCTCCTGCTGAATCCGATCGAGGTTTTTGCCCGACGACTCAATCCAGCGCTCGGCCACGTCGGCCTTGATCTGCACGAACGGCACTCCGGCGTTGGCCGGCCCGACCGAGCGGCCAAACTTCTCGAGTTCATCCGCCTCGTTCTTGTGCGCCGCGCGGTCGTTGACCAGGATCACGCCCACCGCCCCGTGCGCCTTGGCATTGGTCACTTTGCTGAAGAACTGCGCGTGCTCGGTGTAGACCTTGCCGGCAAAGACGCTCTTCTCGTCGAACTCCTGGGGCTCATGCCGCAGGACCAGCACGATCCTGCCTTTTACGTCCAAACCCTTATAGTCGTCGTAGCTGTATTCGGCGGCGGTGATGCCGTAACCCGCGAACACAACGGCGCCCGCCACCCGCCCGCGAGTGGAAAAATTGAAGGGCGTGAAATCCCGTGGGAAGTCGAGCGATCGCGACTGGCCCTCGAACGCGTACGTGAACTTGTTGTGACCGCCCAGCTTGGCCTTAGTGGTCACCTGAAAAGGCTGCAGGTAGCTCTTGCCTTCGAGCGGTTCCACTCCCGCACCACGGAACTGTTTGGCAATGTAGTGCGCCGCCTTGTCTAGTTCGGACGTGCCGGTGCCGCGGCCCTTCATCGAATCGGAGGCCAGGTATTTGACGTGCTCGAGGTACGGCTCGGGCTGAAGTTCATGCGGAGTGATTCGCCGCGACGCAGCGGCCGCGGCGGCGACAACGGCAACAAACGCCGCCGCGCGGCGCGTCATTCGAAAGGTCATATCAGTTCAGAGGGGACGGTAGTTTGATTTCGCAGCCGCAATCTTCACCGGCGTTCTTCGCCGTCTTTTGGTATTCGATTTCGAAGTCGATCACCTGCTTCAACTCCGGCCAGCCGATGCGCGAAGGAATGCGCCGCCCGTTGACGAACAAGGTCGGCGTGGACGTCACGCGCAGGTCGCGCGCCTCCTGCGCGGATTTCGTCACCTCCGCCAGGGTGGCTTGCGTGTCCAGGCAACGGCCGAGTTGGAGGGAATCGATCTCGTTCTTCGTGCCGAATTCCATGACCTTATCGCGAAAGGTCGCAGCCTTGATCTTGTCCTGGTTCTCGAACACCCAGTCGTGGAACTTCCAGAACGCTCCCGCGTTCTGCCGGAAGACGCAGCGGCCCGCGATGGCCGCGGGCTTCGCCCAGTCGTGGATCTGCTCCAGGGGGAAGTCTTTGAAGTAGACTCGGACCTGCTTGGGGTAGTTCGCCGAGATGTTGTCGCGCAGCATCTTGCCTTCTTCCTTGCAGTAGGGGCACTGGAAATCGCTGAAGACGACCAGCACCACCGGCGCGCCGGGAGTCCCGAAACTGGGCTGGAACTCCGTTTTGAGTTTCTCGAGATCCGGCTTAAACGGGTTGTCCTTCACGTCGAAGACCTGCCCGCGAACGATCTTCTGCCCGTCTTTGGAGACATAGAACAACTCATCCTGGCGGGCGGCGCCGGCCGAGGCGTGGACGCCTATGTCGAAGAATCCAGGCAACTGGCTGGGCTTGGGGTCGTCCACGGTGACCGTAATCTGCGGTCCCCACACAAACAGGTGGCGGACGTAGGCCTCCATCGCCGGTTTGCTGAGCGCGGATTTCGCCGGCGCGGCAGCGGGCGTGATCTTGGTCGTGTTCTCGTTCGCGGCCAGTAACAGACCGCTGCAGGCAAAGAGCGCGAACAGACGGGCGAGCGGCATGTATTCCCTCATTGTAGTTTGTTGCGCGCCGGTCCGCCCAAGGGCCGCCAGATCACCCGGGCGGTGGTCAGCCGATGGTCACACGGGCACGGAGGTTTGCAACGCCGGCCGTAAACCGGTCGTCGGTCACCGAGATCGCGACCGCGTCATCGAGCCAGTCGTGGCGGGAGCCGTCGGGATCGTGCGACGCGATGGTCAGGGTGTAGTCGCCGGGACAGAGATCGCAGTGGAAGTGGAACGACAGACGCACGGTCTGGCCTTCGGCACACGGCCCCAGGCGCAGGCCTTCCAGTTGTGTGTTGGTGCCGTACACGTCCAGACCCACGCGGTTCCGGAGGAGAATCCCAATGACCGGATCCGGCACGGCGGCTTTGTAGCGAACGGCGAGCCGGACTTCGGCCAATTCGCCGCTCCGCCACACCGCGGTGGGACGGCCTTGCGCGCCGATTGTTTCAATGTTGAGGATTTCCGCCCGTTCGTCACCCCGCCGCTCTTGGGCCACGACCGGACCCGGGAGCGTCTCTCCCCATTGGCGCAGACGATCGGCCACATGATGCCGGTACTTCGCGAGCGTCGTTTCGGCATCTCCGCGTGCAACCAGCTTGCCATCCTGCAGCCACCACACTTCATCGCACAGGCGCGAAAGCAGATTCTCGTCATGGGACGCAATCATGACGGTGGTACCGGTCTTGCGGAGACGGTCGAGCATCAGCATGCCGCGAGCTTTTGAGGCCGAGTCGAGGCGGGCGAAGGTGTGATCCATCAGCAAGACATCGGTCGGGCTAAAATCGAGTGCGTCTTCGGGGCCGAGCAACCGCCGGGACTTGCTGCCGGATACGGAGCCGGACGTCGGTTTCTGTGCGCCTGCCCCTACGCGCAGCAGGGTGTCCGCGCCGCATCCATCTTCCCCGATGACCCCAACCACCACGCCATCCGGGGCGTTCGCCGTAAAGCCGACAACGGGCGGCTGAGTCACTTTCTTAAATGCAAGTGCCATTAACGATAGAATAGCCAAGGATGACTGATGCCTGTGGAGCGATTCCCGCCTCCGGGCCGCCGGACCATGGCTGAATCCACTCGAGACCCTAATCTCTCTGTCGCCCAACGGATGCGCTCCGACTGGAACGAGCGCGCCCGGGAGGACGCGTTCTACTTTGTTGCGTTCGGCCGACGGAATCAAACCGAGGCCGAGTTCCTGGCGACCAGCGCGGACGTGGTTCACGGCCTGGAAACGGAACTGAAGCGCCTGCCACCGGCCGACCGCCGCGACCGGCGGGCGCTCGAGATCGGCTGCGGACCCGGCCGGCTAATGGCGCCGATGAGTTGGACTTTTGGTGAGATCCACGGGGTGGACGTCTCCGATGAAATGATTCGCCTCGCGATGCGAGGTCTCCACGATATTCCAAATGCCTTCCCACGGCTGACGCGCGGCACCGATCTCAAGTGCTACGGCGATGACATGTTCGACTTCGTGTACTCGTACGCAGTGTTTCAGCACATCCCGAGCCGGGAAATCGTCCTGGGTTATCTGGCCGATGCCCGCCGTGTCCTCAAGGATGACGGCATCCTCCGCTGCCAGGTGAACGGGCTGCCCAAAACCGCGAAAGCCTACACCACCTGGGAAGGCATCCGCCTTGATGCGGCTGAACTGGCTGAGTTCGCGTGTTCCCATGACATGCAGTTGCTGGCGGTTCAGGGACTCCATACCCAATACATGTGGACCACGATGCGGAAGCGGCCCCAAGGATGGTTCGAGGACCTGGCCGCCCGCCAACCGGAAGCCCATGCGCGCATCCGCCGCGTGACGAACTCCCACAGCGGTGAACCCGCGGTGCCGGCTTTCGGCCGCTTCGCGAGTTTTTCCATCTGGGTGGAAGCGTTCCCGGAAGACGCCGACCTCAACACCATCGGGGTCGTTGTGGATGAGCACGAAGCCGCGCCGGTTTTCATCGGCCCCAAAGGCGCCGACGGTTTGCAGCAGGTGAATGTGATGATGCCGCCCGGCATGCGGACGGGCGTTGTCGAGGTGGAACTCCATTGGTTCGGCAAACCGATTGCCGAGCCATCCTGGGTGCGCGTGATCCCGCCCGGACCCGCGGTGCCGCGACTGGTCACCATGACCGACGGCGTGAACCTCCTCTCGAAAGAGGAAATCTCTTCACGGTCCGTGAAGCTCTGCTTTGAAGAACTCGACACGCCGGACAGGGTGGAGGTGCGGGTGGATGGCGCCTCCGTGGGCGCTCTGGACCAGTTCTGCACGGACCCTGTGAATCAGTCGTTCGAATTCAACTTCAGGCTGCCGCCCGACACCCGGACCGGCGCGCATAAAATCGAAATCTCGATCGGCGCGCGACATCTACCGCCTCTGCCGGTTGAGGTTGTGGATTGAACTGGGGCTGGCCGATCTGCCTGGCCGGGGCGATTCTTACGGGCTGCGCCTCCTCCCCAACCACTCTGATTCGCGATGAAGCCACGCTTCGCGCCGCCATCGGCAGCGGCGCCCGCCTGCAACTGGCGGCGGGAGAGATGGACATTCATCGGGAGATCGTGGTTCCTCCAGGAACCGAGAATCTGGAGATCAGCGGCACGGGGACTCTGCTGAAGGCAGCCCGCGATTTCCGGGGGGCCGCCCTGTTCCGAGTCGACAGGGCGACCGGCGTTACGTTCAGGAACCTTGCCATTGACGGCGTGCGGGGAATCCACGAACAGCGGACGGGCCTGCCTCCGTCGGACGTGCCGTTCGCGCGTTTTACGCGCGGCAGCGCGATCGCGATCTCCGGCAGCCGCAACATCACCGTAGCCGATGTGCGCTTCCGCCGCGTCGCCGGGTTTGCAGTTCTGGCATCGAGGTGCCTCGACCTTCAACTCGACCGGCTGACGGTGGAGGACTCGGGATCGAGAAACGCGGCCGGGCGCAACAACACGACAGGCGGCGTCCTGATCGAGGAAGGAACCCGCGGTTTCGAGATCCGCTCGTCCACCTTCCGCAACATTCGCGGCAACGCGGTGTGGACGCACTCGCTGTACACTTCCGCGCGCAACCAGGACGGCCGCATCTGGGGTAACCGCTTCGACACGATTGGCCGCGACGCCATTCAGATCGGCCATGCTACCCGTATCCGTGTGGAAGGCAATGTGATCCGGTCGACGGGCTACCCACTGGACGATGTCGACATCGAGAACGGAGCGATTCCGGTCGGCATCGACACCGCGGGCAACGTGGACCGCAGCGTCTACATCGGGAATCGCATCGAAGAGACCAACGGCAAGTGTATCGACCTCGACGGATTCCATCGCGGTGAAGTCACACGCAATCTCTGTATCAACCGGCGTGGCTTGGACGCGTATCCGTTTGGCGGCTATGCCATCGTGATGAATAACACCAATCCGGACATGCATTCGGAAGAGATTGTCATCGAGCAGAACGAGATTGAGGGAACGCGGTTCGGCGGAATCTTCGTGATTGGCGAACAGCACCAGGTGCGAAGGAACCGGATGCGCCGCCTCAACCTGGCCCGCTGCGGTGATCCGTCCTCGGCTGCTCGCTGCGCGTACGCGCCGGATCAACCGCTTCTGCTTCGCAGTGCGATCTACCTGGGGAGCGGCGCAGAGCGGCCGTCGAGGGCGCAACTCAACCGCATCGAGGACAATCAGGCCGACGGATTCGGCATCGCCTCCAACTGCGTGGTCGCGGCCCCGGGTGTTTCTCTGACGGCGAATCGAGTGTCCGGGAATCGATGCTATAGCTCCGATTGACTGGGAGACGGCTCAGGCAGGCCCTTCCAGGCGGCGCAGGCGCGACTCGAAGTCCCGATGCGCCTGGTCCACGGCGCCGATCAAGCCGTTCAGCTTGTCGGTGATCTCGTCCATCTCCTGGCGAAACTGCTGGAAGCCGCGCTCCATAGTATCCTGCATTAGCACCTGCGACTTGAGCAGCATCCTGTGTTCCGCTCGAAATTGTTCGTGCTCTCCGATGATCAGTTCCAGCGCCGCCTCAATGCGATCCAACCTGGACGATCCATTGCTTCCGTTTGTTTCCTGGTCCGCCATATGGTCGAGCGCCCTTAGAATTCAGTATAATCCTGTCCCCGGCTCTTTCGCGCCCTGCCGATGTGCTATCTGTTCCTTGTGCGGGTTTTTGTCCTCTCGGTGATCGCGATGGCCGACGCGCTCGACGCGCAGCCTCAGGCGGCTTGGGGCATTCTCGAAAAACAATGCCTCCCCTGTCATGGAGCGGCGGCCATGAGCAACCTCGACCTCCGCACCCGCGAATCCGCGCTCAAGGGAGGCAAACGAGGCGCGGCCCTGATGCCAGGCCAATCCGCGCAAAGCTTGCTATTGAAAGCGGTCGCGCGGCAAGGCGAACTGTCGATGCCCCCAGGCAACAAAGCTCTCGACGCGGCGCAAGTGGAAGCGCTGCGGGCCTGGATCGATCGAGGCGCGGCGTGGCCAGACGGTCCGGAAAAACCAGAAAAGTGGTGGGCTTTCCGCAAGACGCAGCGTCCCGCGGTTCCGCCGGGGGCGACTCACCCGGTGGACGCGTTTCTTCTCGAGAAGCTTCAAGAAAAGCGCCTCACACCCGTCGGCTTGGCCGACCGGCGAACGCTGATTCGGCGCGCCTATGCCGACCTGCATGGGTTGCCGCCCGAGCCGAAAGAAGTGGATGCGTTCGTGCAGGACTCTTCGCCCGACGCGTGGGAGAAACTCATTGACCGGCTTCTCGAATCGCCGAGGTACGGCGAGCGGTGGGGCCGCCACTGGCTGGACGTGGTCCGCTATGCCGATACGGGCGGCTTTGAAACCGACATCTACTTCCCGAATGCGTGGCGGTATCGCGACTACGTCATCCAATCGTTCAACGCGGATAAGCCGTACAACCGCTTCGTCGAGGAACAGATCGCCGGCGATGAAATGTTCGCCGACAATCTCGACCTGAACGGCGGCTTCGACATTCCGAAAGACAAGCTGGCCGCGCTCGACGCGCGGATTGCGACCGGCCTCTACACGATCGGGCCGGTGTATCACGAGGCCGCCCTGTTCGGCGATCAGGTCCGCTATGAGTGGCTCACCGATGCGGTCGACACCACGGGCGAGGCGTTCCTGGGCCTGACGCTCGGATGCTCGCGTTGCCACGATCACAAGTTCGATCCACTGACTCGACGCGACTACCACCGTCTGATGGCCATCTTCGCGGCCAGCGACGAACGGGAGATCCCGGTGGTGAGCAAGTTCTCCGTTTTCGGCTTCAAGTCCGGCTATCCGAGCTATCTGCAGGTGGAGGAGATCAAAGGCGCGATCCAGCGCATCGAGCAGGCGGCGCGTAGCCGGGTGGTGAGGAAGGTGCGGGACCGCTTCCCCGCGGAGGTGAATGCCGCCTACGATGTGCCGGCTGAGAAGCGGAGCGTCGAACAAAGGAGGCTGGCAGCGCAACTTGAAAAGACGATGACGGAGGCGGGCTTGCAGGAGAACGCGGAAGGCAAGGTCGCCGATATTCCCTACACTACGGAGGAGCACGAACAGCGCGAACGCCTGATTTACCAGTTGGGCCAGGCCGCGCTCAAAGTCAACCCGGTGGCGCCGACCGCCACGGTGTTGGGCGCCGCGGACAAGATCCCGGACGTGCATTTGACCAACCGGGGCGACTGGCGGTCGAAGGGCGAAGTGATGAGTCCGGGATTTCCGGCCGCGTTGTCTCGTTCGCCCGACGTTTCGACGCCGCAGCGCCGCAAAGCCCTGGCCGAATGGCTGACCGACCCGGACCATCCGCTCACCGCGCGGGTTTTCGTGAATCGCGTGTGGCACTGGCATTTCGCCAGGGGGATTGTGGGTACGCCCAACGATTTCGGCCGCCAGGGTGAAGAGCCCACGCACCCGGAACTGCTGGAATGGCTGACCCGTGAGTTCATCGACAAGGGATGGCAGGTGAAGAAACTGCACCGGTTGATCATGACCTCGCAAGCATATTGCCGGGCATCTTCGCACGACGCCTCGAACGCAGCTATCGATGCCGGCAACCGGTTCCTCTGGCGGGGGAATCGCCGCCGGTTGGATGCCGAATCGCTGCGCGACTTCGTCCTGGCCGCGGCCGGGACCCTGAATCTCAAAATGGGCGGACGTCCCGTGATCCCGCCGCTCAGCCAGGAGGAATACAGTTCGATGTGGGCGCGCAATCAGTGGCCCGAATCGATGGACTCGCGGGAGCACGCCCGGCGCTCCGTTTATCTTTATGTCAAGCGCACCTTCCCGCTGCCGATGCTGCAGACCTTCGACTCTCCCGACACCTCCACTTCCTGCGCGCGGCGCGACTCCACCACGGTGGCTCCGCAGGCCCTGACGCTCATGAATTCGGGATTCATGTTCGACCAGGCCAGGCAGTTTGCCGTTCGCATCGGGAAAGACAGCGACCCCATTGACGGCTTGTGGCGGATTGCCTATGGGCGTGAGCCGGCGGCGGACGAGCGCGCCAAAGCCAGGCGCTTTCTCGACTCTGGCGGGCCAGACGCGCTTGCCCGGCTCTGTCTGGTAACCTTCAATACAAACGAGTTCTTGTATGTCGACTGAGCTTTGCGCAAGAACGCGGGTTGCCCGGTCGCGGCGTGAGTTTCTGGAGAAGGCCGGTCTGGGCTTCGGCGCCGTCGCCGCTTCGGCGCTGCTCGCCCAGGATCGGGCACAAGGCGCCGTCGCCAAGCCCTTCGCCCCCAAGCCCCAGCATTTCCCCGCCAAAGCCAGGAGCGTGATCTTCCTGTTCATGCACGGCGGTCCATCGCACCTGGACTCGTTTGATCCCAAGCCTCTGCTGGCCAAACTGGATGGACAACCGGTGCCGCCCTCTTTCGGGAAGGTCGACTTTCAGTTCACCCGGATCGAGAAGGTACCGTTGATGGCCTCGCCGCGCACGTTCAAGAAGCGCGGGCAGTCGGGTCTGGAGATTTCCGACCTGTTCGAGCACGTGGCGCAGCATGCCGACGACCTCGCGGTGGTCCGGTCATGCCACCACGACGGATTCACCCATGTCACGGGCCAAAACTGGATGAACACGGGTTGGCCTCGCGTGGGCCGCCCTTCCGTGGGTTCGTGGGTGGTGTACGGGCTCGGCAGCGAGAGCGACAATCTGCCGGCGTTCGTTGTCATGCTGGATGGCGGCATCAAGGCGGGATCTCCGGCCTACGGCGCGGGGTTTTTGCCCGCGGCGTTCCAGGGCACGGTCCTGCGATCGGAAGGGCCGCCGATCCTGAACGTCAGGCGGCCGGAGTCGATCTCGCCCGCCCAGCAGGAGGGCATGTTCGCCATGCTCCGCGACCTGAATGAGCGTCACCGCGAACCGCGCGCAGAGGACTCCGAACTGGCCGCCCGTATGGCCTCCTACGAGCTTGCCTTCAAGATGCAGATGTCGGTTCCCGAGGTGGCCGATCTCTCGAACGAGACCGAGGCCACGCGGAGGCTGTACGGCCTTGACGATAAGATGACGGCCGAGTTCGGGACCGAGTGCCTCATGGCGCGGAGACTGGTGGAGCGAGGCGTGCGCTTCGTGCAGCTCTACTCAGGCGGCAAGAAGGGCTCGGAAGTGGGGTGGGACGGGCACAACGAGTGCGACCAGAATCACGTGTTCATGGCCCGCAAGGTGGACAAGCCCATCGCCGGATTACTTGCCGATCTCAAATCGCGCGGCCTGCTGGAGTCGACGCTGGTGGTGTGGGGCGGCGACTTCGGGCGCACACCTTTCACGGACGGCGCGGAATCCGGCGGTGGAAACCGCAACGGGCGGGATCACAATCCCTACGGCTTCTCGGTGTGGATGGCGGGCGGCGGCATCCGGGGCGGCAAGGTGATCGGAGCGACGGACGAGATCGGCCTGCGGGCGGCGAAGGACAAGGTGACGATGCACGATCTCCACGCCACAATGCTGTCCTTGTTGGGCCTGGACCACAAACGTCTCACGTACTTCTTCCAGGGCCGCGAGTTTCGCCTGACCGATGTCCACGGCGAGGGTGAGTTCGCCCGCCACCTGCTCACGGCGTGAACCACTGACAGCCACGAGTAGCCACCGCCTTATCATGGTATGGGGGAATCTCCGATGCGCAAGCTGATCGCCGCCCTTGTGGTTCTCATCGCGCTGGCCATTGCCGCCGCCTTTGCGCTTCCACTCCTCGTCGACGTCAACCAGTACCGCGGCCGCATTCAGAGCGAGTTGCAGCAGAGGTTGCGTCGCACGGTGAAGTTGGGCGAGCTGAGCCTGAGAGTCATTCCGCTTGCCATCCGTGTCGAGCGGCTGGAAGTGGGAGAATCCCCTGCATTGCAGTCGGACAAACCATTTGCCGCGGCCAGGGAACTGTACGTCCGGGTGGGGTTGCTGGCGTTACTGCAGGGACAGGTGCGGGTGGAATCGCTGCGGCTTCTGGAGCCGCGGATCGAGTTGATTCGCGACCGAAACGGGGTTTGGAACTACGCGAGCCTCGGGGGCGGCACGGCCGATTCAGGAGGACAGAAAGGGGCGACACCCGGCATTCAAAACCTCCAGATCGAGGACGGCGTCGTGGCCATCACCGACCGGCAGAAGAAAGAAGCGCGCGCCGTCTACGACCACATCGACCTCGACTTGAACAACTTCTCGCCGGGCAGGAAGTTCGATCTGCAGTTGACCGTACACCTGCCGGGGCCTGGACGGCAGACACTTGTGCTCGCGGGCAAAGGCGGACCGCTCGACACCGCCGGGGTGATGGCGTCACCGTTTGACGGGACTATGGCATTGGACGAAGCGTCCCTGGGCGGGCTGCGAAAGTTCCTCCGGACTGACGCCGTGGCTGCCCTTGATGGAACGTTGACCGGCAAGGCGTCCATCCAAATGAGGAACCGGGTGCTCGGTCTCCAGGGCGATCTTCGCCTGGCCGATCTCAAGACCCGTTCTCACAGCTTGAAGGAAACGATCTCGCTCGATTACCAGTTGCGCCAGGACATGTCGCGCGATGAGCTCGACTTGACCAGGATGAATGTGAAGCTCGGCGGGATGACGATCCAGGCAAAAGGGAAAGTGGAAACCAAGGCGACGCCGGCGGTGCTGCATCTGGAGGTGACGGCGGCGAACGCAACGATCGACGAGGTAGCGCAACTCGCCGCGGCGGCCGGGGTGGCGTTTGACCCCGACGTCAAGGTACGGGGGCTGATCAACGCCCAACTGCGAGCGGAAGGTCCCGCCGGCGGCCCGGCCCTGAGCGGGTCGCTTCAAGGCAGCCGCATCGAGATTCGCGGCGAAGGATGGCCGGAACCGGTGAGGGTGGCGGAGTTGGCGCTGGACCTGACGCCGGAGACCATTCGCTCCCGGCCGTTTACGATCGAGTCCGGGGCGACCCGGCTGAACGGGTCATTCGCGCTCGCCGGGTACACGTCGAAGAACCCGACCGTGGATGCCGGGATCAAAGCTCCCTCGGCCACCCTGACGGAGTTGCTGCGGATCGCCCACGCGGTGGGTGTGGAGGCGGCGCGCGGAATCTCGGGCACCGGCAACGCCGCGGTGGACGTGCTTATTCACGGCCCGGTGAAGAACCCGGCTTACTCGGGTTCGCTGTCCCTTCAGAATGGATCGGTCGAACTGCCGTCATTGCGAAAGCCGCTGCAGATCGGATCGGCGTCGCTGCGGTTCGAGCAGAACTCCGCGAAGCTGGACAATGTCGCGATGTCGCTGGGCAGTTCCCATCTGCGGGGTGAGATCAGCATCCGTAATTTCGCAGCGCCCGAATTGGAGTTTCGCGCGGACATCGACCAGGTGAACGTAGACGAACTCCGCCAGTTGAGCGCCGGTGGCCCGGACGGCAAGGAGGGCAAGACCCGGGGGGCAGCCGGCTTGAGGGGCTCGGGCTCCATCACCATCGGCAAGTTGGTGCTGCAGAAACTGGTGATGAACCGGGTGCAGGCGGCGTGCGTGCTCGACAAGGGTCTGATCCGCCTCGACCCGGTGACGGCGGAGTTGTACGGAGGCAAGCAGACCGGCAGCATCAGCATCGACACGCGTCCGGAACGTACGGTTTATGGGGTGCGCACCAAACTCGAGCTCGTGGACGCCGATCAGCTCTTGACTTCGGCGACGTCATGGAGAGGCGTTCTCAAAGGCGCCCTGAACCTGGAAGCCGACACGCAGTTCACCGCATTTCCGGGCGTTGACATCGCCCGTTCGCTGAACGGACGAACCGCGTTCGACCTGAAGGACGGAAAGATCGCCGGCATCAACATCGTCAATGAAATCGCCGGCCTGGCCGGATTTCTGGGTTACGCCAAGAAGCAGGCGGGTCTCACCGATGTCGCGAAACTCTCCGGCTCCATGAATTTTCGCGATGGCGTGGGCGCCACCGAGGACCTGCGCCTGGAATTCGCTGGAGGCGGGCTCAGCGCCGCAGGCACCATGAACCTGATCGACCAGGCGATGAACATGCGGTTGACCTCGGTGTTCGATCGCGAGTTCAGCCAGCGCGTCGGCGGCCAGCAGATCGGCGGGTTCCTGACCACCGCACTCGCCAATGGAAAGGGCGAACTGGTAATCCTCTCGCTCGTGTCGGGGACCTTTCCGAATATCCGCTTCGCCCCCGACCCGCAGCGCATGGCCGAAATGCGGGCGAAGAACCTCTTCCCAACGAGCGGAGATCCGGCGAAGCGCACGACCGAGGTCATCGATACCATTCGTGGCAAGGGGGGCAAGGGTGTGCTGGACGTGCTTCGCGGCGGGCAAGCGACGACCGTACCGCCGGCTGAAGAGGCGAAACCTTCCCAACAGGCCGAACCGGCGAAGCCCGCGCAGCAGACGGCGCCGGAGCAAAAACAGGCGCCGAACACGTTCCGCGATCTGATGGAACAGCTCAAGAGCCGCGGCAAACAGAAGGAAGAGCCGAAGAAGTGAGGGCGCCATCGAATAGCAATCGCGGGCGAGATTGAGTAGACTCTGTCTTGAGTTTTGTCCTGGATCGGCGTTCGACCGCTCCTTGCGAGATTCGGGAAATCGGGAAGGAGCCAGCCACCAAGCCTTCTGAGCCGCGAGCGTGAGCGAGCGGTGGCGATGCAGGGCGACCGGTGAGAATCCACCGCTCCCTGACGGTAGCGGCTCCGAAGGAGAACGGGCAGAACTTCAGCCTTGTTCGGGAGGGAATTTTTCACAACCTCTTCAGGGGGCGGTGGCTGGCTTTTGCAGGAGGAGATCGATGAGAACTTCACGACGTGACTTTCTTCGCCAATCCGCCGTAACGACGGCGCTGGCAGAACAGGTGATCGCACAAACGTCCGGGGCTTCCGCCACGGGGATGCCCACGCGCGTCCTCGGGCGCAGCGGGCAGCGCGTCTCCATCTTATGTCTTGGCGGCTGGCATATCGGGACCGTGAAGGACAAGAAGGAGGCCGCCCGCATCATGCACCACGCCATCGACAACGGGCTGACCTTCTTCGACAACGCGTGGGACTATCACGACGGCTTCGCCGAGGAGTCGATGGGCGATGCGCTGGCGCAGGACGGCTATCGCAAGAAGGTCTTCCTGATGACCAAGAACTGCGAGCGGGACTACGAAGGGTCCATGCGCTGCCTGGACCAGAGTCTGCGGCGGCTCAAAACCGATCACCTGGACCTCTGGCAGTTCCACGAGATGGTCTACGACAACGACCCGGACTGGGTGTTCGAAAAGGGCGGACTGAAAGCGGCCCTGGAAGCGCGCAAAGCGGGGAAGGTCCGCTACATCGGCTTCACCGGGCACAAGGACCCGCGTATTCATCTCAAGATGCTGGGCAAACCCCACCCGTGGGATTCCGCGCAGATGCCGATCAACGTCATGGACGCGCACTATCGCAGCTTCCAGAAGGAAGTGGTGCCGGTGTGCCTCCGGAAGAACGTCGGGGTGATCGGGATGAAAGGACTGGCCGGAGGATTTCCGCAGGGGCGTATCCCGTCCAAGGCCGGGCTGACGGTCGAGGAGTGTTTCCGGTATTGCCTGAGCCTGCCCATCACATCGCAGGTGGTGGGGATCACGAGCATGGCGCAACTCGAACAGGATCTGGCCATCGCGCGCACCTTCAAGCCGATGACGCAGGCCGAGCAGGGAACGCTGATTTCGCGGGTGAAGGAGGAAGGGGGCGACGGGCGGCACGAACTGTTCAAGTCGACCAAGCTGTACGATGGCCCGCATCACCGCCGGCAGCACGGTTTCGACGTGGGGGATTAGGGGTCTCTACCCCTCCCGAATGCGCTGTCCGAGGCCCGACCGCAAGGGAGGGCTTGCGCATCCAATTTCCGTACACGCTATTCATCGTGGGGTTGCGACCTGACTCGAGCCAACGGCGTCAGCCGTGGGGTGGGCGACACCCTCGACCCCTCCCGAGTGCACTGTCCGAGGCCTGACCGCAAGGGAGGGCTTGAGCATCCAATTTCCGCACACGCAATTCATCGTGGGGTTGCGTTTCTTCGGAGCCGCGACCGGAAGGGAGCGGACAATTTGATTTCCGCACACCTCCTCAGCCGTGGGGTAGCTTGGTTGAAAAACCGAAAGACGCGTCGCAGCCCCGAGCCTCAAGCGACGGGTCCCTTCCCGCACCGCCAAGGAACCTACGGCCCAAGTGCGGAGGCGACGACGGCCGGACACGGCGTGCCGAGCGGGAAACAGTGCGGGTAGCTCACGCAGAGATTCGGGCGGGTGAGTTGGCAGAAGTCGACCGGGTCCCATCCGGCCGGATGCTGGCGCGGTTCCAGGAGGGCGAGGCCGGAGGGGTCGCGCTGGCGGCCGAGGTCGCGACCGGCGGTGAAGGCCATCAGGCAGGGACCTCCTCGAACCGGTGGGCGAGGCCCGCCTGCGGGAAGAAGGTGTCGCCGTTGGTTGGTGAACTCGCAGAGGAGCTCCTGACGAAACCAGAAGCCGCCGAGGACGCTGCGCTCGCGAATCGCCACCCATCGAACAGGGAGGTCCCTTCCTTTTCTATTTCTATCGTCACGTTAGCGCGGAGGTCCCAAGGAATTCCCTTCCGTTGTGGTGTGGCAAGTAGTGAGGGGAGGGTGGGTCTCCACATGGAAACCCGGGACAGCGCGACTGCGTGCGCGGTCGTTGCTTGTGTGCAAGTGGTTGATTGGATTCGAGTGTCGTTGACGGAAAGCGGGAAACGCGTTGGACGGCCCCGGTTCTCCCCACGTTTCCCAACCGATTTGTCACGGCCCAGACGCACTGTCGACCGACTGCAGGCGCCACCGCGGCCGAATGGTCTCAACGGGTGGGTTCCTTCTGTTCCCCGTGGCGGGTTTTGCCCCCAGTTCACGCTATCACTAGTGGCGGCCGATTCGTCGGTTGGAGCCGTTTGGGAGGAATGAAATGCCTGTCCGTTCTCGTACTGACTGTTGGCCGGGCGCGCGCGCGGTTGTCGCCGTCCCGAGAACTGTCCTTCGATTGGCCTTGCTGTCATTCGCGTTATTGGCGTGTGTCCAGTCCCGGGCGCAATCGCCACAGGGCAGTATCAGTGGCGTTGTGACCTGCTACGGTCAGCCCGTAAGCGGCGCGAACGTCACGATCATCAATGAATCCACGAACGAAGAGCGGATCGCTACCACAGACGCCTCCGGTCAGTTCGTCATGGAGGGTCTTCGTTCGGGCAACTACACGATCCGCGTCCACGCGGCGGATTACACCGACGGTCTTTTGCGGGGCGTCCCGCTCGTGGCGGAGGAATCGCGGCGAGTGGATGTATTTCTGATGAAACCATCGCGTGCCTTGGCCCCATCGCCCCCTCCGCCCCCCGCGGCGCCTTCCGGGAGGGTCGCTGAGGCTCCAGTGGCGCGACGGTCGCCGCCCGCGGAGTGGGCGCCCACTCCCCTTCCTCGCCAGAAACACGCAACCGTTCGCATCTTCTACGCCACGGATCGTAAGCGCTCCAATTCCAGGCAGCCTGCGCTCTTCTACGGAGGCGCACGGCTCGAGGCGGAAGGGAACTCTCCAATGCTCGAACTTGGAGCCTGCGAGGTCAGCGTTCCCTTCAGCCACCAGATCGGCGAACTAGAATCTCCCGTGTGGTGGAAACTGGAGTTTCGCCCCGACCCCGAACGCCACGTCGTGCTAATGTCCGTGGTTCCCTTGGACGGCAACCGGTTCTTTTCGGAACTGCGGACGCGCGTCTCGGGTTCCCCCGGAAAGGAGGCGTTTGTCTTCGTCCATGGCTACAACACGACGTTCGAGGACGCTGCGCGCAGGACCGCGCAGATCGCCCACGATCTGAGGTTCAGCGGCGCTCCGGTTCTCTACAGTTGGCCCTCGCAAGGCGAAGTCGCCAAGTACACTTTCGATGAGAACAACATCGAGTGGACATGGAAGCATCTGGCCGATTTCCTGCAAGCCCTCAGCAGGCAATCGGGCGCGAGCACCATCCACTTGATTGCGCATAGTATGGGAAACCGGGCCCTCACGAAGGCGCTCGAGGTCATGCCCAAGTCGACTTCCCCGCTCTTTCGCGAAGTCGTCCTCGCCGCCCCCGACATCGATGCCGGCGTCTTCAAACAGATGGCGGCGGCCATCAAGGGTAAGGCTGAGCGCATCACGCTCTATGCATCCTCCAAGGACAAGGCGCTTCTCGCCTCGAAGAAAGTGCACGGGGAGCCGCGTGCCGGCGATTCGGAAAGAATGGTGATCGTAGACGGTGTGGACTCGATTGATGCCAGCCTCGCCGATACCGATTTCCTCGGCCACGGTTACGTGTTCAAGAACTCCATTCTCCTGGATATCGACACCTTGTTCCGGCAGCGAACGCCTCCGCAACAGCGGGACAAACTGAAGCCGCAGCAAACCGGGAGCTTACTGTATTGGATGTTGGCGCCATAACCCAGCCGTCCCCCGAGGGAGTGGCTGGAAGCCAGTGTGCGCACCTTCAACCTCTCACTCAGCGTGTAGGGACCGTCCAGGTTGCCTGACCGTTGACGACGAACGCCGGCCAGGGCTGCGGTCGGTCGTCGATCAGGACGTACTTGAGGCCGTCGAGGGACAGACTGTGGGAGATGCCGAGTTGCATGCCCTGACGGCGATAGTAGGTGACGCGCTGGCCGGCGCTGACCTCGTCGATCACCTGGCCGTATCGCACGCGTTGCTCGAAGTCCGCGAAGCTGCCTTCGCCTCGGCTGCCGATCTGGGCGACAAAGCCGTTGAGGGGAAACCTGGGGACGTCCACTCCCGTTGCCGTTGCGTTTGGCCCACCTTTCATCGGGCGTTTCCGACGACGGCCACCTGATCCACTTGCGGCTCGGGTCTTTGGACATTTCCCGAGTGGCTGGCCGGCAGAAAGCACCGCGACTCCCCGGTGAGCGGCCCCTCAGTTCAACGGTCTTCGTTTTCTTTGCGTCCTGTTTTCAGCCACATGCGAAAACCGCAAGTTTCGGTCGGACGGGCCTTCCGCTACCCTGGGGAATGGAGTGAAGGAGGTAGCCGATTCGTCCTCTGCGCGATTCTGGAGAAATGCCGTGTCCCGGAACGTCCCACTTCGCGTCCCACACCTAACTCTATTCTGTACAATCACTTGTCCCCAAAACCCCTGAATTCTGTCCCACTTGTCCCACTTCGCCATCTAACTCATACCCGCCTTGTCCCGCTTCCAACCGGGACGTCGCGCTTCTGTCCCACTTCGTCCCACCGGCAGGGAACGCCCCGGACCTTCCCGCCTGGTTCAACGAACAAAAATTTCTTTGCGCCTTCGTTTCAGTCACCTGCAAAAACGACGAGTTTCCGTCGCCGGAACTGCCCGTTACCCTGACGAAAGAAGGCCCACTGATGCCCGAAACCGCCCAAGGGCGACCCGCGACCGCCGGGACCCTCTACAATAGGGAACATTCACGTATGCGGAGCCTGTGCCTGGTCCTCTTGCTGGCTCACTCGGGGTTCACCGTGGAACCCGAGGCGGCGGAGTTCTTTGAGAAGAAGATCCGGCCCGTGCTGGTGGAACGGTGCTACGACTGCCACGGTCCCAAGGCCGAGCGGCCCATGGGCGGGCTCCGGTTGAGTTCGAAGGACAGCTTGGCCAAGGGTGGCGACAGCGGGCCGGCACTCGTCCCGCGCGATCCCGAATCGAGCCGCCTGATCCGTGCCATTCGCTACCTCGATCCCAAGCTTCAGATGCCTCCGAAGGCCAGGCTCACTGAAACCCAGATCCGCGACTTTGAGACGTGGGTGCGGATGGGCGCGCCGGACCCGCGCACAGACGAGACGGCTGCCGCCAAGCCGAAAGGGATCGACTTCGCTCGTGCGCGCAGGCATTGGGCCTTTCAGCCGCTGAAGGAATCGCCTCCGCCTCCGGTGCGCGCCGACCGGTGGGCTCGCGGGCCCATCGACCGCTTCCTGCTGGCCAAACTCGAGGAGAAAGGGCTGAAGCCCGCGGGTCCAGCCGATCGGCGGACGCTTCTTCGCCGCGTGTACCTGGATGTGATCGGCCTGCCGCCGAGCCCCGGCGAGGTCGACGCGTTCCTGGCCGACCGCTCGCCGCGGGCCTTCGCCACAGTGGTAGACCGGTTGCTCGAGTCCCCGCATTATGGCGAGCGATGGGCGCGCCACTGGCTCGATCTGATGCGCTACGCCGAAACCGATGGACACGAGTTCGACCAGGACAAGCCGAACGCCTGGAGGTATCGCGACTACGTCATCCGGGCGTTCAACCAGGATCTGCCTTACGACCGTTTCGTTCGGGAGCAACTCGCCGGCGACCTGCTTCCGGACCGGCGCGTGACCCCCGATGGCCTGATCGATGAGACCACCGTCGCGACCGGATTCTACTGGCTCGGCGAGATCATCAATACCCCGGTCGACACGTATCAAGCCCTCGCCGACCGCATCGACAATCAGATCGACGTGATCGGCAAGACCTTTCTGGGACTGACCGTGGCGTGCTCGCGGTGTCACGATCACAAGTTCGATCCCATCTCGTCGCGCGACTATTATTCGCTGGCCGGGTTCCTGCACAGCTCACGCCTGCGGCAGGCTTCGGCCGATGCACCGGCGGTGGTGGAGCGGGTGAAGCGGCTGCTGCCGCGCGGTGAGAACGGAGGGGCCGCGACGAAACCGGCGCTCGACTCCCGGTATGAGCTGTTCGAGGATTTCTCGAAGCCCGGTTTTGCGCGCTGGCTCCGGACGGGCCTCGCCTTTGGCGACGATCCCACCGGCGGGACCGCCCACTCCGGCCGCTATTCGCTCAAGCTGACGGGGGCGCTGGTCTCGCGGCAGTTCCTGATCAAGCAGCGCTACATTCATGTTCGCCTCGCCGGCGGCGGAATGGTCCGGCTGTTCGCCGATGAATACACCAACGGCGGGCGCGTCGTGCGGGGCGACGACCGGATGCAATGGAAGACCATCGACGCGCGCATGGGACAGGGTAATCTGGCCCACTTCGAGATCGGCGACTACGACGCGTCGAGCTACGTTGCCGTCGACCGGATCTGCTTCTCGGATTCGAGGGAGCCGCCTCCGAACGAAGGTCCTCACGCTCCTGCCATTGGGCGTGAGGCGGAGCTGGACGCGCAGATCCCTTCCGCGTACTTTGCGTTGGCCACGGCCGATGGAGAGCCCAAGGATGTTCCGCTCCATATCCGCGGCAATCCACATACTCCCGGCGATCCGCAGCCGCGCCGTTTTCTCGAGTTCTTTTCCCAGGAGCCTCCCGTTACCGAAGGCAGCGGGAGGCTGGAACTTTCCCGGCGCATGTTCACCAGTGCCTCCCCCCTCGTGGCGCGAGTGATGGTGAACCGGATGTGGAAGCATCACTTCGGCGAAGGCCTGGTGCGCACTCCGGACAATTTCGGCATGACCGGCGACCGGCCGAGCCATCCCGAACTGCTCGACTACCTGGCCCGCCGTTTCATCGAGCAGGGTTGGTCGATCAGGAAACTGCATCGCGAGATGCTTTTGTCGTCGGCGTATCAGATGTCCAGCCGGCCGGACGACCGGAAAGCAGAGGTCGCCGACCCGCGCAATGAACTGCTGCATCGCATGCCGGTGCGGCGGTTGGAGGCCGAGATCCTCCGCGACCAGATCCTGGCGGTGGCGGGAACCCTGGGTCCGGCAATGTTCGGCCCTCCCGTGCCCGTCTACGTGAGTCCCTACATGGACAGCGATCCGAGGGGTAAGCCGAAGTCCGGGCCGGTCGACGGCAACGGCCGCCGCAGCATCTACATAAATGTGCGCCGCAATTTCCTTCCCGACATGATGCTGACGTTCGACTATCCGCAGCCCATCTCGACCATCGGCCGGCGCAGCGTCTCGACGGTGGCTTCGCAGGCGCTGTATCTGATGAACAGCTCGTTCACGCACCTGGAGGCCAGGAAGTGGGCCGAACGTCTCGTACGCGTCGAACCGGCCGGACCGGCCCGCGTGCGGCGGATGTACAGGGAAGCGTTTGCCCGTCCTCCCGGCGCGGAGGAGTTGGCGCAGGCCTTGGCTTTCATGCGGCAGGTGGAACGGGAGTCCGGCGGGAGAGCGAATCCGTTGGTCGAATTCGCCCATGTCCTGCTCAACGCGACGGAGTTTGCCTATGTCCATTGAGATGTCGCGGCGCGACCTGCTGTGCCGGTGCGCCAACGGATTTGGAGGTCTGGCGCTGGCGGCAATCGCCTCGTCTGAATCCCTGCGCGCGGCATCGGGCCACGCGGTGAATCCGTTGGCGGTCCAGCCCACGCATTTTCCGGCGAAGGCGAAGTCGGTGATCTTCCTGTATATGGATGGCGGCCCGTCGCAGGTGGACACGTTCGACCCCAAGCCCCTGCTTGCGCGCGATCACGGAAAACCGCTGCCGATCAAAGCCCCGCCCACGCAGTTCAACGATAACGGCAACATCCTCGGGTCGCCGTGGAAGTTCTCGAAGCACGGCCAGTGCGGCGCGGATGTCAGCGAGTTGTTTCCCCACGTCGCGACCTGCGTCGACGAGATGGCCATCGTTCGATCGATGGTCGCGGATAATTCCGAACACACGGCCGCGAACTACATGCTTCACACCGGGTTCGCCATACAGGGCCGCCCGAGCATGGGGGCCTGGCTGACCTATGGCATCGGCTGCGAGTCCGATAACCTCCCGGCGTTCGTCGTGCTCGACAGCGGGCTGATTCCCGCCGGCGGCATGGACAACTTTGGCAGCGGCTTCCTGCCGGCGGCCTATCAGGGAACGCTGTTCCGGCCGGGCCCGCACCCGATTTCGAACGTCGAGCCGCGGGAGGCCCAGCCCGAACTCCAGAAAACGAAATTGGCGCTGCTCCGCAAGCTCAATCGCGGAGCGGTGGCGCGGCTGGGAGAACTGACCGAACTCGAAGCCGCCATCTCGAACTACGAGCTTGCCTATCGCATGCAGAGCGCCGTGCCGGAGTTGATCGACCTGGGGAAGGAAACCCAGGCGACGCTCGACCTGTACGGTATGAATGAGCCGGAGACGGCGGCGTTCGGACGCCAATGCCTGATGGCGCGCCGCCTGGTGGAGCGCGGCGTGCGCTTTGTGGAGTGCCTGACGCCGAAACTCCGCGGGCACGACCGGTGGGACCAGCACGGACGCCTTCTCGAAGGTCATCGCGACAACGCCCGTGCGACCGACAAGCCGATCGCAGGGTTACTCAAGGATCTGAAATCGCGAGGACTGCTCGA